>NZ_JBNHFF010000119.1:0-10040 GCF_059089965.1 Arthrobacter sp. SPT-J7
TGCCCAAGGATCATCCTGTGCAGCCTGCTGGTTACCGCCGCCCCAGCTTCCGCCGGAGTTGCCGCCCTGGTTCCCACCAGGGGCGCCTCCTCCGAAGCCACCGCCGCTGTTGCCGCCGCCGAAGCCGCCCTGGGCGCCGCTTCCGGCGCCCCCAGCGCCGGAGCGCTGGGTGCGGTTGACCTTGGCATTGGCGTAGCGCAGGCTCGGGCCGATTTCATCGACCTCAAGCTCGATTACGGTGCGCTTTTCGCCTTCTTTGGTTTCGTAGGAACGGCTCTTCAGGCGCCCGGTAACAATCACACGCATGCCCTTGGTGAGGGACTCGGCGACGTTCTCGGCCGCTTCACGCCACACAGCGGCGCGGAGGAACAGGGTTTCCCCGTCCTTCCACTCGTTGGACTGGCGATCAAAGGTGCGGGGGGTGGAAGCGATGGTGAAGTTCGCTACTGCCGAACCGGACGGTGTGAACCGCAATTCCGGGTCATTGGTGAGATTACCGATGACCGTAATGGTGGTCTCGCCTGCCATCTACTGCCTCCTTGTTCGATCCTGGGTGAAGAGTGCGTTTCCTGCGGGGTAGAGAATGAAGATTGGGCTGAAATTACTCAGCAACAACCTTCTGCTCTTCGGGGCGGGTGATCTTGGTGCGCATGATGGTCTCGTTGAGAGACAGCTGGCGGTCAAGTTCCTTGGCGGTTTCCGGCTTGGCGGTGAAGTTCACCACGGCGTAGATACCTTCGGACTTCTTCTTGATGTCGTAAGCCAGACGGCGACGGCCCCAGATGTCAACCTTTTCGATGGTTCCACCATCGTTGGTGATGACGTTCAGGAACTTCTGAAGCGACGGCTCAACGGTACGCTCTTCGACCTCGGGGTCGATGATTACCATCAATTCGTAAGGACGCATATGTGAACCCACCTCCTTTGGGCTAAGCGGTTACGGCATTTCCGTAACAGGAGGTTCATTTGCGATGCCATGCCATGCCCCGCCGCCGGAACGGAGGCAGGACGCAGCACAGACTTCAATATCTTAGTGCATTTGGACCGGATAGGCGATTCGCGCTTGACTCAAGGCTATGGGCCATGATCGCCCAGCCGCGAGGTTGAATGCGGCTATGTGGAAAAGCTGCCCCTTGTCCAGGCCTCAGCCGCCGCGGAATCGCTTCAAAGCTATGGAACCGTCCGGAAAAACAGCTCTGTCACAGCCGCCAGCATGCGGGGATCCTCCACCCCGCACAGCTCCCGGGCGGAGTGCATGGAAAGCAGCGGAATGCCTACGTCCACTGTCCTGATCCCCAGGCGCGTGGCAGTCAGCGGGCCAATGGTCGAGCCGCAGGGGATTGCGTTGTTGGACACGAATTCCTGATACGGCACGCGGGCATCGCCGCACAACCGGGCCCAAAAAGCTGCCCCGTTGGCGTCCGTGGCGTAACGCTGGTTGGCGTTGATCTTCAGCAGCGGGCCGCCGTTGAGTACAGGGTGGTTCGCGGGGTCGTGCCGCTCCGCATAGTTGGGGTGGACGGCGTGCCCGGCGTCCGCCGAGACACAGAACGATGCCGCCAGCGCCTGCCGGTGCTGGCCCGCCGTGGCACCCAGGCCGTCAGAGATGCGCACCAGCACATCCTCAAGGATGGGCCCGCAGGCCCCGGATCGGGAGTTGGAGCCGATCTCCTCGTGATCGAAGGCAGCAAGTACGGCGATCGGCCCACCCCCGGCGCCACTACCAACAGAAGAAGCATGCGCCATCAGCGCCACCAGCCCCGCATGGGTGGCCGAAAGGTTATCCAGCCGCCCGGACGCGAAGAACTCCCCGTTGCCCCCGAAAACGGCAGGTGTCTGCGTATCTGCGATGACCACGTCGTACCCGCCAATCCGGGCAGGGTCCACGGAAGCGTCCGGAACATGGGAAGCCAGCACCGCAAGCAGGTCAAAATCCCCTGAATTCCCGAGCCCCCATACCGGATTCATGTGCCGCTGCTTGTCCAGCGTCAGGCCATCATTCACGGTGCGGTCCAGATGGATGGCCAGTTGCGGGAAGCGAACCATGGGCCCGGTGGCCGTCAGGTGCTCGGTACCGTCCAGCATGAGCAGCCGCCCGGCCAGCTGCAGCTCCCGGTCCAGCCAGGAGTTCAGCAGCGGCCCGCCGTACACCTCCACGCCCGCCTGCAGCCAGCCATGCGCGCTTATGGTCGGCTTCGGCTTGAGCTTGAAGGACGGCGAATCAGTGTGCGCCCCGAGGATATTGAACCCGGTGGTGGGTCCGGCGCCCTCGGGGACCACCCAGGCGATCAGCGCGCCGTCGCGGATGATGAAGAAGGAACCGGTGCCGCCCTCCCAGGGCTCCAGCTCATCCAGCCGGACAAACCCGGCATCCAGCAGCCGGCGGCCCGCTTCGTGCACGGCGTGAAAGCTCGACGGCGACGCGCTGACGTAGTCGCCAAGTTCCTGGATGTGGTCGGCAGCTGAGGCTGAAGAAGGCATGCTCCCGAGTCTAGAGGGTGACGTTGAGCCCCGCCGTGTAGCCTGCCGCGGCCGATCCGGTCATGGTGGCGAGCTGGTAGATGCCGCCGTCATTCCTGAACACGCTGTCCGACTGCAGGGTAGTGCGGCCCATGGTGCGCCTGCTCGCCTCGTAGCCCGGGGAGGCATAAACGTCGTCGCATGACGCCTTGGTGAGTGCAATCTGCGAAACGGCCAGCACCTGCCCGGCCGCCGTCGCGTTGTTCATGGACTTGAACACCTCGAAGTGGATGTGCGGCCAGCGCCCGGAGTAAGCGCCGGGGAAAACTGACGTAAAGGTAGCCTGGCCATTCGCGTCCGCTTCCTGGACGCCGCGCAGGTAGTTTTCGTTGGCAAGTTCCGGGTCGTACATCGAGTACTTGCCCTCCCGGTCGCAGTGCCACGCATAGACGGCCGCACCGGCCAGCGGGACACAGCCGTTGGCATTGTCCAGCAGCGTCAAGGTGAAGGTCAGCGGCACCCCTTCGGCCTTGGCGGTCCCCGTCCCAAAGCTGGATGCGATGTCCTGCCGCACTACTCCCGAGGCTTCCAGCAGGTTGGGGCCGTTCGAGCCGTCGCCCGGAAACGGCCCGGCCGTTTCCCGCGGAATTTCCACGCCGCACTCGGCAATGGCCCGGGTCAGGGTGGGTTCCGGCGACCCGGGCACAGCAGCACCGCCCGAAGCTGCGGTTGCCGGGGCGGCAGACGACGTCGCAGGGCCGGCACTGGGGGTCGGCCCGCCAGGGGTGCAGGCAGCCAAGGCAGCGGCGGTGCCGCCTGCCCCGAAGAACATGCCCAGCGACCGGCGGCTGATGATGGTCCACAGGTCGAATTCGAGCCCGCGGTCGTGGTTCGGGTGGGGGACATGGTTGTTCATGCCACTATCCAACCGCCCCGCCCCCCGCCTGCATAGGGTTTCCTGCCCGAGCCTTCGTCAGTAGTCCGGGTTGCTGGGAACCACAAGGCCGGTTTCATACGCGTACACCACTGCCTGGACGCGGTCGCGGAGGTGGAGTTTGGTGAGGATGCGCCGCACGTGCGTCTTCACCGTGGCCTCGGACAGGAAATACCGGTGGGCAATCTCCGCATTGGACAGACCCTCGGCCATGGCCTGCAGCATTTCCGTTTCCCTGGGCGTCAGGTCGGCCAGGAGCGGATCGGGCCCAGGAGCCGCCGGCACCGGCTTGGCCGTACCCCGGACGTAGGTTTCCAGCAACCGCTGGGTGATCCTGGGTGCCACTACCGCGTCGCCGCTGGCCACCACGCGTACGGCGCTGATCAGTTCGGACGGCGCGGCGTCCTTCAGCAGGAACGCGGACGCGCCCGCCTGGAGGCCCGCGAAGGCATATTCATCCACATCAAAGGTGGTCAGGATGATAATCCTGCAGCAGGCTCCGGATTCCGCGATGGCACGCGTCGCCTCGATGCCGTCCAGCACGGGCATCCGCACGTCCATCAACACCACATCGGGGTTCAGTTCCCGCACTTGGCGGACGGCCTCGGCGCCGTTGGAAGCTTCGCCCACGATCCGCAGGTCGTCCTCGCCCTCGAGGATGAGCCGGAAACCCATGCGGAGCAGCGGCTGGTCATCCACCAGCAGGATGGTTATGGCCTGATTATTGGTCATGCTTTGCCTTGGAGTTCGTAGTTGATGAGGGACCCGTAAACATCATCGCCAGGCCAGGTAAGGACGGCATGCACGCGCCAGCCCCGTCCGCTGCGGCCGGCTTCCACCGTTCCGGCATAGATCCGGGCCCGCTCAGCCATTCCGGCGATTCCCTGGCCACTGCCATAGGAGCCGTGTCCCGGGGCGGGGGCCGCGCCGTCGCCAGGGGCGGGATGCCCCGGAACTCCTGCCCCGTCGTCGAGCACGTCGATGGTGACTGTTGAACCAGTGCGGACAACCGAGACGTCCACCCGCCCCAGGGAACGGCCGTAGCGGAGCACGTTGGTCAGTGATTCCTGGACAATCCGGTACACGGTGAGCTGGAAGGCGGCATCGTCGGGCAGCGCCGGACCGGTGTGGGAGTAGTGCAGGGGCAAGCCCGCGGTGCGGAACCCCTCCAGCAAATTGGACAGGTTGTCGCCCGAAGCCAGCGGCAGCGGCGACGCCGCTGCCTCCGCATCATCCCGAAGGACACCCAGGACGCGCCGCATGTCAGCGAGGGCGGTCCGCCCAGTCCGGGACAATTCACCAAGCACCTCGCCGGCGCGCTCCGGACTTTTCCGGACCACGACGGATGCACCATCCGACAAACTGATCATCACCGTAAGGGAGTGGGCAACGACGTCGTGCATCTCCCGGGCGATCCGGTTCCGTTCGTTCACCGACGCGAGCTGGGCAGTCCGGGCAGCCCACGCGGCCACTTCCTGTTCGTGTTCCCGCCGCTGCCGGACCGAGATGCCGATGCCCGTGGCAATGACATTGGACAGGGTGATGGTGGCCCCGGTGGCGATGCTCGTCAGCAGGTGGAAGTCGCCCGGGTTGACTCCGGTGTCGTGGACGAAGGAGTTCTCCATCGGGCCCACGGCGGCCAGCAGGTAAAGGAGGGCCAGGGGCGCTGTGGCCACCGCCATGGTGATAAGCGCGAAGCGGCGGGTGTGGGCCACTGCCACGGCGTACAGCGAGAACCAGAGGCCGGCCGACGCATTGGAACCCCACGGATGCAGCAGTGTTACTGCCACCTCCGCCACTGCCACAAAGGCCACAAGGCCCACCGGGTAGAAACGGCGGAGGAACAGCGCCCCCGCCACCGCCACCAGCAGGCCGATGGCGAGCCAGTTGCCGGACCTCGTGGCGTCCACCACCGTCGGCGCCACCAGCAGGCTGTAGCTGATGGCCACCACGCCGTCCATCACCAAGGGATGCCGGTGCAGGTAGCGGCGGATGCGCCCCCTGCGCCTGGCGGTGAGCTCGGCAAGGGACGCGTCGGCCTGTCCGGCCGGCGCGTCCTTTCCAACTGCCGTTTCTGTCATGGTCCTGGTTCTTGGTCCCCGTTCAGACGTCGCGTTTCTTCAAGACGATCATTGCCGGGATCAGGAACAACAGCACGTAGCCCAGGAAAATCAGGCCGCCGTGCCAGGGATCGATCACGCCGTCCATGTGGCCGATGGAGAGAAAGCGTCCGCCGGCCTCGCTCGGAATGTACTGCGGAACGTACTTCCAGAATTCACCGGGGATAAGGGTCATGAATCCCGCGGCGATGGAGAGGACAAAGAACATGGCCACCAGCACAGTGATGCCGCCCGCGGAGTTGCGCAGCAGCGTCCCCAGGGAAAGGCCGATCAAGGCAACCCCGGCCACATAGAGGCCGCCGGTGAAGATGCTGTAAAGCACGCCGTCAGTGGACCAGTCCAGGTCGAACCCCATGCCCTGGAACACCGGCATGGCGATCAGGAAGGTTGTTGCTCCGGCAATGGTGGTGATCACGTAGGAAATGACCGCTAGGATGATCGCTTTGGCCACAAAGGCGGGCGTGCGGCGAGGTACGGCGTTCATCGTGGAACGGATCATTCCGGTGGCGTATTCGGAGGACATAAAAAGCACCGCCAGTGATCCGAGGATCAGGATTCCTATCTGCAGGCCTGCGTTGGGCAGGTTGTAGAGGTCGAAGCCGGAGCCCGGAGGAAAGGACGCCTCGAGCATTTCGGGCGTCATCGTCTGGCCTTGCTCCCTGGCGCTCCGGATCATCTCTTCCAGGTAGGTGTAGCGGATCAGGACGGTCAACGCGCCAACACCGACGATGGCCGCCAGCGTCAGCAGCAGCAGGATGCGGGTGGACATCAGCGACCAAAGCTTGATCCATTCGGACCGCAGGACGCCGCCAAAGGTCACGCCCCGTGATCCCGCAGAGGACCGGGTGGGGGCGGAACGGGTTTCAGTCATGGTGCTCATCGTCCTTACTTTCCTGCCGCTGCGGGTGCGGCCGCTGCGGGTCCGCCCGTCAGGTGCGAGTGGTATTCGACTTCGTCCTTGGTGAGGTCGAAGTACGCGTCTTCAAGGGAGGACATCTGCGGGGTCAGCTCGTACAGCAGGATGCCGTTGTCCAATGCCGCCTGCGCGATCCGGCGCGAATCCATCCCCATTACCTCAAGGGTTTCGGGCTCGCTTTGGTCCACGGTGACGCCGTCCCCTGCCAGGAGGGCAGAGAGTCGCAGGGCTTCGCTGGTGCGGACCAGGGTCCTGGCCTGCCGCGTTCCGGCGATGATCTCCTTGACCGGTGCATCGGCAATAATCCGTCCACGGCCAATAACGATCAGGTGGTCAGCGGTCTGCGCCATTTCGCTCATGAGGTGCGAGGACAGGAAGACGGTTTTGCCCTGGTTGGCGAGGTACCGGACCAGGTTGCGGACCCACAGGACGCCCTCCGGGTCCAGGCCGTTGACGGGCTCGTCCAGGATGAGCGTCTGGGGATCTCCCAGAAGCGCGGCGGCGATTCCCAGCCGTTGGCCCATGCCGAGCGAGAAACCGCCGGCCTTCTTGCGGGCCACCGCCTCCAGACCGGTCATCTCGATGACCTCATGGACCCTGGTGTTGGGAATGCCGTGGGTGGCGGCCATGGCCAACAGGTGGTTGTAGGCGCTGCGGCTGGTGTGCACGGCTTTGGCGTCCAGGAGTGCACCCACCTCGTGCAGCGGTGCTTTGTGGTGTGCGTACGGCAGGCCGTTCACGGTGACGGAGCCCGACGTTGGCCGGTCCAAACCCATGATCATGCGCATCGTTGTGGATTTACCGGCGCCGTTCGGGCCCAGGAAGCCCGTGACCAGCCCTGCTTGGACGGTGAAACTGACCCCTGCCACGGCGGTTTTTCCGCCGTAAACCTTGGTCAGGCCTTGTGCCTCAATCATTAGTTGTTCCTTCAGACGGCAGCAGATGGCTGCGGCAGATGTTTTGGGACGCTTGCGTATCCACCACGCTACCGATGCGATGCCCTGTTTTCGCCGGTCTCAGGGATGATTCAGGGGTAATCCGGGGTAGTCCCCCTGGATGATCCGACGTCACGGCATGTTCCCTCAGGGGAACGCACCCTCAGGGGAAGCGGCCGTCAAAGGAAGGCTCCGTCAGGGGAAGGCCCTGTCAGGGGCGGGGGGAGTAGTAGGCAAGGGCCCGGGGCCGCACCCTGTACTCAACGCTGCGGACTCCAGCCAGTGCCTCGCCGTCGACGGCCAGCACCATCGGGGATCCACCAGCTTCGATGCGCACCTCCCTTGCCTCCGACAAATGGGTGATGCGTGAGGTGGGTACCGTGCCCGTCAGCACGGACCAGAGCAGCCGCAACCGGGCGAAGGACTCGTCTGCCGTGATCATGCGGACGTCCAGAACGCCATCGTCCATCACCGGCCGCAGCAACGGGGCATGGTCCCGGGGGTAGTACCGGCCCCGTCCCACATAAGCGATCCACACCTTGTGCAGCCTGCCGTCCACCCTCAGGGTGGTGGGGGTGCCGGCAGCAAACGTGCGGAACATGGCCACCACTCCGGCGAGGGGCTTTCCGAGTGCCGGCTGCAACTGTTCACGCCGCCGCACGAAGTCGGGATACAGGCCGACACTGGAGGTGTTGAGCATTGTCACTTCCGCCTTTTCGGGCTTCCCGGCCAAGCCTCGCTCAACCGTCACGGTCCCGACGTCGGCCAGGGCGGCGTCGCCTTTCGACGCCGCTGCCAGGGCGTCCTTGAGGCTCCCCGTTCCTGCGTCGCGGGCGAAGTGGTTGATGGTTCCGCCGGGCAGGACTAGAAGCGGGATCGACCGCTTGATGGCTGCCGCGGCCGCCGCACCCACCGTTCCGTCGCCGCCCCAGACACCCAGTGCACGGGTCCCGGGACGATCAGACGCCTCGTTGATTGCGCCTAGCAGGTGGTCCCCGGGCTGCACCGTCCTTATATACGCCTCGGGGAATACCTGCCGAAGGGCGGCTGCTGTCTCCTTGGTGAAGGAGCCGCCTAAAGTGTTCACCACGATTGCCAGCCCTTCCCCCTCGGGCAGTCGTGGCGCCGTGGTCCAGGTCCTCGCAGTCTGCGGGAACGGGGGGCCTACGGGCCACCACCGCCTGGTGACAAGGGCCGCACCGGCACCGATCGCCGAACCGAACACCACGTCCGAGGGCCAGTGCGCCCCTGTGTGGACCCGCGAGTATGCCACTCCCAGCGCTGCCGGGGCCAGTGCGGCGCCCAGGGAAGGCTTGACCAGGCCTGTCCCTACTGCGAAGGCCACAGCTGACGCCGAATGGCCGGACGGCATGGATGAACTTTTCGGTTGCGGATGCACGAACCGGAACACGGGAAGGTGTTCCGGGAGCGGGCGGGCACGGGGCAGCAGGGTCTTGAAGACTCCGTTGGTGACGGCGGAGGCCACTGCCTGCGCTATAAGTCCGTGAAGTGCGGCGCGGCGCGGCCTGCCCGGGATAGTGGCCAGGACGGCCGCAATGGCCATCCACAGTTTTCCGTGGTTTGCAGATGCTGACAGCTGGCGGAAGAAGTCATCATGGTTTCCGCCTGGCAGCTTCGAGACATGCCGTACAAGGTATCTGTCCGTCCGGCTGATCGACTGGTGGCCCCGGCGCCATTTCCTGTGCATGCCCTCACCCTACCGCCGCCGCGGAGATGCCGGGCTCCCGGCAGACCTTACTTGAGCTTTAGCGGCCTGGCTGCGCCGGCAAGAAGGAGCGCGAGGAGGATGGGCGCCAGGATCGCCAGCAGCGCAAGGTGGATTCCCGTGAGGTCGCCCAGGTACCCGAGCAGCGGTGGACCGGCCAGGAACGAGGTGTATCCGAGTGTGGAGACAACAGAAACCCTTGCTGCTGCATGCTGGGGGTCGTCGGCGGCAGCGGACATTCCCATCGGGAAGGCCAGTGCCGCTCCTATACCCCAGAGCGCCGCGCCCACGGCCGCGAGCCACACGTTGCCTGCAAGCACGAAGAGGCAAAGACCGGCGGCCGCCGCTGCCATGCTGGCACGGAGGACGGCAACCCGGCCGTGTTTGTCGATGACGCGTCCGCCCAGGAAACGCATCGCTGTCATGGCCAGGACAAAGAGGGCGAACATCAAGGCACCGGTGGACTCGGAGGTGCCGAGGCCGTCAACTGACGCCTTGGCGATCCAGTCATTGCCCGCACCCTCGGTCAGGGTAGCCCCAAGGACAACGACACCAATGAGCAGCGTCCTGCTGTCCCGCCAGGCGGACGGGCCCTTGGAAGGCTTGGCCTCGCCCTTGGCCAGTGTTGGTGCCGGGATGTGAGGAAGGAAGTAGCGGGGAGCAATCATCGTTACCAGCAGCACGATGCCCACAATGACCAGCAGGTGCACCGGCAGGCCGACTCCCAGATTCGAAAGGCCTGCTCCGATCAAGGCGCCCAGGAAGGCTCCGCCACTGAACGCAGCATGGAACTGGGGCATGATGGTCCGCCGAAGCTTGTGTTCGACGTCGGCCCCTTCGAGGTTTTGGGACACATCCCAGAGCCCGATGGCGATGCCAAAAAAGAACAGGGCGACAGCTGTACCCGGAATGGAGGCGATGGAAAGGGACAGGGCTATTCCCGCCCCGG
>NZ_JBNHFF010000120.1:0-9977 GCF_059089965.1 Arthrobacter sp. SPT-J7
AAGCGCGCGACCACAGCACGGCGGAGTCCGAGGTGACATCGCCGGTGGCGATACCGCTGGGGAGGGTGAGCCGGTTGCGGACGAGCGCCACGCCGGCTGGTGACTGGCGCGGAGCGGCCGCCGCCTGCACGGCTGTGGGTGTGGCCGCCAGCGCGGCGGCGAGGACGGATCCCTTGACGATGGTGCGGCGAGAAATGTCAGCCATGCCGTCCAGCCTGCCGGCAGCTGGCGCACGGACAGTTTCCCTGCGGTGAACTTGGGGTACCGCCTGACTGAACAGCAAGGGGCCGCCGCCCGGTTTTCGACGCGCCGATCTCCAGGCGACCCGCAAATGATGTGGCGCGGGGGATATTTCACTGGCGCCAGGTAATGTGCGCGCCGGTTGTCACCATGCACGTCGCCAGCAACCCGGCACCCCGTGACCACTGGCCCTGCTTCCCCTACGGCACGGCGAACTCTCCGATCCGGCCCTCCCGCAGCGCCGCCCCCACGGCGTTGATCGCCCCGTAATCCGGGAACAGCACGGACTGCTCGGCAATGAACCCCGCCCCCGCTGTCGGAAGGGTCATGGTGCCGATGGCGTTCACATCAACGTTGCGAAGGCTGTATGCAAGGATGGCCGCCTGCACCGGGTCGAAGCCCTTGTCCACCGTGAGGCAGCAGGAGGCCAAGTCGACCAGGCCCCTGACCACCGTTACGTCGTTCAATCCGCCGCCGGCCACCAGCCGCGCAAGAATGGCGCGGAGCAGGATTTGTTGGTTGCGCACCCGCTGGAAGTCGCCGTCGACGAACGCGTACCGCTCCCGGGCGAACTCCAGCGCGGCCTGACCGTCCAGGTGGTTCAGGCCGGGACCGAAAACGTGTCGCGTATCGTGCGTCGACTGGAATGGGACGGGGACGTTGACCTCGATGCCGCCCAGCCCATCCACCAGATGCTTGAAGCCGCCGAAGTCCAGCATCAGGGTGTGGTCGATGGTGATCCCGAACAGCTGCTGAACGGTCTGGGTGGTCATGTCGATGCCACCGTACTGCAACCCCGCGTTGATCTTCCCCCCACCGAAGCCGGGGATATCCACCCACATATCCCTGTTGATCGAGACGACGTACAGTGCCCGGCGGTCAGCCGGGACGTGGACAAGCATCAGGGCGTCTGCGCGGTGGTCCATGGGCTGGCCGGTGGCCGCCGTGTGTGCTGCAGCATCCTTGGCGACGCCGCGCATATCGCTGCCAATGACCAGCACGTTCATGGGTACAGCGGGATGCTCCGGAATGGGTGGAGGCGGCGGCGGGGGAGGCGGGGTTTCCGAAGGCGTCTCGGAGGGCGCGGGCGAGGGGGTTTCGCTCTGCGTGGCCGCAGGCTGCGCCTCGCTGCCGGCGCGGTTGAGGCTGACGACCGCGACGGCGGCAACCACCACAAGGACGAGTGCCAGCAGTGCCGCGATCCACCGCCGCCGCCCGTATGCCACCAGGCCAAGACCATGCGGAGGGGGGTCGGAGGGGGTGGTACCGGATGGTTCAGAACCGGCTGGCGTGCTCATTGTGCCTCACCTCATTGTGGGATGGTGGGATCAGTGTCCGCCCGCCAGGCCCTCACTGGCTACATACGTGTCCAAACTGTCATCTGCGGGGACCTGGCACGTGGCTCAACCACGCGGAGGCTGGGTCAGGAGGTGGCGCGCCTAACGACGGCGGCAGGCCGGCCGGGCAGTCGGGGCGCCGTCGCCGACGTCCTGGGAAAGGTGCCGGGGCCGCGGTAACGCTACAGCGAACCTGCACGCGTCGGGCGAACTGGAGCGTTGAGGCGTGCGTGGCGCAGGATGGACACGATGGCGGGCGCGAGTTCATCCTCCATCTGCCGGTACACCTCAGGCGCCCGGCGGTAGGGGTCGATGATGTCGTTCTCGGCCGAGTCTGCGGGCAGCGACAGATGCCGCACAGCGGCCGCACGGGCCGGCAAGCTCCGCCAGAAGGTGTGGTTCGCGGCCAGCGGATCGCCGTCGTTGGGCGTTCCTGCGCCAGGTTTCCTGCCCTCGGCAGCGGCAGCGCGCTGGTCCAGGACATCAAGCATCCGGGCGAATTCGCGGATGGTGAACGTCCTTTTGAGGAGCGACGCGTCCAGTTGCAGGACTTCGCCGCGGTGCCCGGAGGTCATGGTGAGCACCAGGTCAACACCGCGCAGAATTTTTGGGGTCAGCTGGCGGGCGGCGAAGTTCTCGGGATCACCGCCGAAAGTGCGCACGATGTCCGCTGAGATAGGCTGCATGGGATCGCCCACCATTGCCCGGGTCCCTGCGCTCGCCACGACGAAGCCGCCCGGCATTACCTGGTTGAGCCCTGCTTGCAGAAGCCGCTCGGCTACGGGGGACCGGCAGATATTGCCCGTACAGACGGTCAGGATTGTTACTGGTGCGGGTGAGTCCAAGGGAGATTTCTCTTTCCAGCCGGTGCCTCCGTGCTTTTCAACTTAACACGCAACTGCCCGACGGCGGCCGCCCCACCCCGCACCCTCTCTCACTTAACGCGGTTTTCCAGCGGACGCTCTCCCACTTAACGCGGATTTCCATCGGACGCTCTTTCAGTTAACGCGGATTTCCATCGGACGCTCTCCCACTTAACGCCAAGCAGGCCCGAAGATAGAGCTGTGGACAACGTGACGGAACGGGACTGCGTGATTGCCGGCGGCGGCCCTGCCGGGATGGTGCTCGGTTACCTGCTGGCCCGCAGTGGCCTGCGCGTGACAGTGCTAGAGAAACACGGGGATTTCCTGCGCGACTTTCGCGGCGACACGGTGCATCCTTCCACTGTGACCCTGCTCGGGGAACTCGGGCTGCGCGAGAAATTCCTGGAGCTGCCACTGACCCGGTTATCCACCATGGACGCCGTGTTGGACGGCCAGCGCCTCACTTTGGTGGACTTCGGCACCCTCCCCGCGCCGGACAACTTCCTCGTCTTTGCCCCGCAGTGGGACTTCCTGAACTTCCTGGCCGGCGAGGCGACGGCGTTCCCCAACTTCGAACTGCGTATGTTCAGCGAGGTCAGCGGCCTCATCCTCGAGCACGATCAGGTGCATGGGGTGCGGGCCAATACCCCCGAGGGTGCGCTTGAAATCCGGGCGACGCTCACTGTCGCCGCTGACGGACGGGCTTCGGTACTGCGCGCTGCCGCCGGGATGGCACCCGAGGATTTCGGCGTGCCTATTGATGTACTTTGGTTCAACCTGCCCAAGCCGCCGGACCCTCCGCCTGCAACCCTCGGATACATATCGGCGCAAGGCATGGTCCTCACCATTGACCGAGGTGACAGATACCAGTCTGGAATGGTCATTAAAAAGGGTGGTTTCGACGAGCTTCGAAGGTCAGGGCTTGATGCCCTTCAAAAGCGCATCAGTGGGGCCGCTCCCGTCCTGAGCCCCGTCGTCGCAACCCTTACAAACTGGGACCAGATCAAGCTCCTCTCCGTCCAAATCAACCGGCTCCGGCGCTGGTACCGCCCCGGATTCATCGCGATTGGTGACGCTGCCCACGCGATGTCCCCAATGTTCGGCGTCGGAGTGAACTTCGCCATCCAGGACGCTGTCGCACTGTCCAATGCCATCACCGCGGACCTCGGAACCGGAAAGGCGCCGGTGGAGAAGCTAGCGGCGGTGCAGCGGCGTCGGGAGCGGCCAGTCAAGGTCATGCAGCTGCTTCAGCGCAACGGACACAAGGTACTTTTCAGGGCAGCCGCCGGAAGCCGCGTTGCACCACGCTGGCTCGTCGTGTTTCTCGGGGCAGCCTCACCACTGCTGCGCCGCCTCACCGCACGATTGGTGGGGGTCGGAATCCTTCCCGAACACGTGAAAAGGAGCGGCGCCTGAGCTAAGGCGGCTAGAGCCCGGCCAGGAGTTGCCTCATCTCGGTGATTTCCGCCTCCTGGGCCCTGACAATGTCCCGGGCCAGTTGGACGGCCTCGGGATACTTGCCCGCACCGATCTCCTGCTGGGCCATCTCCACCGCGCCTTCGTGGTGCCCCGTCATCTGCTCCATAAAGAGCCTGGCGGCCTCGGTGCCCTCAGCCGCCCTGAGTTTGCCGATTCCTTCGTCGTCCACCATGCCGGACATTCCGTGCCCGGAGTGGTCCGACAGTGCAGGGGAGACGTTCCACCGCTTGAGCCACCCGTTCATGGCCTCGATTTCCGGAGCCTGGGCATCCTTGATCCTGGTGGCCAGCGCGGAGACTTCCCCGGGCAGGTCCGGCTTTACCAGGATGATGTCGCTCATCTCCACAGCCTGAGCGTGGTGCGGGATCATCATCCGGGCGAACATGATGTCCGCCTGGTTATGTTCGGCGTTGGCCTCCGGCGTCATGCTGGACATGGCGCTCGGGTTGCCGTGATCCGCGCCGTGGGTGCTGCTGCCGCCGGAGGTCCCGGTGCCGGCGGCGCAGCCGGCAAGGCCAAGCGAGGCGGCGAGGGCTGCGGCGACGGCGAACGTGCTGATCTTCATTGCAATGGTCCTTCTGGTGGAACTGGTGGAGGGTTTGGGTTTTGGCTGCGTTGAGTGAGGAAGGGTTTGGTTTTCAACCTACCTCTGACGGGTTGAGGCGCACCCGCCGCAGCAGCTGGGCGTTCAAGGCCACCACGATAGTGGACACCGACATCAGCACGGCGCCGGCGGCTGGGGACAGCACCACCCCGGCGAAGGCCAGCACGCCTGCGGCCAACGGCACGGACAGGATGTTGTAGCCGGTGGCCCACACCAGGTTCTGCCACATCTTGCGGTAGCTTGCCCGCGACAAGTCCACCATCGACAGCACCGCGCGCGGGTCGTTTCCGGCCAGCACCACCCCTGCCGATTCCATGGCCACGTCCGTACCCCCACCAATGGCGATGCCCACCTCTGCCCGGGCCAGCGCCGGGGAGTCGTTGACGCCGTCGCCCACCATCGCCACCTTCAGGCCGCGGGCCTGCAGCTCGGCCACCTTCTTGTCCTTGTCCGCAGGCAGAACCTCGGCGAACACCTCGTCAATGTTCAGGTCGGCAGCCACGGACTCAGCCACCTGCCGGGCGTCACCGGTGATCATGCCCACCCTGACACCGCGCTGCTGCAGGGCAGCTACCGCTTGGCGCGACTCTGCCCGCACAGCGTCCTCGAGGCTGACCGCCCCGAGAACCCGGCCGTCGTCGACCACATGCAGGACGGCCGCGCCGCGGTCCATCCACCCGTGCGTCGTGCTGGCCAGGGCAGGAGGTACGACGGCGCCAAGCTCGCGCAGGAGCGCCGGCCCGCCTACGTGCACGGTGCGGCCGTCCACGGAAGCACGGACGCCACGGCCAGTCAGCGAGCTGAAGCCGGCAGCGGCAGGAAGCGGAAGGCCCCGCTCCCGGGCTGCGCGGACGATGGCCCGGGCCACGGGGTGCTCACTGTCGGACTCGACGGCCGCGGCCAGGGCCAGCAGACCGTCAGTGTCTACTCCGGATGCCGTCGCCACGTCCTTCAGCTCAGGCTCGCCGGTGGTGAGGGTCCCGGTCTTGTCGAAGAGGACCACGTCGATGGTGCGCATCCGCTCCAGCGCCATCCGGTTTTTGATCAGGACGCCGGCGCGGGCAGCCTGCTCGGTGGAAATTGCGATGACCAGGGGAATGGCCAGGCCCAAAGCATGCGGGCAGGCGATGACCAGAACAGTGACGGTGCGGGTCACGGCCTCGGGGATGCTGCCCAGAAGGGTCCACACGATGAAAGTGATAACCCCGGCGCCCGCCGCAAAGTAGAACAGGAAGGCTGCCGCGCGGTCAGCCAGTGCCTGGGCCCGGGACGAGGACGCCTGCGCTTCGGCCACCAGCCGCTGGATCCCGGCAAGTGCTGTATCGTCGCCGACCGCATCCACCCGGACACGCACGCTGTTGTCCGTGGCGACTGTTCCTGCCACCACGGCATCTCCAACACTCCGAAGTACCGTTTTGGACTCGCCGGTGATCATTGATTCGTCGAACTCGGCCTGCCCGTCAACCACCGTTCCATCGGCCGGCATCCGGGCGCCCGAGCGCACCAGGACAAGGTCGGCGGGCCGGAGTTCGGAGACGGGCACCGTTTCCGTTCCGCTTTCCGTGATGCGCTCCGCCTCATCGGGGAGCAGCGCGGCAAGGGCATCAAGGGCACCCTGCGCCGATCCGAGCGCCCGCATTTCGATCCAGTGCCCGAGCAGCATGATGGCCACCAGCAGCGCCAGTTCCCACCAGAAGTCAAGGTCGAAACCGCCAAGGCCAAGGCTGGTAACCCAGGATGCCACGAAGGCAACGGAGATGGCCATGGCGATCAGGAGCATCATGCCGGGCCGGCGGTCCTTCAGCTCCTGCAGGCCGCCTTTCAGGAAGGGCTGGCCGCCGTAGAGGAAGATCACTGTGCCGAGGACGGGAGGGATCCAGGTTGAGCCCGGAAACATCGGGGCCATGTAACCCAGGATGTGGCCCACCATCGGACTGAAGTAGACCACGGGAACGGACAGTGCCAGCGTGAGCCAGAACCTGTTCTTGAACATGGCCGTGCTGTGGCCGGCGTGCTGTCCATGGGTGTGGACGGCATGCTCATCGTCATGATGGGCGTTGTGGGCGGCTGTGCCGGTGCCGAGGCGTTCGTGGCGGGCCGGAGCCGCAGCAGCCTCCGCTTCGGTGACTGTGCCGCTGGGCCGGCCCTCGTCGTCGTGATGCTGCGTGTGGTGCTGATGGTCCTGCATTGTTCCTCCTTGGAGGCAGTGCTTGCCGGGGTTCGACCGGCGCGAAAGCTAAGAGGGGATCGCCCGGATCAGTGCGAAAGGCGGGAGGGCGTGGGGGTGGGGGTGCCGGCGTCGCGGAGTTCGACGGCGGTGGGCGCCTCGGCTGCATGGCCGGCGGGATGGCAGCAGCTGCCGCCGGCAGTGGATGCCGGGGGGAGTTCAGTGCGGTTCTCGATGTGGAGCATGTCAGTTAGTTCCATTCCTTGATGAAGGTCGATGGGTGCTGGGGTTGAACGGCTGTAAGAGGCGGTGCGGGGCACCGGCCGGGACATACCACTTCACTGACAACACCTGAAATATACCCCCTGGGGGTATGGGTGTCAAGAGTTGTGGGTCTCCCACCAAATGTGGGTTCAGCCGCAGAGGGGCTGCCTGCTCTGTCGCCGGTGCAACTTTCCCGACATACTTAAATGAACTGGCAACGACGCCAGGACGTCCTGGTGGGCGGGCGGAAAGGAAGACCGGAGGTGGCTGTGGCTGAACTCAGCGGCCCCTACACGTACTCGAGCGCTTTGGGCGACAACCAATGCGTGGCGGGCACGTTCCACGCGGAGCTGGACGGCTGGAAGCTTGAGTGGTCTGACGGGATGTTCGAACTGCACGGTTATGAGCGCGGCGATGTGGTCCCCACGTTGGAGCTGCTGTACTCGCATAAGCATCCAGAGGACAGGCGGCGGTGCAAGGAGATCGTGGCGCAGGTCTGCCGGACCGGCGGTTATTTCTGCATGTACCACCGGATCATCGACGCCCGGGGACGGACCAGGCGGGTACTGACATCCGGCGATGGGATGATGAACGCGGAGGGGGAAGTTACCTCCATTGAAGGGGTGATGGTGGACCTGACCTCTACGCTCCAGCGTGAAACGGAGCGGACAGCCCGGGAAGCGGTTGCCGGCGCCACGTCCACCCGCAGTGTCATAGACCAGGCCAGGGGCATTCTGATGGGCCAGCTGGGAATGGGTTCGGAGGATGCCTTCCAGACACTGGTCAGCACCAGCAGCCACCGCAACGTAAAGCTGGTGGTGGTGGCCGCCGAACTGGTGCAACTGGCCAACTCGGAGGAGACACGCGGCTATCTCCCCGACGCCGTGCGGGCAATCCAGCAGGACGGCAGGAAACCGGCCGCCCGCCGCCGTGCCAGCTAACCCAGCGAGCAGACAGGGGGCAGTTGCTGGCCAGGGGTTTTCGCGTGGAATGTTCTAGTGGTGTTCCACCCAGCAGGCGAGGATGGTGGTGGAGAGTTGGTAGGCCAAGGCGTTCCGCGTGATGGCGTCCGGTCCCATGGTTTCGGGCAGGTCCGAGGCGTCCACCTGGAGCACGAAGCTGTCCTTTTGGAACACCGCGGACCCGTCCCCGGTCTCATAAGCCGGGAACCCGAGGTTCGCGAGGCCTTCGATGGGCTTTGCATCCGCTGCCAGTGCCTGCATCGCATCGAAGTAAGTCAGTGCCGTGGCCTGGTCTTTGGCTTCCTTGACGGAGATGACCAGGTCCCCTTCGTCCAGGTGGTAGGTGCAGGTGAACGTGCTGTCGGCCCAGCTGTTCACGGTGCGGGGGGCCTGCTTCAGATCGAGGATCGACGTGAGCCTGTCCATCGGCTGGTCCCCGCACACCATCTTCGCGGCCTCGCTTGGCCCCTCCGCGGAGGGGCGGGGAGAGGAGGCGGTGCCGCCGTCGTGATGCCCGCCGCTGTGCGCCGCTGATGGCGAAGCGGCAGGGGAAGCAGCACCCGACGGCGGTGCGGGCACCGCTCCCATGGACCCCGCCGCTGCTGCGCACCCGGAGAGCAGCAGGGACGACAGTGCCAGCGAGGCCAGCAGGGGGGTGCGGTTCTTCATGGCTCTTCCGTCCTGGCCGCGCTCCCCAGGGATCCGCGGCCGTCTGTCAGGCTTTGAGTTTTGCGTAGATCACGTAGTTGTCATCAAAGAGGCCGGTGGCGGGATCGTAGCCGTCGCAGGTTATGAGGCGAAGCTCGGATCCTGGGGTGTTTCCATAGACCTCTAGAGTCGGGAATTCGTTTTTGCTATAGAGCGCCCCGCGGTCAACCGTGAACACGGCTGTGCTGCCGTCAGCGCGGGAAACGGCAATCTCCATTCCCGGAACAAGCTTGCGGAGGTCCGCGAAGATACCGCCACGGCCGCTGGGCGAGTTCACGTGGCCCAGCATCACGGATGGTCCGCGTTCTCCAGGGGTGGGCGAGCCGTTGTACCAGCTGGCAGGGGCACCGTCACCGTCGTCCTGGGGTACCTCGAGCGAGCCGTTCTTCCGTAATCCGAGGCTAAGGAGTCCGGTCCGAACACCGATAGCCGGGATTTCCAGCGAGACCGGTTCGGACGGGGACAGGACCGCAGGTCCGGCAACAGCAGGAGTGGCGGCAGCGGAGCGGGCCTCGGACGGCGCCGGCACGGCCGAGCCGGGCAGTACTGTAGTGGCCGCCACCGAAGGGGCGGCCGTCGCAGAAGGTGCCGAGCCGGCGTCGGGCGTTCCGGTGCTGCCGGCACCGCAACCGCCCAAGGCCAAGGCCAGCAGAAGCCCGGCCGCAGTGGAGGCCCCTAGACCCCCACGGCGGCCGGAGTTCATGTTTGTCACTGTAGTGATCCGGTCAGCTGGTGCTTAGGCTGCTGCGGAGGTGCGGCGGCGGACGACGTAGGCGCCGCCGGCGAGGGCGACCAGGGCCAGGCCGGAACCGATGGCGAGGGCTCCGGTGTCGGTGCCGGTGTCGGTGGCGATGCCGGTATCAGCGCCGCCTGCGGGCATCTTCATCTGGCCCGCGGTCAAGGTCCCGCACAGGGCGGGGGAGGTGGCGGCAAGCGGAAGTTCGGGGACAAGGTCGCTCTTGGCTGCCTGGCCGGCTGCGCTGAGGGTTGCGGGGTCAAGGCCGTGGACAACAACCACGGCGGTCCCGGCTTCCAGGGCGGCTTTGGTCTCGGCGTTCAGTTCGAACGTGCGGTCAATGGTGTAGGCGGCACCCTGGCCGGCGACCTTGAGGTCAAGGCCTGCTGCCGGGCTGGTGTCACCGCTGGTGGACAGGGTGGTGACGATGCCGCCGTAGGACGGGGCGCCTTCGGTAGTGGAGATGACCTGGTCGCCGTCCTTATCGGCGGAAGGGTCAGGGCAGACGCCCTGCGCTCCGCCGTGGATGTGCTGGACGTGCGGGTACGGGGCGTCCATGAACGTGGCCGGCATGCCCGAAACATTCAGGACAACATGGGCCTGGTTGCCCGTGACAT
>NZ_JBNHFF010000121.1:0-9915 GCF_059089965.1 Arthrobacter sp. SPT-J7
ACGGGCTCCTGCGCAACTCCTCCTACGCGCTTGTTGACGAGTCGGAACATTCAGTCACGCTCGAGGCAACTATTTTTCCCCAGCATGGATACCCCTTCCTGGCGCGCCACCGGGTGCAGTACCTCCTCACTGAAGATCTTGGCCTTGAGGTCCGCCAGACGTTTGCCAACCATTCCAGGAAGGCCGCGCCGTTCGTCCTCGGGGCCCATCCGTATCTGCGGTTGGGGGACATCCCGGTTGAGGAACTCGTGTTGACCGTGTCCGCTGATACCCAATTGCTGGCTGACGAACGCCTCATTCCGCGCAGCAGCGCGCCCGTCCACGGCGACACCGACTTCCGGGCAGGGTTGCATGTTGCCCCGCTGAACGTGGACGTCGCCCTGACCGGCCTGCAGTTTGAAGGGGGCAAGGCGCGCCACGTGCTGGCGGCTCCGGACGGCCGGCAGGTGAGCCTTTGGCAGGATGAATCATGCCGGTACGTCCATGTCTACGTCAGTACGCAGTACCCGGGCCGGAGCCGCGCGGTGGCAGTTGAACCCATGACCGGTCCGGCCAACGCCTTCAACTCCGGTGACGGCCTCCGGTGGGTGCAGCCGGGCGAATCCTTCACCATGTCGTGGGGGATCGACTACCGTTCCGGTGCCGCTGGGTAGCAGTTTCCCATTAGGCCGTGGCTGGGGAATTATTAGGCTATGACGCCAGCCGAGGATCCCGTACCGCCCGACCCTCAACTTCCTGCACGGCAACCGTACCCTGCACCGGCCAACGGAACTCCACCACTGCGCGTTCTGACCGACCGTGAACTGGACAAGGACATTCCCTACGGAGTGCGCATCGCCGCATCCTGGGCTTGGCGCCTGGGACTCATCCTCCTTGTGGGCGGCGCTCTGGTGTGGCTGCTGCGCGGAATCAGTTTCCTCATCATCCCGGTGATGGTCGCCGCTCTCCTGGCCGGCCTCCTGAACCCGGTGGTGGGCTGGCTGAAACGGCGCAGGATCCCGGGCGGGGCGGCTGTGGCCATCACGGTGGTGGGCTTCCTGGGCCTGATCGGGGGATCGCTGGCGCTGGTGGGCAGGCAACTCGTCGCCGGTTTCGGGGAACTCTGGTCCGAAGCGCTGACCGGCATCCGGCAGATCCAGAACTGGTTGTCCGAGGGGCCCCTCCACCTGACGGCCGACCAGATCGATCAGTACCTGCAGGAGGCCAGCACGGCGCTGCAGGACAACACCAGCAATATCCTCAGCGGTGCGCTGTCATTCGGCAGCAGCGCAGGGCATTTCGCCGCGGGACTGGTCCTTGCGCTCTTCGTCCTCATCTTTTTCCTGCTCGAGGGCGACCGGATCTGGGCGTTCCTCGTCCAGCTGCTGCCACGGAAGGCACGGGCGGCGACGTTCGGTGCCGGGCGTAAGGGCTGGGCTTCGATGGTCAGCTATGCCCGCATCCAGATGTTTGTGGCATTTGTGGATGCAGTGGGCATCGGCCTGGGTGCGGCGATTATCGGCGTCCCGCTGGCGCTGCCCCTGAGTGTGCTGGTGTTTATCGGTTCGTTTATCCCGATCGTCGGGGCCCTGGTGACAGGTGCCATTGCAGTACTGCTCGCGCTGGTAGCCAACGGCCCCATCAATGCCCTGATCATGCTCGGCATCGTGCTGCTGGTCCAGCAGTTGGAGAGCCACATCCTTCAGCCACTCGTGATGGGCAAGGCGGTAGCCCTGCATCCGGTGGCAGTGATCCTCTCGGTAGCGGCAGGTTCCTACCTGGCCGGGATTCCCGGGGCGCTGTTCTCGGTGCCTATCCTCGCCGTCGCAAACTCGGCCGTTCGCTACATTGCCGCCAGAACGTGGGAACATGAACAGGTGTTGGCATCACCTGCAGGCCCGGTGGCTGCCGGCGCCGGCCCGGACAGCACCATTACGCGTGTTGACCCGCCGGACGCCCTCAAAGGCGGCGTGGACGACGCAGCCAGCACCGACCCAGAACAACCTGACGCCCGTTCGAACGGCGCGGCGCCGGGGCCGAAATCCAGAGGAGATTAGTCCGTGAACATCCTTGAAACCCTTCCCGTCACGCTGGACGATGTCCTGGAGGCGCAGAAGCTGCTCGACGGGATTATTGCGCGGACCCCGGTGGAATCATCCCGGGCACTGGGGGCGCTGGTCGGCGGTGACGTCTACTTCAAGTGCGAGAATCTTCAGCGGGCGGGATCATTCAAGGTCCGCGGCGCCTACGTGCGGATGGCGCGGCTGTCCCCGGAAGAAAAAAAGCGCGGCGTAGTGGCCGCATCCGCAGGCAACCACGCCCAGGGCGTCGCCGTAGCCGCCAAGAGCCTCAGCATCAAAGCCCGGATCTACATGCCGCTGGGCGTGGCACTGCCGAAACTCGCTGCCACCCGCAGCCACGGGGCCGAAGTCATCCTGCACGGACACAATGTCGACGAGGCGCTCGCCGAAGCCCAGCGGTACAGCAACGAAACCGGGACGGTCTTCGTCCACCCGTTCGACAACGTGGACGTCGTTGCCGGCCAGGGCACGCTGGGACTCGAAATCCTGGAGCAGGTACCGAACGTTGACACCGTGCTCATGGGCGTAGGCGGCGGTGGGCTCCTGGCGGGTGTTGCCGTGGCCATCAAGGCCCGGGCCAGGGAATTGGGCCGGGAGATCCGCATCATCGGCGTGCAGGCCGAAAACGCGGCTGCGTACCCGCCGTCACTCGCTGCCGATGCACTCGTCCCGTTGAAGAAGGTGTCCACTATGGCCGACGGCATCGCCGTTGGGCGCCCGGGGCAGCTTCCCTTCAGTATCATCCGTGAACTGGTGGACGACGTCGTAACGGTCAGCGAAGACTCGCTCGCGCGTGCACTGATTTTCCTGCTGGAGCGGGCGAAGATGGTGGTGGAGCCTGCCGGCGCTGTCGGAGTGGCCGCTCTCATGGACGGCAAGATCGAGAACCCCGGAACCACGGCCGTGGTCCTCTCGGGCGGCAACATCGACCCCATGCTGATGCTCAAAGTCATCCAGCGTGGCCTCTCCGCTGCAGGGCGTTACATGACCGTCCGTATGATGCTGGACGACCGGCCGGGCTCGCTTGCCACCATCGCCCGCATCATCGCTGAGAACGATGCCAACGTCACCGGCCTGGACCACACCCGGGTAGGCGGATCGATCAGCATGGGCGACGTCTCCATTACCGTTAACCTCGAAACCAAAGGCCACGAACACTGCGAGCAGGTCCTCAGCGCGCTCCGCGCCGAAGGATTCCAGCCCATCGTGGTGCACTAGGACAAATCATGGCCGGACTGATGGGTAACAGAGGCTTCGGGGAGCGGCGTACCATCGCCGCCCGCGCAAAGGGCGGACTGCTGGTGCTTGGCGGCTTTGTGGCACTCCTGTTCGCTATTGAACTGTTCAACGCGCTGATGCTGCGCTCGCTGAACAGGACGTTCGGGCTGCGGCCCAGAAGCGCCGACGGGCTGCTGGACATCTTCACCTTCCCGCTCCTGCATGCCAACCTGAACCACTTGTTGTCCAACAGCCTGCCGCTGATAATTTTCGGCTTCCTGGTCTTTCTGTCCGGACTCCGGGTTTTCCTGACGGCACTGGCCTTCAGCTGGCTCGGCTCCGGGCTGACTGTCTGGCTGATCGGAAACGGCGGGATCACGGTGGGAGCCTCCGGCCTGGTCTTCGGGCTGTTCTCTTTCCTGCTGGTCCGGGGCTTTTTCAACCGGAGTTGGCGGCAGATCCTCCTGGCAGTTGTGCTGTTCATGGGCTACGGCAGCATCCTGCTGGGCGTCCTCCCGCTGGTCTCCGGCTTCGTCTCCTGGCAGGCCCATCTCGGCGGCGCGGCCGGGGGAGTGGTGGCCGCGCTGCTCCTGCGGCCCCGCAAAGGTATAAAGGGCATCAGGTCCTGACCTGCGCCCGGAACATGCCACATTAAAGGCGAAGCGCCGGCCGCCCCTGAGGGGACTGCCGGCGCTCCTGGTGCGTTTGGGACTACGCCGCGTAGGGCTTGGCGGAAAGGATCTCCACTTTGATGTCCTTGCCGTTGGGCGCCGTGTAGCTCAACGTGTCGCCTTCCTTGTGTCCCAGGATGGCGGCACCCAGCGGAGACTTCTCGCTGAATACGTCAAGATCGGAATCGCCTGCGATTTCGCGGGAACCGAGCAGGAAGGTTTCTTCGTCACCGGCAATCCTGGCAACCACGATCATGCCGGGCTCCACGATTCCGTCGTCTGCCGGAGACTCGCCCACGTGGGCATCCCGAAGCAGGGCCGTCAGCTGGCGGATGCGGGCCTCAATCTTGCCCTGCTCCTCCTTGGCTGCATGGTAGCCGCCGTTTTCCTTGAGGTCACCCTCTTGCCGGGCTGATTCGATTTTCTGGACGATCTCTGCCCGGCCAGCGCCGGAAAGGTGGTCCAGCTCTGCCTTCAGGCGGTCAAAAGCTTCCTGGGTAAGCCAGGCTGCAGCTGCGCTGTTGGTGGTAGACACGGACTTCTCCTCTAATGGTCCTACATGCAAAAGACCCCGCCACGGTGGCCACTTGTGGAACAGTAACCAGCTCAGCGGGGTAAAGGTATTGCTCTATTGTAGTCAACCCTGTGGATTAAACCCAACAAGGAAGCGGCGCGTATCACATCTTCTTTCCGGAGTCGCCGGGAATCCAGCAGCTGTCCACCACGCCGGATACGGACTGAGACTCGGTCCTGACCGGGATGCGCTGCGAAACCGTTCGCCCGCCGTCGGCTGTTCCGTCTGCCTCAGAAGGAGGAATGTCCACGACTTTCCACCCCACCACGGCGTATTTCGAATCCAAAGCCTTCACGGCGCACTGCACAGAGGTTCCGGGTTCCCGGGTCACCTGGAAGTCCACCTCGGCCAGCGTGGCGTCCGTGGTTACATAGCCGATGTCCTTGAAGCTTACGTCGGTGAGGGAATTCGACGTGGAAACCCAGGCCATAAAACCGATCCCGGCGGCCAGCGCCGCGCCACCGATCGTGCGCTTGGCGGCAGGGGAGAGCCGGCGCTTTTTAGCACCATAACGATTGGCTAGGCTAGTGTTCGCGGGCTCGGAATGGGCCGGCTGGTCCGGGGAAGTCACCAGACCAGTTTAGTGCCCCTTCCGGCGGAGCTTTCCCGGCCGGCGGCACAGCAGGCCCTATAGTCCCCGCCCGTTCAGCAATCGTTCTGCAGCCACAAGCCGCAAAGTAGAATAAGGAGCCGTCCTTCGATGACAGCGTCCAGTAACTCCCACGCACCGCTCCGGCTGCTCGCCGTCCACGCCCACCCCGACGACGAGTCCAGCAAGGGCGCGGCCACGATGGCCATGTACGCAGCGTCGGGGGTGGAGGTCATGGTGGCCACCTGCACGGACGGCTCACGCGGGGATATCCAGAACCCCGCAGTGGAAGGCGAGCCACATCCCAAACGGGACATGGCGGGTGCCCGGCGCCTGGAGATGAAGCGGGCCGCCCGGATCCTGGGCATCAAGCATCGGTGGCTGGGCTTTGTCGATTCGGGCCTCCCTGAAGGTGATCCGCTTCCGCCCCTGCCGGCCGGGTCCTTCGCCACCTTGCCACTGCACCACGCGGCCGCCCCGCTGGTGCGACTGGTCCGCTCGTTCAAGCCCCACGTCATCCTCAGTTATGACGAGAACGGTGGATATCCCCACCCGGACCACATCATGGCGCACCGGGTTGCCGTTGAGGCTTTTGACGCCGCCGGCGACGCGGCGCGTTATCCTGACGCCGGCGAGCCTTGGGAACCGGGCAAGCTGTACTACGACAGGGCCTTCAGCCCTGAACGTTTCCGTGCCTTGCACTTCGCCCTCGAGGAAGCGGGCCTTCAGTCCCCCTACGCTGAGCGGCTCGCGGCATGGCTGGAGTCCGACGCCGAAGGCCACACCCCGCCGCCGGCCCCGCACCCCACCACCACCCAGGTGGACTGCGGAGACTTTTTCGAGGTGCGCGACGACGCCCTGCGGGCGCACCGCACGCAGGTCGATCCGCTGGGGTTCTTCTTTGCCGTATCCCCGGAAATGCAGCGCCGGGCGTGGCCCTGGGAAGATTACTCACTGATCCGGTCGCGGGTGCCGTCCGAGCTCCCCGAGAAGGACCTGTTCGCGGGGCTAAGATAGTAGCGGCAGGCATTTCTATGCCGCGTAGAAGATGTGCCCGGACCCGGGCCGCCTAATCTGCTGCCTGCTGACACCCGTTCCATAGAAGGTATTCAACGTGCAACGTCTGCTCCTCAGCCTGGCTACCACCCCCTCGCCCCTGCCCACGCCCTCCCTTCGGGAGGGGATCTCAGAGGACCAGGTGACGCCGGGCCTCCTGGGTTTCATCATGACGGCTTTCTTCGTGGTAGCCACGGCCCTGCTGATCGTTGACATGGTGCGCCGCATCCGCCGGGTCCGTTACCGGGCGCAGGTGGAGGAGGAGCGTATTGCCGCGGCCGCTGCCGCGGATATTGAAGCGGAGGAGGCCGCAGAAGCGGATTCCGGCGTGGCCGGTCCTGCCGCAGGTTCACCGGCAGGCGATTCCTACCAGGGCCCGGCCGACGGCGGTGCGGACGCCGATCCGGGAAGCCGCCGGCACTAGAGTCTTCCGGGCTCCGGTCCTTGCCCGTCCCTCGACGCCGTATGGCAGGTAGCCAGGACAACCCCTGCAGCGCTAGCTGAGTACTGCCAGGGCTATGGCTGTGAAATGCGCAGCGAAAGCCACCACGGTCAAAGCATGGAAGAGTTCATGGAAGCCAAAGTGGTGGTAGCTGAAGTTGGGCTTTTTAAGGGCATAGAAGACTGCGCCGGTGATGTACAGCACCCCGCCCACGCAGATGAGGACGGCGGCGGGGGCGCTGGCCTGGAAAAACTCTGGTAGGTAGAACAGCGCGCCGCAGCCGAGGGCGATGTAGATCGGAACGTACAGCCAGCGGGGTGCCTGGGTCCAGAGCAACCGGAACAGCACGCCCAGGATCGCGCCGGACCAGATCACCCACAGCAGCAGGACGGCCTGTGGCCGCTCCAGCAGGGTCCAGGCGAGCGGGGTGTAACTGCCGGCGATGACCAACATGATGTTCGTATGATCCAGCCGCTTGAGCGTTATCTTCACCCGCGGGGACCAGTTACCCCGGTGGTATACGGCGCTGACACCAAACAGCAGCACGCCAGTTGCCGCGTAGATGGCTGACGTGATCTTGCGGTCAACGGTAGGGGCCAGGAGGACGAGCACAATTCCCGCCGCAAGTGCCAGTGGAGCAGTGACGGTGTGGATCCAGCCGCGCCACTTCGGCTTTATCATCAGGAGCTCGGCCAGGCGTACGGCAGCGTCGTCCATGGGGGATGTGCCGGCGTCCGATTCCACGCTTGCTCCCTCGCCTGGAATATCCTTGGGCTGCGGCGTCCGGGGACCGTCCGGGGTGTCGCTGTTCATGGCTCCAGAATAACTTACGGACCGGTAAGTTACTGCTGGGTAACGTGGCGCCGGCCGCCATGGTGGCCAGGCGGGCGGCCCCCGTCCGTGACGGACGGTAGCCTAGGATGTGCAAGCCGTACGTACAGCAAGGAAGTCAGGTGAGAGACCGCGTGGAGTTGCCCGGGTTCCTCTACGGCTTTTACGAGCGCCGGCTGCTCAAGGACCTTGCGCGCGACCGCATCCCGCGGCATATCGGGGTGATGGTGGACGGCAACCGGCGCTGGGCGAAACAGTTCAACGCGCCCACCAGCCAGGGCCACCAGGCCGGCGCAGACAAGATTCATGAATTCCTTGGCTGGTGCCAGGAACTCGGGATCAAGGTTGTCACGCTGTACATGTTGTCCACGGACAACATGAACAGGTCCAGTGAAGAGCTGGATCTTCTGATGGGAATCATTGCCAACACCCTGGACCGGCTGGACGAGGACGCCAATATCTCGGTACACGCCATGGGTGCTCCCGAGCTGCTGCCGGACTATCTTGCGGAGCGGCTCAACAAGCTCACCGCACGCACGCCGGTCCGGGAAAAGATCCATGTCAACGTGGCCGTCGGGTACGGTGGACGCCGGGAAATCGTTGACGCGGTGCGGGAGCTGCTGCACGACGCCGTCGCCAAAGGAGCGGACATCGACAAGCTCGCCGACAACCTCTGCGTGGACGATATCTCCCGGTTCCTCTACACACGGGGCCAGCCGGATCCGGACCTGGTGATCCGTACATCCGGTGAACAGCGGCTCTCCGGGTTCCTTATGTGGCAGAGCGCCTACAGCGAGTTCTACTTCTGCGAAGCGCTGTGGCCTGCATTCCGCAAAGTGGACTTCCTGCGTGCCCTCCGCGATTACGCAGGCAGGCAACGCCGCTTCGGCACCTGACATTCCGGGTTCACCGACAGTTCACGGGGCTGCAACAGGAATCACCGCGTAATGGTTGCGGAAATTACTTCCGATGGATTTACGTTATATCCATCAGCAGGCAAACCGCCGGCTGATCGGGGAGGCCAGTACATGGAGCGAGACATCGCACCGGTTGTATGGGAGGCCGGACCCGGCCTCCTGGCCGAGCCGCCTCACCACTAACAAATCCGGGCATGCGCCCGGGGCTGGAGTCGATGTGGCTACTTCTGAACAACTGCCCGGGGTTCTGTTCGACCAGGGCCGGAAAGCTACCTCTCGCGCCACGCGAGCCACGTCAGGAACCGGCGCAGCGAAAGATGCTGCGGCCGGTTTTGCTGTTTCCGGAAGGGAAGCCAACATCCACACCTTCGTGATCGACACCTCCGTCCTGCTGTCCGACCCCCGCGCGCTGCTGCGCTTTGCGGAACATGAGGTGATCGTGCCGGTGGTGGTCATCACCGAGCTTGAAGCCAAGCGTCACGACCCCGAACTTGGCTACTTTGCGCGTAAGGCGCTCCGGCTCCTTGATGATCTGCGCGTCAAACACGGTGGCCTGAGCCAGCCAATCCCGATCGGCGACGACGGCGGCACGCTTATGGTGGAACTGAACCACATCTCCGCTGAAGTGCTGCCGCTGGGGTTCCGCAGCGGCGACAACGACTCCCGCATCCTCGCGGTGGCAAAGAACCTCGCGAACGAAGGCCGGGACGTCACCGTGGTGTCCAAGGACCTGCCCATGCGGGTTAAAGCGTCGGCCATGGGACTCACCGCGGACGAATACCGCAACGAGCTGGTGAAGGACTCCGGCTGGACGGGCGTGGCCGAAGTGGAGGCCGGGGATCAGGAGATTTCCACGCTGTACGGCCACGAACCCGTGTTTATCCCGGCGGCAGCGGAACTGCCCGTTAACACCGGCCTGGTCCTGCTGTCCAACCGCGGCTCCGCGCTTGGCCGCGTTGGTGCCGATAAGCAGGTCCGCCTGGTGAAGGGCGACAGGGATGTCTTCGGCCTCCACGGACGGTCCGCGGAACAGCGGCTCGCCATCGACATGCTTATGGACCCCGCCGTCGGCATCGTCTCCATCGGCGGCCGGGCAGGAACCGGCAAGTCAGCCTTGGCTTTGTGCGCCGGCCTGGAAGCGGTCCTCGAACGCCGCGAGCACCGCAAGGTGATCGTTTTCCGGCCCCTTTACGCCGTGGGCGGCCAGGAACTGGGCTATCTCCCCGGCTCCGAGTCCGAGAAGATGAACCCTTGGGCGCAGGCGGTCTTCGACACCCTCGGTGCGCTGGTCAGCCAGGAAGTGGTGGAGGAGGTCATGGACCGCGGGATGCTCGAGGTTATGCCACTCACCCACATCCGCGGACGCTCCCTCCACGACGCCTTCGTGATCGTTGACGAGGCCCAGTCACTTGAAAAGAACGTCCTGCTGACCGTCATGAGCCGTATCGGCCAGAACTCGAAGATCGTCCTGACCCACGACGTCGCCCAGCGCGACAACCTCCGCGTCGGACGCCACGACGGGATTGCCGCCGTCGTCGAAACCCTGAAAGGACACCC
>NZ_JBNHFF010000122.1:0-9852 GCF_059089965.1 Arthrobacter sp. SPT-J7
ATGACCCGAGCGGTGTCATTAGGTAGCGTCGCTAACCAGATTAGGGGGATGGGTAGCTGCCCAATCAAGCACCCTGAAGGACAACAGAAAAGGCAATACCCCGGCTTGCCGGGGTATTGCCTTTTCTTGATTGCTGAAACGTTTGTTGCTCCGTTATGCGTTGGCCTTGATGGCCGCGGCCAGGACATCCAGTCCGTCGTTTAGCAGTTCGTCGGTGATGACGAGCGGCGGCAGGAGCCGGATGACGTTGCCGTAGGTGCCGCAGGTGAGGATGATGACGCCTTCCTCGAGGCAGGCGGCGGCAACAGCTTTGGTGAGTTCCGGGTTCGGTTCCTTGGAGCCGGCCTGGACCAGTTCGATCGCCAGCATGGCGCCGCGGCCGCGGACGTCGCCGATCACGGCAGAGTTGGAGCCGGCCAGCTCGGTCTGCAGTTCACGCAGCCGGGTGGTAGCTACGGCTTCAATGTGGCGGGCGCGGCCGGCGAGGTCGTATTCCTCCATGGAGCCGATGGAGGCCAGCGCGGCAGCGCAGGCTACAGGGTTGCCTCCGTAGGTGCCGCCCAGGCCGCCGGGGTGGACGGCGTCGAGCAGGTCTGCCCGGCCGGTGATGGCGGACAGCGGCATGCCGCCGGCGATTCCCTTGGCCAGGGTCAGGATGTCCGGGATGACGCCTTCATGGTTCACGGCGAACCATTCACCGGTGCGGCAGAACCCGGACTGGACTTCGTCGGCGATGAAGACGACGCCCTTCTCCTTTGCCCAGTCAGCCAGTGCGGGGAGGAAGCCCTCGGCGGGGACGATGAAGCCGCCCTCGCCCTGGATGGGCTCGATAATGATCGCGGCGACCTGGTCTCCGCCGATCTGCTTCTCGATCATGGTGATTGCGCGCTTGGCGGCCTCGGCACCGGTAATCTCCGGGTTTTCCTCGCGGTACGGGTAGCTCATGGGCATGCGGTAGACCTCGGGCGCAAACGGGCCGAAGTTCGTCTTGTACGGCATGGCCTTGGCGGTCAGCGCCATAGTGAGGTTGGTGCGGCCGTGGTAGGCATGGTCGAAAGCCACGACCGCGTCACGCCCGGTGGCCAGGCGGGCCACCTTGATGGCGTTCTCCACTGCCTCGGCACCGGAGTTGAACAGGACGGTGCGCTTCTCGTGGTCGCCCGGGGTGAGGCGGTTCAGCTGCTCGGCGACGGCCACGTAGCCTTCGTACGGCGTGACCATGAAACAGGTGTGCGTGAAGTGCTCCACGGCTTCCTTGACAGCGCCCACAACGGCGGGATCGGAGGCTCCGACGCTGGTCACGGCAATGCCTGAACCCAGGTCGATGAAGGAGTTGCCGTCCACGTCGTGGATGATGCCGCCATCGGCGTCTGCAACGTAAACCGGGACGCCGGACGCAACACCTGCGGCGACTACGGACTTGCGCCGCTCCGCCAGGGCCAAGGACTTGGGGCCCGGGAAGTCGGCCTGGACGCGCCGCTTCTGCTCCAGGCGGAAGGTGATGTCTGATGCGGTGGTTGTCATGATGGTTCTTTCCTTGCTGGGTGGGCCCGCGCCGGCAAGGTTCCTGGCCGAAGCGGAGCGAGGTTAAGGGGCCGGTGGGGATTAAGAGTCGAGCGCAGACATCACGTGCTTGATGCGCGTGTAGTCCTCGACGCCGTACATGGAGAGGTCCTTGCCGTAGCCGGACTGTTTGAAGCCGCCGTGGGGCATCTCGGCCGTGAGCAGAATGTGGGTGTTGATCCAGACGGCGCCGAAGTCCAGGTCGCGGCTCAGGCGCATGGCGGTGCCGTGGTTGGATGTCCACACACTGGAGGCCAGGGCGTAGTCCACATCGTTGGCCAGCTCCACGGCTTCCTGCTCCGTATTGAACTTCTGCACGGTGATGACCGGGCCGAACGTTTCCTGCTGGACGATGTTGTCCGACTGCTTCGCGCCGGTGATGATGGTGGGCTCAAAGAAGAAGCCCTTCTCCCCCGCCCGGTGTCCGCCGGTTTCGATGCGGCAGTGCGCGGGCAGGCTCTCCACCACGGAGGTGACCTGGTTGAAGTGGTTCACGTTGTTCAGCGGGCCAAAGTAGTTGTCTTCGTCGTTCTGGGAGCCCGTGCGGAGAGTCCTGGTGTGCTCCACCATGGCTGCCACCACGTCGTCGTGCACGGATTCCTCCACCAGCACGCGGGTGATGGCCGTACAGTCCTGCCCGGCATTGAAAAAAGCGAACTCGGCAATCGCCGCGGCACTCTTTTTGATGTCGGCGTCCTTGAAGACGATGGCCGGAGCCTTGCCGCCCAGCTCCAGGTGCGCCCGTTTGAGGCCCTTGGCAGCACCGGAGGCAACGGCGATGCCGGCGCGGACGGAACCGGTGATCGAGACGAGTCCCGGGACCTTGTGGTCCACCATCATGGCGCCGGTCTTGCCCGTGCCGAGCACAACGTTCAGGACGCCGGCAGGCAGGATGTCACCGGCGAGGCGGGCCAGGACCAGGGTGGACTCGGGGGTGGTGTCCGAGGGCTTCAGGACCACGGAGTTGCCGGCGGCGAGCGCGGGGCCGATTTTCCAGATGGCCATGAGGAACGGGTAGTTCCACGGAGCAACCTGGGCCACCACGCCGATGGGTTCGCGGCGGACATAGGAGGTGTGGCCCTCGAAGTACTCACCGGCGGACTTGCCTTCAAGGATCCGCGCCGCTCCGGCGAAAAAACGCAGCTGGTCAGCGCCGGCGGCAACTTCCTCCGAGGCGATCAGGGAACGCACCTGGCCGGTGTTGCGGTGCTGCGCCTCCACGAGTTCGTCGCTGTTGGCCTCGACGGCGTCTGCGAGCTTGAGCAGCATCAGCTGCCGCTGGCCCGGCGTGACGTGCTTCCAGCTCTTGAAGGCCTCCTTGGCGGCTGCCATGGCTGCATCAACGTCTTCCTGGACGGAGATGGGCGCGTGCGCCACGACGTCACCGTTGGTGGGATTGACGATGTCCAGCGTGCCGGTACCGGCAGGCGTAACAAACGTCCCGTTGATGAAGTTCTGCAAGGTTTGGACCACGGTGTGCAACCTCTTTCTCGGGGGCCATCGGCGGCAAGGCGGATGGATCTGACTGCCTTGAGCCTATGCCAGCACCCCCTCGCCGTGAATAGCCACCTGCACACCCTTTCTGCTGCTTTTTAGTGCGGTTGACTAGCAGCTGCTTATCCTTGGTTCATGGCCATTTCCCTTGCAGCCCTCTTGGGTGTCAAATCCCTGAATCTGTCCAAAGCAGGGGTTGCCGAGACTACGTGGCACCAGGACATCAACTGGGTGGCAGTGACCGAACTGGAGGATCCGCAGCGGTTCATCAACGGCGGCGAGCTTATCCTCACCACCGGCCTGCGGCTGAAGTCCGCACCCGAGCAGCGGCGGTTTGTCCGCCAGGTGCAGCGGGCAGGGGCAGTGGGTATCGGTTTTGGGGTGGGCCTTTCCCACGAGGCCGTGCCGCCGGCGCTGCTCGCAGAGGCCAACCGCTGGGGCCTGCCCGTGGTGGAGGTCCCGTACGATACGCCGTTCATCGCCATCGGCAAGCTGGTGGCGGATGCCCAGTCCGCGGACCACTACGCCAAGCTGGAGCGGCTGATCGCAGGACATCAGGTGCTGGCCCGGGCACTGCTGACGGGCGGCGGCCTGGCTGAGCTGTTGAAGCACCTGGGCGGCATGCTCCGGGCCGATATTGCCCTCACCCAGTTCACGGCCCAGCTGTACAACAACAGCAAGGACACGCCGCAGGCTGACACCTGGGCCTCGTACCCCATCCCCACGGGCCGGCGCGACGCGTGCACGCTGTGGGTCCGCACGCCCTTCGAGGACACCGGCATCATCGGGTATGCCCAGAACCTGATCAGCGTTGAACTGAACAATATGGTCAAGCAGCGCCAGGCCGAGCGCGCCCTCTGCGGGCAGGTGCTGGAGGATGTGATCCACGGCGCACTGGAAACCAGTGAGGCCCAGCGCCGCCTGGCCGGGGTCGGCGTGAACAGCACCCGCAAGAATGTTGTCCTGCTGGCCGTCTCCGCAGCCCACCACAAGGCGCTGGTGAGCACCTCGGTACCGCGGGAACTGGAGAAGGCGGTGGCCGCCGTCGTGGGCAAGGATCTAATGCTGGTGATGAACGACGACGGCAGCGCGGCGCCGTCCCTGGCGCGGAAGCTGAGTGACCACCTGGCTGAGGCGGGCATCCACGCGACCATCGGCATCGGCGGCGCGTACACCAAGCCGAACGGCCTGCGCTGGAGCTACTTTGAGGCGCGGGAGGCCGCGAGCCATGGACTTCCCGTCAACGAACCGGAGCGGCTGAGCCTGACGTCACTGCTGCTGGCGAGTGAAGATGTGCCGCTGGCCGATATGGCGCACGAGTCCCTGAATCCGCTCCGGACGTTCGACGCAGCCCATGGCGCGGAACTGATGACCACGCTGGAAAGCTACCTCAACAACAACGGCTCCGTGGCCGCCGTCGCCGAGGAACTCACCCTGCACCGGAACACGGTCCGCTACCGGCTGGCGCAGATCACTGAACTGACCGGCTACGACCCCGCCGTCACCACCGACCGCGTTCAGCTGTGGCTGGCGCTGGCGGTGGCCCGGCTGTCCGCACGCCAGGGCAAGTAGCCGTTGCACCGCTTGGTGTAATCGCCCCCGGCGGGCCACGCCACGCAGGGTTCCCTGGCCGAGCGTGGGGACTAAATAACCCTGGGCTTCAGCAGGCTGCGGGACTTCTTGCGGGCTTTGCGGTACCTGGCCTCGGCCGCGTCCATCAGTTCCGCCTGGCGAACCCGCAGCGCGGCCAGGGCCTCAGCCGTTGCTTCCGGCAGCGGGTGGCCTGCTTCAAGTGACTGCAGCATGTTCCGCGCAATCAGGGCGTCGTGGAAGTCGCCCAGGATCCGCTGCTGCCGGTGGGCGGCCCTGGCCACCTTCCGCGCGCGTTTGCCGCGTACCAGGCCCGCAGACTCGGCCACATGGCGGAGCCGCTTGGCGTCCTTGCGCACCTGATGGAGAGCCATGTCGTGGGCAGTTCCGCGCCTGGCGTGTGCCGCGGCCTTGTGCGAGCGCCGCAGCCGGCGGGCGGATTTCTCCACCACCTTTGCGGCAATGGTCCGCCCCGGGGCCACTGCCTGCGACAGCACCGGCGGCTGGCGGCAGAAGTCATCAAGGTCATCCAGCAGCCGGAAGTAGCGTTCCGACTGCAGCGCCTTCTGGAGCCGGCGGTATCCGGCGTCGAACGCCGTCCCGGCCTTGCGCTCCACCTGCTCCCTTGCTGCGTCCGTTCCCTCGCCGGGCGGCAGCTCATCAAGGTGGCCCCGCAGCCGGCCCAGCAGGACTTCGGCGTCTCTGGGTTCGCCCAGCAGGTGGCCCAGCCAACCAAGTTCGTCCCGAAGGCGCCGCACCGGGACAGCTCGGTACAGCTTGCGGTAGGCAGCCAGCACCGAGCGGATCCGCCGGGTTGCGGACCTCATGTCGTGGACCGCCTCGGGCTCCTCCAGCCTGACGGCGGCATCCCCGGCGAAGAGTTGGCCCAGTTGCTCCACTAAATAGACGGTGACGACGGCGGCGGCGGGGGCCTTCTTCCCGGCCAGGAGCGCGGAGGGGCGTTCCTCCTCCTGTTCCTGGCTCCCGTGTCCAACGCTCCCGAGTGCCCGCGCGAGCTTGGATGCGTGGCCGGCAGGACGGGCGCCGGCGGCGGTGAGGACTTGCTCAGCGGGGCCGAACAGGTCCGGTCCGCCGTTGACCAATTCCAGTTCCCACTCCCGCCAGCGCTGCGGCTGTTCACCCGCAGGTCCGTGCAGGCGCCTCGCCTCCACGCGGTCATCCGCCAGGTCTGCCAGATGTACGCCGTCCTCCCCATAGAGCGCGTGGGTGGTGCGGCGAGTTTCAAGCCGGACCACCGGGGCCACTTCCGTTCCGCGGAGGTATGCCTGCACATGGGCGAGGAGGGTGTCGGGTACGACGTCGGGTTGGCCAAGCGGTGCATGCAGCTCCCTGCGCTGCTGGGGTTCCGCGCCGGAGCCAGCCTGGGTTTCCGGAGGCAGCTTCAGGTGCCAGCCGGCGTCCATCCCCCCGGTTCGGCGGCGCAGGGTGATGCGGCGGGATGCGAGGGCTTGCCGGGCGGTATCGAAATATACGGCCTCCAGGACAGCGGTATGGGGCGCTCCGACGCGGGCAACGCCGGGCAGTTGTTCCAACGCGGGCACTTCGGTGTCGTTGCCGACGTCGTACTTCTTTTCGATCTCGATTCCTTGGGAAGCCTTCACAGCCGTCCTTCCGCGTTGGTCCTGCATCCGGGCCGGGTGGCGCGCGCCCGTGCCCTCGGTGGAAGTCTATTGCCCGGGCAGGACGGGCCGGGAGAGCTTGGCCACAAAACTGGAGACATCAAACGTCTAACCTTTAGCCTTGAAAGATGCCCGCCACTCCCCCCGCTCCTACTGCCGCACCCTCCGCCGTGGTCACGGCGCCCTCCTATGGGCACGCTGCGATGCCGGCGCTGGCTGCCTCCGCATCGGCCCCAAGCGCCCCATTCACCCGGCCGCGTGCCGCCGTCGTATTCGGAGTTATTGCGCTAGTGCTGATCGGGCTTAATCTGCGTGCGGGCATCACAGGGGCGTCGGCGCTGCTGCATGACCTGCAGACGGTGCTGGGCTACGGGCCGCTGGTGGCTGCATTCATCCCGTCCATCCCCACCCTGTGCTTCGCCCTGGCTGGTGCCGCCACCTCCTGGCTGACGGGCAAACTGGGTGTTGAGAAGGCGATCCTTTTGTCCCTTGCCATGCTGGCCGGCGGACTCCTGCTCCGCGGAGTCCCCGCCACCGGGATGCTGGTGGCCGGCAGTGTGCTTGGGATGTCCGGACTGGCGGTCTGCAACGTTGCCATGCCGTCCTTCATCCGCGAGCACTTCGCTTCCCGGACGTCACTCATGACCGCCGTTTATACGGTGACCATGACGACCGGGGCCACCGTGACTGCCGTCGCCGTGGTCCCCCTGGCGCAGGCCCTCGGGTCGCCGTCAGCGGCCGTCGGCGCGATTGGCATCACTGCCGTGGCGGCGTTCCTGGGCTTCCTTCCCGTGGCGCTGCATGCGCACCGGAACAGCACCCGTTCGACCGCGGGGCACGTGTCCCCATGGCCGCTGCTGCGGACCAGGAAAGGGTTGCTGCTGACTGCCATTTTCACGCTTCAGGCACTCTTGGCCTATGCACTGCTGAGCTGGTTCCCGTACATGCTCACCACCATGGGGATGGACGCTTCCGGGAGCGGACTGATGTTCGGACTGATGCAGCTGGTGTCCGTTCCCGCGGGCATGCTGCTCATCGCCATCGGCTCCCGCCCCAGGATGCTGCGCCCGGCTTTCTACCTCGTCAGTGCCACCATGGCGGTGGGCCTGGCCCTGCTCCTTGTGCTGCCCGTGGGCCTGGCCGTCGTTCCCGCGGTCCTGCTGGGCTTCGGCCTGGGCATTTTCCCGTTGGTGATGGTGATGATCAGCCGCAGCGGCGCGAGCACGGCCGAAACCACGGCCTTGTCCACACTGGCCCAGTCCATCGGCTACTTGCTTGCGACCACCGGACCCTTCGGGATGGGGCTCCTGCACAGCGCCACCGGCGGCTGGACCCTGCCCCTCGCCCTGCTGTTGGCCCTGGCGCTGGTGCAGATTGTGGTGGCGCACCTGATCACCGGAGGCGCAATGACCCGAAGCGTCTCCGGCACTGCGCCCGGCGGCACTGCTGGCGGCGCGCCCGGCCACACAGCCGCCAAGAGGAAGTAGGCCGCCGTGGTACTGAGCCCCTCACGCCGCCCGCCGCTTGCGGAGGAAGTCACAGCGAAGCTGCGGACCATGATCCAGTCCGGCGAGTGGCCCCTCCACCAGCGCATCCCGTCCGAAACAGGGTTGATGACTGACCTGGGCATTTCCCGGGGCACACTCCGCGAGGCGATCAAGGCGCTCGCCCACAGTGGCATGCTCGAAGTCCGCCGCGGTGATGGCACGTACGTCCGGGCAACCAGCGAGATCTCCGGTGCGGCCCGCCGCATGTACCAGGACCACACCGAAGCCCACATCCTGGAAGTCCGGCTCGGCCTGGACACCCAGGCGGCCCGGCTGGCGGCACGGAATGCGACAGCCAACGACGTCGCAGCCCTGCGCGCCCTTCTCACCCACCGGAACGAAGCCTGGAACTTGCAGGACTACGGGGCCTGGGCGCGGTCGGACTGGGGGTTCCACGAGCGGGTGGCCCAGGCATCGGGCAATCCCCTGCTGCACGAGCTGTACGTCAGCTTCGGCGCCGTGGTCCACGAGGATCTGCTCAAGCAGCTGCGCCGGCCGGGACTCGACGGGCTCCAGCACGAGGGCCACGATCTGCTGCTGGCAGCCATTGAGCTGCGGGACGAGGACGCGGCCGTGGCCACCGTCAACGCAAACCTGAACTCCTGCGCGGAGTGGCTCGCGGCCTAGTTCGTTTGCGCTTCAGGGTTTCACCCTTCCCTAATCGGTCAGTAGGCTTACTATCTGAGAAAGGTAGTATCCCTGCCGTGTACAGTGCGCCAGGGCACCCGCCGAGACAAGGAGTCCCCATGGCGCGAGCAACACGCGTGACCGACCACGGGCCAGGCAGCGACACCCCTCAGCCGGCAGCTACCGCCGGTTCAGCCCTGCAGCGGCAGGCGGCGGCCCCGGCTGCGGGGAAACAGGGACCGAAGCCGCCCAGCGCATTGTGGGCAGACGGACTTGGTCGGGTGGGCATACGCTCCGCGCAGATCCTGTTGATCCTGACAGTCGCCGTGGTGTCGGTTTATGCCCTGATGCAGATCAAGCTCCTGGTGATACCGATACTGATCGCACTCATCCTGGCGGCCGCCATCGGCCCGTTCGTGAACATGCTTCGCCGCCGTGGGATGCGGGGCGGGCTGGCAACCGGAATCGCATTCATCGGGCTGTTGCTCGTGTTGGGCACCGTTTCCACGGTCATCTACTACTCGGTCCGCAACCAGTGGGGTGAGCTGGTTCAGCAGGCTGCTTCCGGCCTGGACGAGCTGGAGCGGTTCCTGCTCACCGGCCCCGTCCCCATCGAACAGGAGCAACTGGACCAGGCCCGAGAGGGCATCGTCCAGTTTGCCACCAGCAGCCAGGTCCGTTCCGGCGCAATCACCGGACTGTCCGTGGTGACCGAGTTCCTTGCCGGCGCAGGCCTGGTGATCATCATCCTGTTCTTCTTCCTGAAGGACGGCGCCAAGATCTGGAATTTCTTCCTCCGCCCCTTCAGCGGGGAACGTGAGGCCAAGCTGCGCCGGGTGGGGAAACGTACCCTTGAGGTGCTGGGCGGCTACGTCCGCGGCACGGCGATCGTGGCACTGGTTGACACTGTGGCCATTGGGGCCGCACTGCTGATCCTGCAGGTTCCGCTTGCCCTCCCCCTGGCACTTATCGTCTTTATCGGCGCCTTCGTTCCCCTGGTGGGCGCCACTGTTGCCGGAATCCTGGCTGCGCTGGTGGCTCTGGTTGCGAACGGGCCGGTTGTTGCGCTGATAGTGGTGGCCGTGGTCATTGCCGTCAACCAGCTCGAAGGCGACCTCCTGCAGCCCATCGTTATGGGCAAGTCCCTCCAGCTCCATGCCTTGGTGATCCTCATGGCGTTGACAGCCGGAACCATCCTGGCCGGCATCGTAGGTGCCGTGCTCTCTGTGCCGCTGGCCGCCGTCATCTGGGCAATCATCCAGGTATGGACGGCCGAGGACCCGAAACTCGAGGACATGAACCCGGACCTGCCGCCGCCCAACAGCCAGCCGGTCTAGGCGACTTGCCCTGGCGAAGTTGCGCACACGACGACGGTCCGGCACCTGGGTGCC
>NZ_JBNHFF010000123.1:0-9813 GCF_059089965.1 Arthrobacter sp. SPT-J7
GTTCTGAAATTCCAGAACCTGGGGTGCCGCCGTCGTTATTCAGCTTCCGGTGGGGCTAGGGTGACGGTTTGACGACCATCGCGGACCCGCCGCCGCGCCTCACCGGTTCGGCCGCAGCCACTGCCCTTCCGTCAGGGAGGAACTCGATGGCCGTGGCTGCGCCGAGTTCCGCAACGGAGCTGAACGCCGGGTGTCCGTACTGCGTCAGCTGGTCTCCATAGGCGGCAATGAATGCCGGTTCCGCCTGTGGGGTTGCCGAGTTGCGCTGCGAAGCGCGGGGCGCAGCAAGTGCGTCAGGTGTACTCATGCCGAGATCGATCCGGTTGATGAGTGTCTGCAGCACCGTGGTGATGATGGTTGCGCCACCGGGTGATCCTAGTGCCACAAAGGGCTCGCCGTCCTTCAGAACTATTGTCGGGGACATGGACGAGCGGGGTCGCTTGCCAGGCTCGATGCGGTTCGGGTCGGTTTCGCTGTACACCGGGGAGAAGTCGGTGAGCTCGTTGTTGAGAATAAAACCCCGGCCCGGGACCACAATGCCGGACCCGCCCGTCTGCTCGATGGTGAGCGTGTACTCCACCACGTTGCCCCACTTGTCGGAAACGGTCAGGTTGGTGGTGTTCACGTTCTCCGTGTCCGAATTGCCCGAAACCGCCGCCGGTTCAACGGGGCACGTGCCATCGTAGGACCCCACGTCTCCAGCAGCGACCGGCTTCGGGGCAGCCTTGGCCGGGTCAATTTCGCAGGCCCGTTCCTTGCCGAAGACGGGGTCCAGCAGCTCCTCGGTGGGAACGTCTACGAATGCCGGGTCACCGACATACTTTCCGCGGTCCGCGAATGCCAGTGCGCTTGCTTCAAGGTAGTGGTGCAGGACCTTTGGCTTGTCGTTGGCGAGAGCGGGGAGATCAAACACCCCAAGGATGTTCAGGGCTTCGCCAACAGTGGTGCCGCCGCTGCTGGAGGGCGCCATGCCGTAGACGTCGTAGCCGCGGTAGTTCACATGGGTGGGATCCTGGTCCAAAACCTTGTAGTCATCAAGGTCTTCGGTTGTCATAACGCCTGCAGGTCCGGGCAGCGTATTGGGATCCGGGTTTGTGGGTGCGTTCCGGACGGTGGAAACGATCTCCTCTGCGATCGGGCCTTCATAGAAGGCGTCGGTTCCTTCCTGGCCCAGAACACGATATGTCTCCGCCAGGTCAGGGTTCTTCAGGATGGAACCGACCACAGGAAGCTGGCCTCCCGGCAGGAACAGCTCCACAGTCGCGGCGAACGGCCTGAAACGCTCATCGTTTTCATCTGTCTGCTGGCGGAACGTTTCGTCCACCACAAACCCTTCTTCCGCCACTTCAATAGCAGGCCGCAGGGCTTCGCCAAGGCTCAGGTTTCCCCACCGCTCCAGTGCCCGCTCCCACGTTGCCGGCGTCCCGGGAACACCGACGGAAATCCCGCTGGTTGCCTGCTTGGTGAACGGATACGCCTCGGCGGTCCCGGGTTTAACAAAAGCATCCCGCGGCATCGCCGCCGGGGCAGTTTCGCGGCCGTCAATGGTACTGACCTTGCCCCTCTTCGCGTCATAGAAGACAAAGTAGCCGCCACCGCCGACACCGGCGCTGTAGGGCTCTGTCACGCCGAGGGTGGCTGCGGCGGCGACAGCGGCGTCAACGGCGTTGCCGCCCTTGCGGAGCACTTTGATGGCCGCCGCAGAGGCGTCCAGATCCACCGTGCTGACGGCGCCGCCGTACCCCGCCGCCGTGGGCGTCTTTTCGAAGGTGTCAGCCTCCCTCAAATGGGCGGAGGCCGGGCTTACTAATGCTCCAGTGGTCACGCTCATCGCCAGCGCGGCCGTCATGGCTGCAAGCCGGCATCCCAGATGTGGCATGGTTGCTCCTGAACGGGTGCGAGTGATGTGGGTCACGCTACTCCTCGGGCAGGGGACACTCAACGGCCGGGCCTACCCCCTGTTACCTGCCAGCGAAACCGGCATGCCGCCGTCGTGCGCAACCTCTTGACGCGCGCAATGCTCAGGTCTATCCTCGGCCCCATCCCGCCGTTTCAACGGCGAATCCAGTTAAGGAGCATCAGTTTCATGCCGGAATTTATGGATGTTCACCGCAACATGAACGGAATCACCAAGGAGGCCCTTCAAGCGGCCCATGACGCCGATGTCGCGATTCAAAGCGACGAAAGCGTTGAATTCAAATCTGCCTGGGCCGACCCCGAATCGGGTCTGGTCTATTGCCTGTCGGAGGCCCCCTCAGCAGATGCTGTTCGGCGTATCCATGAGCGTGCGGGTCACCCCGCAGACGAGGTCCACCCCGTTCCCATCAAGGTCTGATCAGGCAGCATAGCCCGACGGCGGCACACCCGTTCCGATTCCGGGGCCCGGAGTGCCGCCGTCGCTGGTTTCCATCGTTGAAGGAGAACCGTGATGGACAACCCGGAACCAAAAATTGTTGTAGGCGTGGACGGCTCCGATTCCTCGGTGCAGGCGCTGCGCCTGGCGGCCCGACTCGCGCCCGCCCTTAACGCGCGGATCCACGCTGTGGCCTGCTGGGATTTCCCGCAGATCTACGCTGGCTACGTCCCGCCCGACTTTGACGCCTTCGAAGCAGCCGCAGCGCATACCTTGGCCGAGGCACTGGGCAAAGCGTTCGGGCCCGACGCCCCCGTGGACATAAGTCAGGAGACAGTCCGGGGCCCGGCACCGGCCAAACTTGTGGAACTTGGTGCTGACGCCACCCTGCTGGTGGTGGGCCGCCGCGGGCACGGCGGCTTTATTGGTATGCACCTTGGGTCTGTGAGTTCAGTATGCGTCTCACACGCTGCATGCCCCGTCCTGGTGGTGCACGCCGACGTGAGCCACCGCCCTCATCACTTGTGGAAGGGCTCCAAGGGCAAAGCCGCCGTGAAGCTCTAAGCCCGCCCGCTACTCGCGTAACGCAACGCCCCTGCACCTCCCGGCGGGGAGCTGATCCCCTATGCTCAGCAGAGCGCCCCTTGGCCTTGTGGCCGTAAGGGTAGCGCTAACTGAGCAGTTCAACGACGAACCAAACCGGGAGACGGCATGACCAACTGGCGGATCAGGGACTTCCACTCAGCTGACCTCGACGGGATCCTGCACCTTTGGGAAACCCTCAAGTCGCACAACGTCGAGCCCGTGTACGCGCTGTCCGAAGTCCTCGCGTCCTGCGAGAAGGACCACGCCGTGGTGGCGGTGCAGGGCGATCAGGTGGTCGGTGCCGCCGTCGGACGCGCCGCCCACGACCAGGGCTGGATCGTCTTCCTTGCCACCCTTCCTGAATACCGCGGCCGCGGCATCGGCACCTCGCTGCTCGCCGCCGTCGAAAACCGGATGGCCCCGCACGGACTGAACAAGCTCTCCGCGCTGATGCCGGAGTCCGAAACGCGGGTGGAGGCCTTTCTGGGCCGCGGCTTCGCGCTGAAGAAGAACCTGCGCTACTTCGAGCGGACCATCCCCGTCCAGCGGCAGGAGCTCGGCGCACTGGGCCAGCTCGGCGGCCGCGTCCTGGCCCGGGACCTGTGGGAAAACGTGGCCGGCATGCGCAAGGAAAAGGAACTGCTGGAACGCCGGCTCGTCCTTCCCCTGGCCGAGGCCGACCTCGCCGACGAATTCGGCGTCATCCCGCCCCGCGCCGTGGTGCTCTTCGGCCCGCCCGGCACCGGCAAAACCACTTTCGCCAAAGCTATCGCCTCCCGCCTGGAGTGGCCCTTCGTGGAGGTGTTCCCCTCCCGGCTGGCCGCCGACCCGCAAGGCCTGGCCGGCGCCCTCCGCGAAACCTTCCTGGAGATCGCAGAGCTGGAACATGCCGTGGTGTTCATTGACGAGGTGGAAGAGATCGCCTCCCAGCGCTCGGGGGAGCCGCCGTCGCCGCTGCAGGGCGTCACCAACGAACTGCTCAAGATCATCCCGGCCTTCCGCGAACAGCCCGGCCGGCTGCTGGTCTGCGCCACCAACTTCATACGCGCCCTCGACTCCGCCTTCCTGCGCCACGGCCGCTTTGACTACGTCATCCCCATCGGGCTGCCGGACCGGCAGGCCCGCGAGGCCATGTGGCAGCGTTTCATCCCCGCCCCGGTGGTGGATGACGTGGACGTGGAGCTGCTGGTGGAAAAAACGGAGGGCTTCTCCCCCGCGGACATCGAGTACGCCGCCCGCAGCGCCTCCCAGCGGGCGCTGGAAAACGTTGTTTACGGCACGGACAGCGACGGCGGACTCGCCTCCGGCGGCACGCTTTCCGTCCGGGAGGCGATGCGGAAAGGCCCCTCCACCCAGGATTACCTGTACGCCATCGGTGACACCCGCACCACCGTCAGCGCGGAAGTGCACCAGGACTTCCTGGAGGACATCGGCGCCCTGGGCCGCGTGTAGGCACCCGCCTTCCTCACCGGCCCAGTATCGGCAGCCGGCCCCCCGGGCGGTAATCTTTGTCGCGGAAGCACATTTCGGCGGACCTGCTGGTTGTCTCCTTGACGATGTTCGCCGTGGTCTGGGCCTGGATCAAACGGAGCCAACGCGGTCATGGTGGGCGGCTATGTGACTATGCGGCTGGCGCTCACCGTTCCGATCGTGATCGATGAGCGCCGCGCCTCTCCGGCCGGTGGACGGGGACCTTGAGAAATTGTGGAGGCAGAGGCTACTGCTCCCGGGCCGTCCCAGCATCGGAGGCCGTCTCACCAAGGGCGTCCGGCTCCCCGTAGGAGAGGTTTTCGTAGTCAGTGGTATCTTCCTCGTCCAACTGGTTGTCCAGCTCCTCCAGCAGCCAAGGATTTACCCGGGCGAGGATCTTCCGGGCCTCCTCCACCTCGACGGCGGCGTACAGCACCGGACGGGCGTCGCGGTACTTGGTGACAGGGGGCTTGTCCGGCCATTTCTCCGCCAACGCCTGGACCCTCTCCGGCAGTGAGTTGTGGGCGTTGTCGGCGATCTTGACCAATGCCGCATCATGGTCCTCGGCGATTTCGCGGATCCCGGCCTGGTAGTCGTCCGGGTTTTCGTGCAGCCGGTTGGTGACGCGTTCGATGATTTCCACAGCCCGCTCGGACACACCCATGTCCAGCAACGCCTGGCGGGTTATCGGAGTGTCTTCGGCGACGTCATGCAGGTACCCGGCTATCCGGATGTCGTCATCAAAGTCGGCCAGGGCGTCGCCGACGGCGAGGACGTGTTCCCGGTACGGGCGCTTCAGCTTGTCCTTCTGCCGGTTGTGGGCCACCTCGGCAAGTACCTTGGCTGTCTCTACCGTGAACTTGGGCGCCGGGCTTTGCTCCGCGGCATGCTGGTCTGACATGTCCTAAGCGTAGGCTGAACCGGCTGCTGAGGCTCAACCGGGCCCCAACTGTCCCGGGCAGCTACTGCTTGCCCTATACGGACCCGGCGTCGTCAACGAGAGCTGACCACGCATCAAACCTGCTTTTTGTGGACAGCCGGGGAATCAGCGCCGCGCAGCCTCCATCCCGATCCACACCCACGGCTCCAGCGGGAGGATGGACGGGTCAAAGGCCCCTAACGCGTTCTCAAGTGGACCTGCCGGCAGCCCCAAAGACCCCAGCAGCCGGTCCCGCACTGCATGGGCGGGGCTTCCCGCATCCGCCAGGTCCCGGAGCGTCACCGCGCCGTCCCGCTTTGCCAGCCGGATGCCGTCGGCATTCACCACCAGGGGAACATGCGCATATTCCGGGACAGGAATACTCAGCAGCGAGGCAAGGTAGGCCTGCCGGGGCGTGGACGGGAGCAGGTCGTCGCCACGGACCACCTGGTCGATACCCTGCTCCGCATCGTCCACCACCACCGCGAGGTTGTACGCCGTCACACCATCGTTACGCCGCAGCACAAAGTCATCCACCAAGCCGGCATAGGACCCGTGAAGCAGGTCGCGGACCGTGAACTGCGCGACGCCGGCGCGCAGCCGAATCGCAGCGGGCCGGGTGGCGCGCTTGAATTCCAGCTCAGCGGGATCGAGGCGCCGGCAGGTCCCCGGATAGGCACCCTGGGGCGCATGTGGAGCAGACGGGGCCTCTTGGATTTCCCGCCGGGTGCAGAAGCACTCGTAGGTCAGTCCGGCAGCCTCCAAACGGGAAATTGCCTCGGCATAGAGGGTGCCGCGGGCAGTCTGGCGCACCACGTCGCCGTCCCACGTCACACCGATAGCCTCCAGGTCCCGCAATTGCTCCGCTTCAGCACCGGCGCGTGCGCGGTCAAGGTCCTCCACACGGAGCAGGAACTTCCTGCCGGTGGAGCGGGCGAACAGCCAGGCAAGGAGCGCCGTCCGAAGATTCCCTACATGGAGGTCGCCGGAGGGGCTGGGGGCAAAGCGGCCTGCGGAGGTCATGGGTCAACCCTATGCGGGACGGGAAGGTGTGCAGGGACAATACAAGAGCCCCTCAGCTACCGACATCGGGAATCCGGTGCGGGTGGCTCAGGGGCTCTTGCCGTGTTTGCAGAGTGACCGTGGTGTGAACAAGTGTCAATCAGCGGCGGCCTCCTTGCGGGAAGCGGTGTCCAGTTTCCGGTGGGTGTGCCGGCAGCCTGTCAGCCTGAGGGAAGCAGCGGTAGCTTTTGCCTTCGTTGCCACTATTTGAGCAGACACCCTACAGTTGGGACAACAAGCAAAGCGCCGGTTGATCAGTCTGACTAGTTGCAACCGGCCGCACCAACAGGAATTGATCACATTGCAGGAACTGGACGCCACCGACAAGCGCATTTTGCAGGGCCTGGATGATGACCCCCGGGTTCCCATCATGGTGCTGGCGCAGCGCTTGGGCCTGGCCCGCGGTACGGTGCAGAGCAGGCTGGAACGGATGACGGCGTCCGGAGCCCTGCGCCCCAACAGCAGCAGGGTGCTTCCCGCCGCCCTGGGGCGCGGGGTGGCCGCTTCCGTAAGCGCCGAACTGGACCAGAGCCACCTCAACGAGGCCATTGCGGCGCTTCGCAAGATTCCCGAGGTGCTTGAATGCCACGCGCCTGCCGGGGATACCGATCTGCTGATCCGCGTGGTCGCCACCAGCCCGGACGACCTCTACCGGGTCTCAGAGGAAATCAGGCTTTGCCCGGGCATCGTGCGGACCTCCACGAGCATGTTCCTCCGTGAGGTCATCCCATACCGCACTACCGGGTTGCTCAACAACTGACCGCTAGACCGGCGGACCCGCGTTGGACTTCAGGTTCTTCAAATAGCCTTCGGATCACGCCAGACTGCTCCCGATCGCGCAGCCGCCGGTAGCTAGGGTCAACGGTCAGTCCGGCCTGCTGGGCATGACCTTTGTGCTCCTCGCAGGGCTCGCGTATACCGCGGTCGCCCTGTTGTCCCGTACCCTGCTGCAGAACCGGCCGGGAGCTGCGCGGACGATGTCCTTGGCCAGCGCGGCAATCATGGTGGTGCTGGGCGCCGTTCTACTCGGCGAACAGCTCCTGCCCCTGTCTTCCGGGGCCCGGCTCGGCTCACCGGAAGTAGCCAGGGAACTATTCGTCGCTGAACTTCTTCCAGTCCTGTTCCCAAATCCGGCGCATCTCCTCGTCCTTGCGGATGGGAACGGGTGCTGCGATCTCCCGCTGCGGCACCGGGTCCTCGTGCCGCCTTCCCCAGTCCCTCGGATTGAGTGACCTTCGGCTGGAATCAAGGAGCAGCAGCGCCCGGTCCGTGAGGGCGTCGTTCCGCAGGGTCAGGTGCGTCTTCCGCCGCCGCAGGACCTCTGCGAGCGCCTGGTTCGCCGCGTCAAGCCGGCCCTCCCGCCGCAGGGCCCGGGCACGCACCAGCAACAGTGCGGCAGAGAGATCGTCCGCGTTGAGCAGGCCGTCGGTCCAGTCGATCACTGTCCGGCTCCGGCCTAGGGTCAACGCCAGCGAGCAGCGCGCCAAGGCCATGGGGAGCGACGGCGGCAGCCCGGAGAGGGCGTCCAGCGCAGCTTCGGTGCGCCCCGTCTCCCGGAATGAGTGTGCCAGTGCCAGGAACACGGACTCCTCGCTGAACAGGACCGGGATCTCCACACGCTCGGCCAGTTCAATGCGGGTGACGATCCTGGTGAGGTATGTGGACGAGTAGCGGTTGGCTTCGTCTTCATTTCTGGTGGTCAGCCCGCGCTGGAGGAGCTCCGATGCGCGCAGGTAGCCGCCCTGCTTGTAGACGAGCAGCCCGGACATGAGGTAGCAGAGGCCAGCCCATCCGGGATAGGCGCGCGCCAGCGTGATCAGCTGTTCGGGCTGGCGGCTCGTGAAGACCGCCTCATGCACCGCCTTGGCCGGCTTGGGCAGCATCCGCTTCAGCCGCGGGACCTCCCCGTCCACAGAAAGCAACGCCGGGTTGCGGCCGCCGAGCACACCGGTCAGCAGGCCGCCCACCCCCCCGGCGAGGTCGTGGACAGGCGTGCGCAGCTGGGGCTGGCCGAAGGGCGTGAGGTCCCGGCTGTCCCAATAGATTGGTGCAGTATCCCCGGCGGTCATCTTTCCATGCTAACCGGGACTTCCGGCAGCCGGGGCAGGCACCGAAGGTACCTCTGTGGTCACGGCCGGCCGCGCCTGCCCTTGTTCCAAGGGAAGATTTCCGGGAGGGTGGTAGGCACCCCTAGCAGTCCGTCATCAGCAAAGGAGAGCGCCATGCAAATCGACAAGACCCAGATCCTCGAACTCCTGAGGAACCAGGGAGACAACGACAAGGCCGCCCAGGCCGAGTCCGAGCTGCCGGACCAGGTGGACACCGACCAGCATGCCGGACTTCTGTCCAAGCTGGGCATTAATCCCGCCGATCTGCTGGGGAAGCTTCCCGGGGGCCTCGGGGACAAACTGGGAGGACTGGGCCTTTAGCTCAGGGCCTTTCCATAAACCACTCGGTGAAAGCGGAAGCCCGGCCGGACGGGTCGAGGCGCAGGACCCAGAGGTTGTCATAGGTGGGGCGTTCGCCCGAATAGGTGGTGACGCCCTGGATGAAGGCGGTGTTACCGTCCACACCCAACAGCTCCCAGGCGAAGGTCCAGCCGCCCGGCTCATCGCGGGCGGCGAGCCAGCCGTCGACGATTCCATCCTGCCCCTGCCATGCCTGGGGGTCATGGGGCCGTGTCTCGTACCGCGCATCCGCGGTAAAGAGTGCACGGATGTCCTCGGGCTTGTTGCTGGTCCACGCGGCCTGGTACTTGTCCATCCAGGCTTGCACATGCCCACGGGGCGAAGTTCGCTCAGTCATGGTGCCGTTGTACGCCCTGGCGCATCCGGCCCGCAAGCGCTTCAGCTGTTGGCGGCGATCCAGACGCCGACCACCCAGGTGCTGGCGGCCAGGCACGCCAGCCCGAACTCGGCGAGCATGCCCAGCCCGGTTGCTTTGAGGGCGGCCCAGCTGGAGGTCGCCGCCGTACCGATATTCCGGGTGCGGAGGAACTCGCTGAGCAGGAGGCCGGCAGCGAAACCAACGAAAAGTCCCACCACGGGAATGATGAACATTCCCACCACGCCCGTGACCAGTGCGGCGGCGATGCTCCTGCTGGGTATGGCGTGTTCCTTGAGCTTCCTGCCCGTGAGGACGGCGCCTGCCGCCATACCGGCCATCACGAACACCATGGCAATGGCGAAGACCACCCAGCCCGCCGTGCCCGCTCCGCCCCAGATGGCCCATGCCAGCAGGCTTGCTCCGATCAGGATGCTGCCGGGAAGTACGGGGATGACGGTGCCGGCCACGCCTACAACAATTGCCAGGCCACACAGGAGGGTCACCACAGTCTCCGAGTTCATGGACCCAGTCTATGTGGGGGCGGGGAGCCCCCGACTGCGGCGCCCCCGGCGCAGGGGGAGGCACCGCCGTCGTCATT
>NZ_JBNHFF010000124.1:0-9811 GCF_059089965.1 Arthrobacter sp. SPT-J7
GAACGCCAGGGTGGGGGCGTGGAACCCGTAGTCAATGAGGCGCTTGGCCACATCCTCGGCAGTGACACCGGTCCTGGCGGTGAGCTCGCGCAGGTCCAGGATGCACTCGTGGGCTACCAGCCCGCCTTCACCGGTGTACAGGACCGGGAAGAAGTCGTTCAGGCGGGCAGCGATGTAGTTCGCAGCGAGCAAGGCGGATTTGGTGGCCTCCGTCAGGCCCTGGCCGCCCATCAGCTTCACGTACGCCCAGGAAATGGGGAGCACGCCCGCGGAACCGTACTTGGAGGCAGAGATGGGGACGTCGTTGCCTTCGGTCCACGTGGCCGCGTTGCCGGGCATAAAGGGTGCCAGGTGCGCCTTCGCAGCAACAGGTCCGACGCCGGGCCCTCCGCCGCCGTGCGGGATGCAAAAAGTCTTGTGCAGGTTCAGGTGGGACACGTCACCGCCGAACTGGCCCGGCTGTGCCAAACCGACGAGGGCGTTAAGGTTGGCGCCATCAATGTAGACCTGGCCGCCGGCGGCGTGGATGGCGTCGCAGACTTCGCGCACGTCGGCGTCATACACGCCGTGCGTGGACGGGTAGGTGATCATGATGCAGGACAGCGCGTCCTTGTTGGCCTCGATCTTGGCATACAGGTCCGCGTGGTCAATGGTGCCGTCAGCGGCGGTAGCCACCACAACCACCTTCATACCCGCAAGAACAGCGGAAGCGGCGTTGGTGCCGTGCGCCGAAGCGGGAATGAGGCAGACGTTGCGCTGCTGGTCACCGCGTGAGTGGTGGTAGCCGCGGATCGCCAGCAAACCGGCGAGCTCGCCCTGGGAACCGGCGTTGGGCTGGATGGACACCTGGTCGTAGCCCGTGATCTCGGTGAGCTGCGCTTCCAGGTCCGCGATCAGTTCGCGCCAGCCTTCGGTCTGCGAGTCCGGGGCGAACGGGTGGATCGAGGCGAACTCGGGCCAGGAGATGGCTTCCATCTCGGCCGTGGCATTCAGCTTCATCGTGCAGGAGCCGAGGGGAATCATAGTGCGGTCCAGCGCCAGGTCCCGGTCGCTGAGCTTGCGGATGTAGCGGAGGAGCTGTGTTTCCGAACGGTAGGTGTTGAACACCGGGTGCTGCAGGAAGTCGGAGGAGCGTTGGACGGCGGCATCCAGGCCGAACCCGTCCGTCACCTCAACCAGCCCTGCCCCAAAGGCGGCGAGGACGCCGTCGACAATTTCCCGGGTTGTCGTTTCATCAGTGGAGAAGCCCACCGTGTCCGCGTCGATGCTGCGCAGGTTGATGCCCTTGGCCTCTGCTGCGGCGATGATGCCCGCCGCCTTGCCGGGAACGGAGACCGTGACGGTGTCGAAGAAGCTGGTGTGCACTACCTCCAGGCCGGCGGTCTTGAGCGAAGCGGCAAGGGTCCTGGCATGTGCGTGGGCGGACTGCGCAATCGCCTTCAGCCCCTCGGGTCCGTGGTAGACGGCGTACATCGAGGCCACGATGGCCAGCAGGGCCTGCGCTGTGCAGATGTTGGAGGTGGCCTTCTCGCGGCGGATGTGCTGCTCGCGGGTTTGCAGGGCAAGGCGGTATGCCGGGGTCCCTGCTGAGTCTTTGGAGACGCCCACCAGCCTGCCGGGCATGGAGCGTTCCAAGCCTTTCTGGACTGCCATATAGGCGGCGTGCGGGCCGCCGTAAAACAGCGGGACACCGAAGCGCTGCGCCGAGCCGACGGCGATGTCCGCGCCCTGCTCACCGGGAGGCGTGATGAGGGTCAGGGCGAGCAGGTCGGCCGCAACGGTTACCAGGGCACCGCGCTCCTTGGCGTCGGCGATCACAGTGGTGTGGTCAAACACCCGGCCGGAAGCCCCGGGCTGCTGCAGGACGACGCCGTTGATGGCGCCGTCGGGCAGTCCCGTTGAGAGGTCCGCGACCTCAACCTCGAAGCCGAGTGCCTCGGCACGGCCCTTCACGATGGCGATGGTCTGCGGCAGGCAGTCGGAGTCCAGCACCGTCTTGCCGTCGCGCACGTCTTTGTTTTTATTCGCCCGGCGCATCATCAGCACGGCCTCGGCCACGGCCGTGGCTTCATCCAGCAGGGAGGCGTTGGCGATGGGCAGGCCCACCAGGTCCTGGACCATGGTCTGGAAGTTGAGCAGCGCTTCGAGCCGGCCCTGGGAAATCTCGGGCTGGTAGGGCGTGTACGCGGTGTACCAGGCCGGACCCTCGAGGATATTGCGGCGGATCACCGGCGGCGTGATGGTGTCGTAGTAGCCCTGGCCGATCATCTGAACGGCGGTCTTGTTCTTGGCGGCCAGCCCGCGCAGTTCAGCGAGCGCCTCCACCTCGCTCAGCGCGCCCGTCAGCTCCAGTGCGGAGTCCTGGCGGATGTCCTTGGGAACGGCGGTATCCACCAGCGCGTCCACGGTGTCGTAGCCCACGGCCTTGAGCATGGTGTCGACGTCGGCCTCGCGGCGGGCACCGATATGGCGGTCAACGAAGGTGGCAGCAGCCGGGGCGGCAATAGCCGGAGAGGCGGGGGCCGGAGATACAGTCACGGGGAACTCCATAGCTAAGGCGGCATCAGGGTACGCCGCATCGATTCGGGTTCCTCCCCGCTCTGTATTGGACCTGAGAGTTTCCGCGTTGCCTGCATCCGCTGGCCCCGCTTGCACCGTCGGTGAGCACAGCAGTCCAAGTATCCGTGGAACCGGATGCCAGGCGGACAGCCTGCTACTTTCCAGAGTTGCCTCGCCGCGGCGGTACATGGGCCTGTGAGATTCCTGGGGAGGTATTGCTCCTACGGCGCCTGCTTGTACCTTCTGGCAGAACTCTCCCGCCGCAGATCAAAGGCTATTCATTTGGGTTTTCCTGGCGGCCGGCAACGGCCCACACATGGAGTAATTCTCCTACGCCGCGGGCTCAGGAGCAAATACTGGCTAGCCTCTGAGCCTCTCTACGGCGGCCAGGAGTTCGTCGACCTCCGCCTGCCTGTCGCCGGCGTTTCCGGACGGCCCGCTTTCCCACATGGCGTTGAAGTACAACCCATCCCCCATATAAAGCACGGCCTTTGCCATCACCGCGCCCACGTCCTTGCCGATCAGGTCCAGCCATTGCTGCTGGATGACTGCGAAGCGGCGGCGGGCATCCTCGTGGGCCACCTCGGCGAGTCGCGTCACAGCTACAAAAGAACGGTCCATCGGGGTATCAGACCAGAGGGATGACCGGATGAAGTAGGCCGCGGCCCCCTCGGGGGCGGCCGCCATGGCGGCGAGGTCTTCTCCTGCCAGCCGGTCCAACCGCTCCAGGGTGGCGGTGATCAGCGCTTCCTTGTTGGGGAAGTGGTACAGCAGGCCGCCCTTTGATACGCCGGCCCGCTTCGCCACGGCGTCCAGCGTCGCCGCCCTCTCGCCCACATCGATCAGGAGCTCTTCAAAGGCATCGAGTACTGCATCTCGCGCTACGGGTTTTCGGGGCATGCTTCCCATCATGCATCTCCAGCAGTTGATTTCTTAACTATACCGTCTGGACGGTATAGTTATCGCGTGACAACGTCCACCTCCTCCCAGCAAGCACGTACCCGCACTCCCCCGACCGCCGCAGACCCGGCAAGGGGCACGCGGCACGACTGGCTTGCGCTCGGGCTGCTGATGTTCCCGGTCCTCCTCGTGGCCGTGGACAATACCGCCCTGGCCTTCGCGCTGCCCGCGATCGCGAGTGCGCTGGGCACCTCGGGAGTGGAGCTGCTGTGGATTGTGGACGCCTATCCGCTGGCTCTGGCCGGATTGCTCGTGGCCATGGGCAGCCTGGGCGACCGGATTGGACGCCGGCGGCTCCTCATCATCGGCAGCATTGGCTTTGCAGCCGTATCAGCAGTAACAGCCTTCGCCCCCAGCGCCGGCTGGCTGATTGCCGGCCGCGCAGCCCTGGGTTTCTTCGGCGCCATGCTGATGCCCTCCACGCTGTCCCTGATCCGCAACATTTTTGTGGATCCCAACCGTCGGCGGCTGGCCATTGCCATCTGGGCCGCCGGGTTTTCCGGCGGCGCCGCCCTGGGCCCAATCTTTGGCGGCTGGCTCGTTGAGCAGTTCTGGTGGGGAGCAGTACTGCTGGTGGCCGTGCCCATCATGCTGCCCCTGCTGGCCTTCGGACCCGCATTCATCCCGGAGTCCAAAGACCCGACACCTGGGCGGGTGGATGGGCCGAGCATCCCGCTCTCGCTGCTCACCATGGTTCCGGTGGTCTACGGCATCAAGGAGTTCGCCACCGAAGGAGCCGGACCGCTGGCCCTGGGCACCCTGGCATTCGGCCTGGCAATGGGTGCCACCTTTGTCCGGCGGCAGCAGCGGCTGAAGAACCCGCTGCTGGACATGTCCCTGTTCCGCAACCGGGTGTTCAGCATGGCCATCACGGCCAACGTCTTGGCCCTGTTCTCCTTCAACGGCTTCATTCTCTTCCTGGCCCAGCACCTTCAGCTCCTTGAGGGCATGTCCCCTTCAGCTGCGGGAACGGCAATGATTCCGGCGCTGGTGGCAACCGTTGTGGCGGGCCTCGCGGTGGTGCCCGTAGTGCGAAAGGTCCGGCCGGGTTTCGTGGTGGGCACCGGTCTGGCCATGAGCGCCGCAGGCTACAGCATGGTGACGTTCGGCGACCATGCCAACGGTCCGGCACTGCTGCTCGCCGCCCTGCTGGTCCTTGCCCTGGGCGTGGGAACGGCCGAAACGATCTCCAATGACCTCATCCTTGGCAGCGTCCCGGCTGAAAAATCGGGGGCAGCCTCGGCGATCTCGGAGACAGGCTATGAGGTGGGCGCCCTGCTGGGGACGGCCGTCCTGGGCTCCATACTGACCGCCTCCTACCAGCAGAACCTGCAGCTTCCTGCCGCGGCGGTCGAGGCCGCCGCCGGCCAGGGGACTGCGCATGCCAGCGAAACCCTGGCGGGGGCAATGGAACTTGCGGCTGGCTTGCCGGCGCCCTTGGCCGACGCCGTCCGGCATGCCGCCGGCTCCGCCTTCGACTCCGGCGTGCATGTCACCGCCGCGATCGGGCTGGTGCTGATGGCGACGGCGGCAGTCCTGGCCGCCGTCGTGCTCCGCAAGGTGCCCAAGGCGCAGTAGGGACGCAGATCGCATGGGAGACCCGCGCAGGCAGGCATAAAAACAGCACCCGGCTCCGGACTTCGTGTCCGGGCCGGGCGCTGAAAGGCTGTGCGTGGTGCGTTGCTGGCTGCTAAGCGTCGGGCGCTGTGACGCTTGCCGTCGGCTTCATGGTTTCGGCATTCACCATCCAGGCGAGCTGCTCGAACCTGGCGATGAACTCGTGCAGGAGGTCGGCCGATGTGGGGTCTTCCTCGTCTACTTCGTCATGGACCTTCCGCATGGTGCCCACGGCGGCTTCCAGGGCTGCGACAATCCGCTCGATGGCATCCTTGGTGCTGATGAGGCCCTCAGGAAACGGAGCGAGACTGGTTGATTCTGCCACGGTGGAGCTGCGTCCGTCCGGGAGGGCGTGCAGCGCGCGCATCCGCTCGGCGGTATCGTCAGCAAACTGGCGGGCGGCGTCAACGATCTCGTCCAACTGCAGGTGCAGATCGCGGAAGTTGGTTCCCACGATGTTCCAGTGGGCTTGCTTGCCCTGGAGGTGCAGCTCGATCAGGTCCGTCAGCACAGCCTGCAGGTTGTTGGTCAGTGTCGGTGAAGCTTTCATGCGTCCTCCTCGATTGGTCCAGTAATCCCGACGCTACCAGCCCTGCGCCGGGCAGGGGGCGGTACCTCCGGGGAATTTCTCAGTGAGCTTACTATTTCCTTTTCCCCGTCATAAACGAACGCGATTCATATTCCCCCTTGCGTCCGGACGGATGGAACCGCATACTAAATGAACGTCATTCATTTAGTGACCGTCGTCTCACTGGAGTAGCAAACATGATTGAAATTTCCTGCCTCGACGTACCCGCCTCCTTGGCCCGGACATCGCCGTCCAGCCGGAAGGCCCTGCGCGTTGGCGTGGTCCAGCACCGATGGCAAGCAGACAGTGCAGCTGTCGAGGCCGAACTCAACGAGGGCATCAGCCGGGCCGCTGCATTGGGAGCCTCCGTGGTTTTCCTTCCGGAGCTGACGCTTTCGCGTTATCCGGCGGACACGCTGCCGCACAACGACCCTGCAGAGGGGACAACCCGTCCCCGGCCCTCGGACATCGCCGAAGACCTGCTAACAGGGCCAACCTTCCGCTTTGCCGCAGAGGCTGCCCGCCGTCACGGGATATCGGTCCACGCGTCGCTGTACCAGCGGGCCGAAGACCCTGACGGACAGGACGACGGCCTGGGCCTTAACACCGCCATCCTGGTCTCCCCGGAGGGCGAACTCCTGGCGCGGACCCACAAACTCCACATCCCCGTCACCGCCGGGTACTACGAGGACAAGTTCTTCCGCCAAGGCCCGGCAACGGCTGACGCCTACGAAGTGCATGCCCCTGCCGAACTCGGCGGCGCCCGCCTGGGCATGCCCACCTGCTGGGACGAATGGTTTCCTGAAGTGGCCCGGTTGTACTCGCTGGGCGGTGCCGAAATCCTGGTCTACCCCACGGCCATCGGCTCCGAACCGGACCACCCCGATTTCGACACCCAGCCGCTCTGGCAGCAGGTGATTGTAGGGAACGGCATCGCCAATGGGCTGTTTATGGTCGCGCCCAACCGCTGGGGCAGCGAAGGCACCCTGAACTTCTACGGTTCGTCTTTCATCTCTGACCCCTACGGGCGGATCCTTGCCCAGGCACCCCGCGACGCGTCCGCCGTCCTCGTGGCCGATCTGGACCTGGACCAGCGGAAGGACTGGCTGACCCTGTTCCCCTTCCTGGCAACGCGGCGTCCGGACACCTACGGGCGACTCACCGAGCCCGTCCGCCCGAACGAATCCATCGGCGGCGAGCGCGGGTTCGCGGAGGTGTGCTCGTGACCGCCCCCGTGGCGCAGCAGGACGCAGGTGCCCTGGTGCAGGCCGCGCAGTGGCGGATGCCTGCCGAAACAGCCCCGCAGGAGCGGCTCTGGATGGCGTTTCCCGCCGGCGGCTACACCCTTGGCGAGTCGGCCGAGGCTGCCCACGCAGCCAGGTCCACCTGGGCTGCAGTGGCGAACGCCGCCGTCGAATTCCAGCCCGTCACCATGGTGGTGGATCCCGACGACGTCGAAACGGCCGCCGCCTACCTCTCCCCTGACATTGAGGTACTCGCAGCCCCGTTGAATGATGCGTGGATGCGCGACATCGGCCCCACTTTTGTCTTGAACGGCGAGGGAAACCTTGGCGCGGTGGACTGGGTGTTCAACGGCTGGGGCGGACAGGACTGGGCACAGTGGGACAAAGATGCCCTGGTCGCCGGCGAGGTGGCTGGCCGGTCAGGGGCACGCCACATCGTCTCAGCGCTGGTGAACGAGGGCGGCGGCATCCAGGTGGACGGCCAGGGAACGGTTCTCGTTACGGAAACAGTCCAGCTGGATCCGGGGCGCAATCCCGGCCTCAGCCGGGCCGACGTCGAGCTGGAGCTGGCCCGCACCATCGGCGCCACCCATGTGGTGTGGCTGCCCCGCGGCCTTACCCGGGATTCCGAGCGTTTCGGCACCCGCGGCCACGTGGACATAGTCGCCGCTATCCCCTCGCCCGGTACGCTGCTGGTCCATTCCCAGGAGAATCCCGAGCATCCGGACTTCGAGGTCTGCCGGGAAATCATCGACTTCCTGCGCGGCACCACGGACGCCGCCGGCCGGAAGTGGAACATCATCGAAGTCCAGGCCCCCGAGACACTCCGGGATGAGGAAGGCTTCGTGGACTACAGCTACATCAACCACGTGGTGGTCAACGGCGGAGTGATCGCCTGCAGCTTCAACGACCCCCAGGACGACAAGGCCCTGCAGATCCTGGCCGAGGCCTACCCCGGGCGGCGTATCGTCGCCATTGACGCACGTGAGCTGTTTGCCCGCGGCGGGGGTATCCATTGCATCACCCAACAGCAGCCTGCTGCCTCCCAGAAAGTGGTGTCATGACAGAAACCATCCGCACCGGCACTCCCGCCGGAGGCGGGCATGCTCCCGGTACTGCCCACGGAATTACCGCCAAGGGCCTGAGGGGCGGGCAGCTGGGACTTCTCGCCGTCGTCGTTCTTGGCATCTCCACCATCGCACCGGCCTATACGCTGACCAGCGCCCTGGGCCCCACCGTCAACGAGGCCGGACTCCAGCTGCCGGTCATCTTCCTCATCGGGTTCATCCCCATGATCCTGGTCTCGCTCGCCTACCGGGAACTCAACGCCGACTCCCCTGACAGCGGGACCACCTTCACGTGGGTGACCAAAGCCTTTGGACCCTGGGTCGGGTGGATGGGCGGCTGGGGGCTCCTCGCAGCAAATATCATCGTGTTGTCCAACCTGGCCGGCGTGGCCGTCGACTTCTTCTACCTCTTCCTCTCTCAGCTCACAGGCCAGCCGGGGCTGGCTGACCTGGCGGCCAGCAAGCCGCTGAACGTGCTGACCTGCTTCGTGTTCGTGGCCCTTGCCGTGTGGGTGAGCTACCGCGGCCTGCACACCACCAAGCTCGTGCAGTACGGCCTGGTGGGGTTCCAGTTGCTGGTACTGGGCCTGTTCGTAGCAATGGCCTTCGCCAACTGGTCCACGTCCGAGACCGCCATTGCCTTCAGCTGGGACTGGTTCGACGTCACCAGGATCGAGACCTTCGGCCAGATCGCCGCGGGCATCTCCCTCTCGATTTTTGTGTACTGGGGCTGGGACGTCTGCCTCACAGTGAACGAGGAAACCGCCAACGGGAAAAAGACCGCGGGCCTCGCCGGCACCCTCACAGCCCTCATTGTCCTGGCGATCTACCTGCTGGTAAGCATCGCCACCATGATGTTCGCCGGCGTCGGGGACACCGGCAACGGGCTGAACAACACCGACAACCACGAGAACATCTTCACGGCCCTGGCCTCCCCCATCATGGGCCCCTTCGCCATCCTGATGTCCCTTGCGGTGCTCTCCAGCTCCGCTGCCTCGCTGCAGTCCACGTTTATGTCGCCGTCCCGCAGCCTGCTGGCTATGGCCCACTACGGGGCGTTGCCGGAGCCGTTCAGCCGCGTGAGCAGGCGCTTTGCGACGCCGGGCTACGCCACGGTTGCCGCCGGTTTCCTGTCCGCGGGGTTCTACGCCGTGATGCATGTGGTCAGCGAAAACGTCCTGAACGACACCATTCTGGCGCTTGGCCTGATGATTTGCTTCTACTACGGGCTCACCGCCATCGCCTGCGCCTGGTACTTCCGCAACAGCCTGTTCAGCAGCCTCCGCAACTTCCTGCTGCGGTTCCTGTGCCCGGTACTCGGTGGCGTAGGCCTGTTCGTGGTCTTCCTGCAGACCGCAGTGGACAGCTGGGCTCCCGAGTTCGGCAGTGGTTCCGAAGTGTTCGGGGTGGGGCTCGTGTTCGTCCTTGGGGTAGGCATCCTGGCCCTTGGCGCGGTGTTCATGCTGGTGATGTCCCGGCTGCGTCCCGGATTCTTCCGCGGCGAGACCCTCAAACGGGACACTCCCGCCCTGGTTGTTCCGGAGTAGCTCCTGAGCAGCAGCGTCCACAAAAAGGTGCCGCACCCCGGATCATCAGGGTGCGGCACCTTTTCAGTTGGTCACCAGAAGTGGGCCACGTCCACAATCAGCCGTGAACCGGATCCCGGGCCGTCCAGCGTGAAGACCCGGAAGGGCAGCCGGGCGCGGACGCCCACGCCGAGACTGGTATAGCCCTCGAAGCTGCCGGCGTAACCCACCTGCCGGCAGGTCGGGTAACCGAACCCATAGGACAGCTCG
>NZ_JBNHFF010000125.1:0-9763 GCF_059089965.1 Arthrobacter sp. SPT-J7
CACCGCCAGTTCGCGGTCCACATGGATGGGGCCGGGGCCAGCGGAGGTGTAGCTGAACCAGACGGCGCCCTTTTCGCAGATGGCGTGGATGATGGTGCCGGCCGGGATGCCAGCAGCGATCATCGGTTCCATGACCTGCTCGCGGATGAAGGCATCCGAGCGGCCTGTATTGAAAATGACGGGGATGCCGGCGGAGGCCAGCGCCACGAGATCGTGGATGATGTCCTGTTTCACATCCCGGGTGACGGGGCTTGCAATTGGCCCGTCTACGTCCAGCAGCAGCGCGAGGGATGGAGCGGCCGGGTGGTGTGCGCCTGACGTGGAGGTGGCAAGGAACTCGGATGCTGTCATGGCTCCATTCTGTCAGCAGCACCGTTATGTCAGCACTGCGAAGTCACGGTGCAGCCCCTGACAGGGTTACTGCATGTGACACTTGGTCACTGTTTGGCTACAACCTTCCCGACGGCGTGCTCGATACTTTCGCTGGGACCACCGGATGCCTAGGGTGGCATGGTGATATTCAAAGCTGTGGGCGAGGGCCGCCCTTACCCTGACCATGGTTACAACACTCCCAAGGAATGGGCTTCGTTGCCCCCGCGCCCGGTGAGGCTGGACGAGCTGGTGACCACCAAGCGCACCTTGGACCTGGAGGCGCTCCTGGCCGAGGATTCCACCTTTTTCGGCGACCTTTTTCCGCACGTGGTGCAGTACCAGGGAACCCTTTACCTGGAGGACGGTCTGCACCGCGCCGTCCGGACCGCCCTGCACCAGCGGACGGCGATCCATGCCCGTGTACTGGTCATAGATGGCTAGGAAGAAGCAGCAGGACGCCAGCGTCCTCCATGGCCACCACGTCGTCACGGGCCCTGAATTGCGGGCCGCGCTCGAATCGGACCGCGACGCAGACGACACGGCACGGGTGCGCCGCCGTGTGCTGCATGCGGTGGTACTTGTGGTTCTCATCGGACTGATCATTGCCGCGATTATGACCGCGCTGGCCATCATCAACGGGCGCCTGACGATCCCCGCCGCCGAACCCGCCGAGGAAACTGTTTCCACCTGCCCTGCGGCAACCTTCGACTACACGCCCAACGACAAGATCAACCTCAACGTCTACAACTCCACGAGCAGGCCGGGCCTGGCAAGGTCGGTGGCGGACGAGTTCCTGGCCCGGAAGTTCGTTGTGGGGGCGGTGTCCAACGTTGAGGCCAGCTACCGGGGCGTGGCCGCCGTGGTGTCCGGGGCTGCCGGCCAGTCAGCGGCGTTCAGCGTCCAGCGCAACCTGCCGGGCTCGGATTACTTTCAGGACGGCAGGACAGATGGCAGCGTGGACGTGATCCTGGCCCAGGACTACGCTGCGCTGGCCCCGCCGGAGCTCGTCGACCAGACGCCGGGTACCCTCAGCTGCCCCCGCGAAAGCCGACGGATCGCGGATGAGGATAAGTTGCCGGTCGTCCCGTCAGCGGCGCCAACGCCGTGACGCCACCAGCGGCAGCTGCGCCATCAGAGCGGGTTGTTGGACCGGTCTGAGGGGGACGACAAGTGGCAGGTTCAGCTGGCCACGGCGGGAAGCGGGGCCAGGCGGGCAGGGCGGCCGGCGTCGTCGAACCTCGCGCCGGCGCCCAGCTGGATAAAGCGCACCGTCCTGGCCACCCTGGCTTCCAGCTCCGCGGGCTCGTCACTGCCCCTGGCCGCGCTGGAGGAGAGCGTGCCAAGGATCAGCTGTGCCTGCTGGCCGATGTCCGCCGCCGGCAGGTAGCCCTGCTCCATCCCGTCGCGCAGGATGCCCTGGAGGAGGACGCTGAGCTCGCCCACGTGATCAGCGAGTTTGGCGAAGGACGACGGCGACAGCACAGCTCCCATTGCCGGTCCGGGCGGCAGGTGGCGCCGGCTGAGGTCCACCACCTGGGCGCGCACGTAGAGTGCCAGCCGTTCCACCGGGTTCTCCATGCGGCCGAGTGCTTCGCGGAGCTCAGAGAGGAACTTCTCGGTCTCCTCGAGGGCGTAGGAGATGAGGAGCTCTTCGATGTCCGCGTAGTAGTTGTAGACGGCGGTCCGGCCCACCCCTGCGTGTCGGGCCACGTCCGTCATGGTCAGCCCGGGAAGGCCGTGGGAAAAAAGGAGCTCGCCGAAGGCGGTGAGAATGCGGCGTTGCGTTTCCGCGCGCTGCTCGGCGTTGCTGGCCGCTGAGATCCTTGGCATGTAGACACTTTACCGCGAAGTGTCACCAAACCGCCGGATTGCCTACTAGACGGAGCAGCCGTCCGGGCCGCAGGCGTCGCCGTCCTTGGAGCTCACCAGCACCAGCGGATTGGCATCCTGCCAGGCCTGCATAAGCGCGGCGGTGAAGGTTTCGGTGGGCTGGGCGCCGGAAAGTCCGAATCTTCGGTCAATGACGAAGAAGGGTACTCCGCTGATGCCCAGGGCGCGGCCTTCCTCGAAATCGAAGCGGACGTCTTCGGCGTACTTGTCCGTGGTGAAGAGTTCCTCCACCTCGTCCTTGTCGATGCCGAGGTCCAGGGCCACGGATGCCAGGTACTCCCGGCTGCCGATGTCCTTGCCGTGTTCGAAGTGGTCGCTGAGCAGGCGCTCCTTGGCTTCGTCCTGTTTGCCGTGGGCAGCCGCAAGATGGATCAGGCGGTGTGCGGTGAAGCTGTTAGCCACAACTACCGAATCGAACCGGTAGTGGAGGCCCTCACCCTTGGCCTGCTGCGTTACGTGGTCAAACATCTGCGCAACCTGCTGCGGGGGCATGCCCTTGCGGCTGCTGAGGTAGTCCAGTTCGGTCCCGGCGTAGTGCTCGGGGAGGGTGGGATCCAGCTGGTAGCTGCGCCAGACCACTTTGACCGCTTCCTTGTGCGGGAACGTGTCAAGGGCCGCCTCAAAGCGGCGTTTGCCGATGTAGCACCAGGGGCAGGCAACATCTGACCAGATCTCAATCCTCATATTGTCGCCAACAGTGGGCCCAGGGCCGCCATTCCGGAAACAGTTGTTAGATACCGCACACAGGGTCTTGTCCGCAGGGTGATCCTGGGCAATAGTCAGAATATGGGTTCACCGGACGCCCCGGGGTGTTCGCTGTGTCCACAACACCGCGGGTCCGGCCAGGTCCCGCGGATGGAACTGCCCGACTACTGGGGAGCCCGGCCTGTCGTTTCCCTGGAGGCCAGGAATGCGGATTGGACTGGTAGCGGGACCGTGGATTCCGGTTCCGCCCGTAACGTACGGGGGCACTGAAAGGGTGGTGGACACCCTGGCACGGGGTTTCGCTGCCGCGGGTCACGAGGTACTTCTGGCGGCGCCCACGGACAGTACGTGCCCTGTGCCAAGGGTTCCGGCTATGCGGCCCTCGGTCCCGGAGGAGCTGAACATGTCGCTCTCCGAACTGAGCCATGTGGCGCGGGCGTACGAGGGCCTGGGAAAAACAGACATCATCCATGACCACACCTTGGCCGGTCCCTTGTACCTCCATCGGCCGGGGCGGGTACCCCTGGTGACAACGATCCACTGCCGGCTGGATGCTGAAGCGGCCGATATTTACAAAGCCGTTGCGCGGAAGGCGGCGGTTATCGCCATCTCACGCAACCAGGGTTCGCACGCACCGGACGTGCCGGTCACCCGGGTGATCCATCATGGGATGGTCGTCTCTTCGGTTCCGGTGGGATCGGGCAGCGGAGGATACCTGTGCTTCGTGGGGAGGGCCTGCCCGGACAAGGGTTTGCTGGAGGCTGTTCTGATTGCCCACCGGGCCGGCATGCCGTTGCGGATAGCTGCCAAGATGCGCCAGCCGGACGAGGTCCGCTTTTTCCGCGAGGTGGTTCAACCAATGCTGGGACCTGACGACGAGGTCGTGGAGGAAATGGACGACGCCAGTAAGTACCGGTTGATGGGCGAAGCGGTAGCGTTCCTCAACCCGATTCAGTGGCCGGAGCCCTTTGGACTGGTCATGATCGAGGCCCTGGCCACCGGCACCCCCGTGATCGGTACCCCCGCCGGTTCCGCCCCTGAAATCGTCGAGCACGGACGGACCGGATACCTTGGGGAGCTTGAGGAACTCGCCGGCTTCGTCGGGCTGGCGGGGAGCCTTAGCCGCACGGCGTGCCGCAGGGCTGCTGAGGAACGGTTCTGCGAGGAACGGATGGTGAACGAGCACCTGCAGCTTTACACCGAACTGCTGGAAGGGAGAAAGCCCGAAGGGGTTCCGGATACCGGTGGCGTGCCCCAAAATCTTAACGGGCGGACGGTTTACCGATCCCCGGCATGATCTCCGCCCAGTAAAGGAGCCCTTCTGTGACAGCATGGAACGCCGATACAGAGGCAGCCGCATCCGAATCGGGTTCGGTCACGGTGGTTGAAGGGTCCTCATTTTGCATTTCGTCCGGGGGCGGGGACATCAGTTCCGACGGCGGCACCAACGGCGCGTTTTTCCAGGACACGCGCATCGTTTCCCACTGGGTGCTTCGCATCAATGGTTCCCTGCGTGAGCCGCTGGTGGCCCAGCGGCCCAAGCCCTTCGAGGCAACGTTTGTGGGCCGGGCCAAATGGCCGGACGGCCGGTTCGACAGCCCGCTTGTGGTCCGGCAGGTCCGGCATATCGGCCCGGGCCTGCGGGATGACATAACGCTACAGAACTACTCGGCCGAGCCGGTGGACTGTGATATCGAGCTTCTGGTGGACGCGGACCAGGCGGACCTGTTCGACGTCAAGGGCGGGCGGAACGCCCCCAGGGCAGAAACAGTCCGCACCGTCCGCGGCGCCGAACTTGTCATCGAAAGCTCCCGCGACGGGCAGCAGCGCGGAACAGCCATCCGTGCCCGCGGCGCAGCACTCAGTTCAGACGGGCTCCGCTTCCGGGCCACCGTCCCGCCCCGCGGAAAGTGGGCAACCAGCGTCATCGTCGTGCCACTGATCAACGGGCAGGCGCCCGTGGATCCCTTCACTGAAGAGGGGCTTCCGCACCATAGGGAGGGGGTCCGCAGGCACCGCCACTGGGAGCAGAACGTCCCCAGGGTCAGCGTTATGGACAGCAGCCTGCAGGCCACCCTGAACCGGAGTCAGAGCGACCTGGGCTCGCTGCGGATTTTCGATCCGCACCACCCGGAACGGGCAGCCGTGGCGGCCGGCGCGCCGTGGTTCATGGCACTCTTCGGACGGGATTCCATCTTGTCCTCCTACATGAGCCTCATGGTTGACCCCAACCTGGCGGCCGGTACCCTGCAGACCCTGGCCGGCCTGCAAGGGAGCAAGGTGGACCCGGACTCCGAGGAAGAACCCGGCCGCATCCCGCATGAGGTGCGGTTTGGGATTACGGCTGGCCGGTCTTTGGGCGGCACCGCCTACTACGGGACGGCGGATGCCACCCCGCTCTTCGCGGCGCTCCTGGGCGAACTGAGCCGGTGGGGGCTGTCGGAGGACATTATCGAATCGTTGCTGCCCCATGCGGACCGCGCCCTGGAGTGGATCGAGCATTACGGCGACCGCGACGGTGATGGGTTCGTGGAGTACCTCCGGCCCAATGAGCACGGGCTCATCAACCAAGGGTGGAAGGACTCCTGGGACGGCATCAACTTCGCCGACGGAACCATCGCCGAGGCGCCCATAGCCCTCTGCGAAGTCCAGGCTTACGTCTACTCTGCCTACATCGGCCGATCGCTGCTGGCCCGTTGGAGCGGGGATACAGTGTTGGAACAGCATTGGGCGGAACGTGGCGCGGCGCTGAAGGCCGCTTTCAACGAAAAGTTCTGGCTGCCGGAGAAAGGCTACTTCGCGGTGGCCCTGGACAAGGACAAGCGCCCTGTTGACGCCTGTACCTCCAATATGGGCCACTGCCTATGGCTGGGCATCGTGGACGAGGATAAGGCGCAGTCCGTGGTGGAGCACCTGATGTCACCCGAGATGTTCACTGGCTGGGGAATCCGCACCCTGGCCTCGGACATGGGGGCCTACAACCCTGTGAGCTACCACAACGGTTCTGTGTGGCCGCACGACTCCGCCCTGGTGGCTACCGGCCTGATGCGCTACGGGTATGTCGAGGAGGCCCGGCGGGTAGCCACTGCCCTTTTCGACGCAGCCGAACATTTTGACGGCCGACTCCCCGAATTGTTCTGCGGCTTCGACCGTGGCGAGTTCCCCGGGCCTGTGCCGTACCCCACCGCCTGCTCGCCGCAGGCCTGGGCGGCGGCAGCACCCATCCAACTGATCCGTGCGCTGCTCCGCTTCGATCCCGTCCACACCCGCGGGGTGGTGCACCTGGCGCCCATCCTGCCCGAGGGCATGGGCAACTTCCAGGCCGAGAACGTCCTGATGAATTCCGCTCGGATCACCATCAGGGCGCATGGGACCCACGGGAGCGTTGACGGGCTCCCGCCCGGACTCAAGCTGCTGGCGGAACCACGTCCGCCCTTGGCCTACCCGCCGGGGCCTCCAGCGAAGACATGATGCCACAGCGGGCAGTTTGGAAAGAGGCGCTCAGGGGACTGCGCGTTCCAGCACGAAGTCATGCTCTACGGTGCTGCCCAGCCGGAACGATTTGGTGCCCACCTTGTGGAACCCGGACTTTTCGTAAAAGCGGATGGCCCTGGCGTTCTGGCTGTTGACACCCAGCCAGATGCCGCGCCCGCCAGCTTCCGCAGCCGCAACCAAGCTGGCGTGCATCAGTTCCGCTGCGGCGCCGAGCCCGTGGTGTTCCGGGTGCACGTAGCACTTGCTGAGTTCCACTGACGGCAGGATCTTCAGCGCTGAAACCACGTCATGGTTCTCTGCCGGCCGGTTCACCAGCAGGCTGTAACCGCGCAGGTCGCCGCCGGCATCGAGCACCAGGATGGTGATGTCAGGGTCGGTGAGGTACGCCTGGAAGTGCCGTTCGCTGAGCGTGTTGGCAAGGTGCTCTGCGATGTCCCGGGGGGACGACGACGGCGGGCACGCCAGCGGAAAGGTGACGGCCGCCAGCGCGGCCAGCGCCCCGGCGTCCTCCGTTGTTGCTTTTCGGATGGCTGAGGTCATGCAGGGATTGTACGTGCCTGCCTTCCTACTGCTTGAAGGCGGCGTCGAAGGAGGTGTTCGACGGCGGGAAGTCGAACTTCTTGAGGGCGGCGAGGGCTTCGGGGGCTCCGTGCAGGCGGTCCATGCCGGCGTCCTCCCACTCGACGGAGATGGGACCCTCGTAGCCGATCGCGGTCAGGGCGCGGAAGGAGGCTTCCCAGGGGACGTCGCCGCGGCCGGCGGAGACGAAGTCCCAGCCCCGGCGGGGGTCGCCCCAGGCGAGGTGGGAGCCCATGACGGTGTTCCGTCCGGTCTGGCGGACCTTGGTGTCCTTGCAGTCCACGTGGTAGATCCGGTCCTTGAAGTCCCAGATGAAGGAGACGGGGTCAATGCCCTGCCACATCATGTGGGACGGGTCCCAGTTCAGCCCGAACGCGGGCCGGTGGCCGATTGCTTCGAGGGTGCGGACGGTAGTCCAGTAGTCGTACGCGATCTCGGAGGGGTGCACTTCGTGGGCGAAGCGGACGCCGCATTCGTCGAAGACGTCCAGGATGGGGTTCCAGCGGTCGGCGAAATCCTGGTAGCCGGCATCGATGACCTTTTCGGGGACGGGCGGGAACATGGCGACGTACTGCCAGATGGAGGAACCGGTGAAACCGACGACGGTGTCCACGCCGAGTGCCTTGGCGAGGCGGGCGGTATGCTTCATTTCCTCGGCAGCGCGCTGGCGGACGCCTTCGGGGTCGCCGTCGCCCCAGACCTTCGCGCCGACGATGGCTTCGTGCCGGAAGTCGATGGGGTCATCACAAACGGCCTGGCCCTTGAGATGGTTGGAGATGGCCCAGACCTTCAGGTTGTACTTCTCCAGCACGGCGAGCTTGGAATCGACGTAGCCGGGTTCGTTCCAGCGCCACGCATCCAGGTGGTCGCCGGAAACGGCGATCTCCAGGCCGTCGTAACCCCAGCCGGACGCCAGTCGCGCGACTTCCTCGAAGGGGAGGTCGGCCCACTGGCCGGTGAACAGCGTGTAGGGGCGGGACATGTCAGGCTCCTTTGGTGGTGCTTGCGGCAGCTCGGGTGGCTGGGGGCAGCTGGATGGTGGAACTCTTTGCCGCAGCGGACTCCTCCACGGCGTTCAGGATGCGCTGGACTTCGAGCCCGTCCTCGAACGACGGCGAAGGTTCGGTCCCGCCGTCGACCGCGAGCAGGAAGTCGCGGACTTCGTGGGTGAAGGTGTGTTCCCAGCCGATGATGTGGCCCTGCGGCCACCAGGCGTCCAGGTAGGGGTGCTCGGGTTCGCTCACCAGGATCCGGCGGAAGCCCTGCTCGCGGGCGGGCGCCGTGGCGTCAAGGAACCGGAGTTCGTTGAGGTTCTCCAGGTCGAAGATGATCGCACCCTTGTCGCCGTACACCTCCAGCTGCAGGGAGTTCTTCCGGCCGGTGGCCACCCGGGAGGCCTCCACTGAGGCGACCACCCCGGAAGCGAGGGTCAGCGTCGCCCAGGCGGCGTCGTCGACAGTCACGTCTTCAAGCCCCGCGGCGCCGGGCCGGCGGCCCACGAAGGTCCGCAGGCGGCCCGAGACCTCCGTGACGTGGTCATCGAGCAGGAAAAGGACCTGGTCGATGGCGTGGGAGGCAATGTCCCCCAGCGCCCCGGAGCCTGCGGTGTCCTTCGTCAGCCGCCACGTCATGGGGGCGGACTCGTCGGCGAGCCAGTCCTGCAGGTAGGCCGCGCGGACCTGGCGGACTGTACCGATTCGGCCGTCCGCGATCAGCTCCTTCGCGAGGGCCAGGGCGGGAACACGGCGGTAGTTGAACCCCACCATCGACTGGACACCCTTGCCCCTGGCTGTCACCGCTGCAGCGGTGATGGCCTCAGCCTCGGACAGGGTATTGGCCAGCGGCTTCTCCAGCAGCACGTGCTTGCCTGCCTCGAGGGCGGCGATGGCGATCTCCGCGTGCATCCAGCCCGGCGCACAGATATCAACGATGTGGATGTCATCCCGGTCCAGCACGGAGCGCCAGTCGGTGGCCGTTTCGCTCCACCCGTACTTGGCGGCGGCTACCGAGACGGCGGCGGCGTCCCGGCCCACGAGCAGCTTCTGCTCAACGGCGGGGACGTCGAAGTAACTTGCCACGTTCCGCCAGGCGTTGGAATGAGCCTTGCCCATAAAGGCGTAACCAATCATTGCTACGCCCAGCGTGCCCTTGGTACCTGGTTCCCGGCTCATGCGGTGCCCCCAAGGGTCAACGTTTCCGGGGCCCAGTCCTCGGGAAGGGGAGCCGACGCCGGCGCAAAGCTTTCGACGTCAACAAAAGTGCCGGATTCCATGGACTCGGAGATGGAAACCATGGAATCCAGGACGTGGTAGGCCAGATCTCCCGTGGCGCGGTGGGGGACACCGGCACGAAGGGACCGCGCCATGTCCAGGACGCCCATGCCGCGGCCGTTAGCCGGGCCGGTGGACGGGATGGTGGTCCAGTCGTCGTCTCCGGCGCGCCACAGCTTGATGTCGCCGTCGAAATAGTTCGGGTCCGGCAGGGAAAGGGTGGCCTCGGTGCCGGTGATCTCCACGAAGCCCATCCGGACCCGCGGTGACTCGAAGGAGAACACGCTGTGGGACGATGCGCCACTTTCGAACTGTGCCATCGCCGACACGTGGGTGGGGACCTCCACCGTGAATTCTTCGCCGGCATTGGGCCCGGAAGCGATCACGCGGACTTCTTTGGCTTTAGAGCCGACGGCGGCCACCCTGCGGATGGAGCCGAAGGCCTGGACCAG
>NZ_JBNHFF010000126.1:0-9707 GCF_059089965.1 Arthrobacter sp. SPT-J7
GTGCTCGCCGGCCAGCTCGCGCCGGCGACGGCAGCCGTGGTGGTCCTGCTGCTCCTGGCTTTGGTGGAGCCGTTCGCAGCAATGACGACGGCGGTGCGCCAGTTCCCGGCGCTGCGGGCGGTGATGCAGCGCGTGGCGGCGTCCGGGGCACTGGAGGCGAACACCCGGGACCACAGCGTGCACCATGATTCCCAGGGGGCCTATGGCGATGGCCTGCACACTGTTCCTGCCCGTCCGGGTGGCCTTCCCGGCGTCGAACTGGCAGGCCTTTCAGCAGCCTGGCCTGGCGGTGCTCCCGTGTTCTCCGGCCTGGACGCCGCGGCGGAACCAGGGAGGTGGCTGGCCGTCACGGGCCCATCGGGGTCTGGAAAGTCCACGCTGTTGTCGGTGCTGCTCGGCTTCCTGCCGGTTGCCGCCGGACGGGTGGGCGTGACCGGGCGGACTGCCTGGTGCCCGCAGGAAGCGCACCTGTTTGATTCCACCATCCGGGGCAACCTGCTGCTGGGGCGGCCCGGCTCAGGTAACGGAACCGCCGGAAGCGGGAAAGAGTCGGACGACGATATGACAACTGCGCTGGCGTCGGTGGGCCTGGCCGGCCTGCTGGAGCGGCTGCCTGCGGGCCTGGACACGCGAATCGGTCCGGGTGGGGCATTCCTCAGCGGCGGGGAACGGCAGCGCCTGGCCGTGGCCCGCACCCTGATGACCGGGGCGGAGGTGATCCTGCTGGATGAGCCAACGGCCCACCTGGACGCCGAGTCGGCCCGGGCCATGCTGGCGGACCTGCGGCAGGGGCTGCGCCGCCGCACCGTCGTTTTGGTGACGCACAACCCGGCCGACATCCGGGGAGAGGACGCACGGCTGGTGCTTGCGCCCGGTTCCGGCACATCAAGCGAGGGGCACGCCCGTTCAGAGCACCAGGGTGACCACTTTGTGGCGTCGTTGGCGGGGGATCAGCCGTCCACGTCGTGAAGGTGGTGTACCACGTCGTGCAGAAAGTACTGGGAAAGCGTCAGGACTGTGAACTCCGAGCCGTTGCTGCGCAGCCCCCTGCGTCCCCACTCCGACTCCCGGACGCCGGCAAATGATTCCGCCGCCTGCTGTCCTTCGGCGGTGAGCTCGGCGCTGACCACCGCGGGGTCGGAGTTGGCGTAGTCCTTGTCGATGGCCGTCTGGTCCTGGTCCCAGTTGTCGAACCGTGCGTCGTCCGAATCGAGCATGAGGTTCAGCCGCTGGTCGAAAAGGCTGAACACGTCGCGGACGTGGCAGGCATACTCCAAAGCGGACCACGTGTGGTCGTCGGGACGCTCGGCCACGTCAGGCCGCCGCAGCACGGCGCGCCAGCGGGGGAGCAGGCTCCCGATACTGCCGGGGACGGTCGAGGGCGTGGCAGTGGAGGCATCGAACGAGCATTCCGGACAGGGACGGGTGAGGACCCAGGTCCAGTCCTTCTCATCAGGCACGATAGGCATGAGAGCAGTCTAAGCGGGATCCGGCCAGGCCATGGCAGGGCCTACCACCTCGACCGGCTGGGACAGCGGGACTCCCGAACCGTCACGCCGGCCGTGCTCCTGCGGCAGTGACCGGGCCACGCCGGCCGCTGATGAAGCCTTAGCGGGGCCGTGACCGGCCCACGCCAGCAGCAGTATGTCCTCGCCCTTCAGGAAGCGGTGTGCCCGCACTCCCGCCGTAGCGCGTCCCTTCGCAGGGTATTCCAAGAACCCTGTCACCTTGGCCGTGCCAGGCGCCGTGCCCGGCAGTGCCCCGGTGGTGCCGGCGATGGTCACCACCACTGCGGACTCGTCCTTGGGCTGGACGGCGCCGAAGAAGAGCACGCGGTCACCGGCAGCGAGCTTGATTCCCGCCATTCCGCCGGCGGTGCGCCCCTGTGGCCGGACCACGCCAGCACTGAACTTGAGCAGCTGCGCCTGGCTCGTCAGGAAGACGAGTTCGGCATCGTCGGCTCCCGCCGGCGCTACACCGACCACATAGTCCTTGTCCTTCAACGCAATGACTTCCCAGTCCTCGCGGTTCAGCGGATAGTCCGGCTGCACCCGCTTCACCACTCCCTGGGCCGTGCCGATGGCCAGCACCTCGTCGAGCGGGGCAAACGCCACCAGGCTTTCCCCCTTCAGTAAGGTGATGAAGTCCTTGGCCGGAACGCCGCCGGCAAGGTTCGGCAGCCCGGATACCGGCGGCAGGACGGGCATGTCCATCACCTGCAGGCGGAGCATGCGCCCCTGCGAGGTGACGGCAGCGATCTCGCCCCTGGCAGAAGTCTTGACGACGGACGTGTACACGTCGTGCTTCGTCCTGGGTCCCGCCTCTGCCAGCGGCTCCCGGTTACTGGTGCGCGCTATCTGGCCCGAGGCGGTCAGGATGGCCCAGCAGGGGTCATCGGCGATTTCCAGCGCCAGCGGGAGTGCCTTGCCCTTTTTCCCGTTGGCCGGCGCCAGATCGACGGCGACAGTGGGGGAGACAGCCTCGGATTCGAGCAATACGGTCCGCCGCGGGGTGCCGTGCTCTTCGGCGATGGCACCAAGTTCGTCCGACACCAGGGTCCGGAGCCGCTCCTCTGAACCGAGGATGGCCTCGAGCTCAGCGATGTCACGGCGCAGCTCGTCCTGTTCCTTTTCCAGCTCAATCCGTGAGTACTTGGTCAGCTGGCGCAGCCGCAGCTCCAGGATGTAGTTCGCCTGGATTTCCGTGAGGTCGTAGATGGACATCAGGCGGGCGCGGGCAGCGGCAGCCTCGTCCGAGGACCGGATGATCTGGATGACCTCATCGATGTCCACGATGGCGATGAGGAGGCCTTCCACCAGGTGCAGGCGGTCCTTCTTCTTCCCCAGCCGGAAAACAGTCCGGCGGCGCACCACGTCGATCCGGTGGTCCACGTACACGGTCAGCAGCTGCACCAGGCCCAGTGTCTGGGGCTGGCCGTCCACCAGGGTGACGTTGTTGATGCCGAAGGAGTCCTCCATCGGCGAATAGCGGTAGAGCTGCTGGAGCACCGCGTTGGGGTTGAAGCCGTTCTTGAGTTCGATGACCAGGCGCAGGCCGTGCTTGCGGTCGGTCAGGTCAACGATGTCGCTGATGCCTGTCAGCTTTTTTGAGTTGACGGCGTCCTTGATCTTCTCGATGACCTTTTCCGGGCCCACCATGTAGGGAAGCTCGGTGACCACCAGGCCGGTCCGGCGCGCGGAAAGCTGTTCGACTTCCACCTTGGCCCGCGTCTTGAAAGACCCGCGGCCGGTGGCGTAGGCATCGCGGATACCGTCCAGTCCCACAATCCGCCCGCCGCTGGGCAGGTCCGGCCCGGGGACGAAGCGCATGATGTCATCCAGTGTGGCGTCCGGGTTGGCGATGAGGTGCCGGGCGGCGGAGATGACCTCCACAAGGTTGTGCGGGGCCATGTTGGTGGCCATGCCGACGGCGATGCCCGTGGCGCCGTTGACCAGCAGGTTGGGGAACGCGGCCGGCAGGACGTCCGGCTGGGTGAGCTGGTTGTCATAGTTGGGGACAAAGTCCACCACGTCCTCATCGAGATGGTCGGTGAGGGTGATGGCAGCAGCCGCGAGCCGCGCCTCGGTGTACCGCGGGGCGGCAGGGCCGTCGTCGAGCGAGCCGAAGTTGCCGTGCCCGTCAATCAGCGGCAGCCGCAGCGAGAAGTCCTGGGCCATGCGGACCATGGCGTCGTAGATGGCGGTGTCGCCGTGCGGGTGCAGCTTGCCCATGACCTCGCCAACCACACGGGCGCTCTTGACGTGTCCCCGGTCCGGGCGCAGGCCCATGTCGCTCATCATGTAGAGGATGCGGCGCTGCACCGGCTTGAGGCCGTCCCGGGCGTCCGGAAGCGCCCGCGAGTAGATCACCGAGTACGCATACTCCAGGAAGGAGCCTTCCATTTCGGAGGTGACATCGATGTCCACGATGTTCTCCGTGTAGGGGGAGCTGTCATCCACAGCGGGGGCGGAACTTTGGCGGCGGGCCATGGGGGTTGGTAAATCCTTCTGGGTACTGTGCAGCTGACGGGGGGGTGTGCTGCGGAAGTTTTTGGCTAGGCTAAGCCTATGGTGGATCAGCCCGGGGACGGCGAATATCCGGAACATTGGGAAGCCGATGTCGTGCTGCGGGACGGCGGGACAGCCCACTTGAGGCCGATCCACCCCTCCGATGCTGACGCTGTCCAGGCCTTCCACGTCGGGCAGTCGCAGGATTCAATCTACATGCGGTTCTTCGCCTTCAAGGCCAGGCTGTCCAGCAAGGAGCTCAAGCGCTTCACCGAGGTTGACTACAAGGACCGGGTGGCTTTCGTCATCACGATCCGTGGCGAAATCGTCGGCATTGGACGCTACGACCGGCTCAATGACCCCGCCGAAGCGGAGGTGGCGTTCAACATTGCCGATTCCCACCAGGGACGGGGAATCGGCTCCATCCTGCTGGAGCATCTGGCCACAGCGGCACATGAAAACGGCATCCGGCGCTTCAGTGCCGAGGTGCTGCCGGAAAACCGCAAGATGCTGAAGGTATTTTCCGAGGCCGGCTACGACGTCCGGCGGCATTTTGACGACGGCGTCGTCAGCCTCGAGTTCAACATCGACCCCACGGAGAAGTCACGTGCCGTGATGGAATCCCGGGAGCACCGCGCGGAGGCGAGGAGCGTGCGGGACCTGCTGACGCCGTCGTCCATTGCCGTGATCGGTGCCAGCCGCAAGTGGGGGACCGTCGGCTACCAGCTCCTGGAGCACATCATCGAGGGCGGCTTCAGCGGCCCCGTCTACGCCATCAACCCGGAAGCGCTGGAACTCGCCGGCATGATGTCGTTCGGCAAACTCTCCGAAGTCCCGGATCCCGTCCAGCTGGCCGTCGTCGCCGTCCCCTATGAGGAAGTCCCCGCCGTGGTGGCGGACTGCGCTGCCGCCGGCGTCAGGGGGCTGGTGATTGCCTCTGCAGGTTTCGCGGACGACGGCGAACGCGGCCTGCTGCGCCAGCGGGACCTGGTGCGGCAGGCCCGCGCAAGCGGCATGCGGGTTATCGGGCCGGCGTCGTTGGGAATCGTGAACACCAACCCTGACGTGTCATTGAACGCTTCGATGGCGCCCACCCTGCCGCTCCGGGGCGGGCTGGGCCTGTTCAGCCAGTCAGCGGCCATCGGCGTCTCGCTGTACGCCGCTTCCAGCCGGCGCCGGCTCGGCCTGTCCACGTTCCTGTCCGCCGGTAACCGGGCCGACGTCTCCGGCAACGACATGATGCAGTACTGGGAGGACGATCCCGATACGGCCGCCGTCGGGCTCTACCTTGAATCCATCGGCAACCCGCGCAAGTTTTCGCGCCTGGCCCGGCGGCTGGCGCGCACCCGACCGGTCATCGTGGCCAAGTCCGACGCCATGGGACTGCGGCTGCCGCCGGGGCACGCCGTACGCACAACCCAGGCGCCCTCCGGCGCGCTGGACGCGATGCTGCGCCAGTCCGGCGTCATCCGGGTGGAAACCATTGAACAGCTCATGGACGTCTCGCAGGTGGTTTCGGCCCAGCCGCTCCCCGTCGGCCCGGGACTTGCCATCTTTAGCAACTCCCAGGCGTTGGGCAAAGTCGTGGCGGACAGCGCGTCTTCCCAGGGCCTCATCGTCGCGGAACTGGCCACGGGCGTAGACCTCGACGCCGGCCAGTCGATTGCCCTGCCCGCCATGAGGGCCAGCCTGCTCAAGACACTCGAGTCCGATGCCGTCCACTCGGCCGTTGCGGCGCTGCTCCCTGCCCGCGGGCTGACCGTGGACAGCATCGCCGAAGTACTGGCCGAATGCTCGGCAACAGCCGGAAAGCCGGTGGTCGCCGCCTTCACCGGCATCCTTGACCCTTCCATATCCGTGGAGGGGATGCTGGGGTCCCAGGAACACGCGGTCCCTTGCTTTTCGAACCCGGGGGCTGCCGTCGCTGCGCTCGCTGCCGTGGTCCGCTACGCCGAATGGGTGTCCCGGGACCAGGGGCATTTCGTGGAACCCGAAGGGTGCAACCCCGAGCTTGCCCGGGCGGAAATCGAAGCGCTGCTCAGGGATGTCAGAGGTGAGCAGTTGAAGAAGCTGGACCCGGCAGCCGCGGCCTCACTGCTGGGCCACTATGGGATCAGGGTGCTGCCTTCAGTGGGCTTTGACAACCCCGACCAGGCCGTTGAAGCTGCGGATGCCCTGGGGTGGCCCGTGGTGCTGAAGACAACCGATCCGGCGCTGCGGCACCGGCTTGATCTTGGCGGGGTGCGGCTGGATATCCAGGATGCGGAATCGCTGCGGCAGAACGTGCTGCAGATGCGGCGCGTGCTCTCCAATTACGGGGACCCCGCGTTGGAAGTACAAAGGATGGCGCCGGTGGGGCAGGCCTGCACGTTCCGGGCCATCGAGGATCCGTTGCTGGGGCCGGTGATCTCCTTCGGGCTTGCCGGGGACGCCGTGAACCTGCTGGACGACTGGGCGCACCGCGTGCCGCCGCTCTCCGCCGCGGACGTCGACGACTTCATCCGCGCGCCACGGGCGGCGCAGAAGCTGTTTGGCTACCAGGGACTGCCGGCCGTGGACGTCAAGGCGCTTGAGGACCTCGCCGGCCGCCTCGCCTGGCTCAAGGACAACCACCCTGAAATCGCCCTGGTGGAACTCAACCCCGTCCTGTGCGGCACCTCGGGAGCCACCACCCTTGCTGCTGACGTACGCATCGCCAATGCCGCCCAGCGGACGGACAGCGCGCGGCGGGCAATGCTGGGCTGACGCGGTTAGCAAGTGACCGGCCGATCTGTGAAAATGGGGGAATGAGCTCACAGCCTCCCGCGTCGGCGCCCGAAACGCCCGGCAATGAAACCCAGGCAGTCCGCCACCACAGCTCACACAGCCACAGCGCCCAGGGCCAAAGCCTGGAAGGCGCCCTCCAGAAGGCAGGCTTCTATCCCCGCCTCGTGGCTGATGTCGTCGATGACGCCTTGGACGGCCGCGACTGTGTTGCCCACCTTGTGCACCTGGAAACCCACTTCGACCGTGCTGAAGTCCGGCGCCACATCACGGTGCTGGTGCTCACCTCGGACATGCTGGTGATCACCCACGTAGACGACCAGCAGCTGGACGAGGCCGGCGAGCAGATCGTCGCCCAGATCTCCACTGAATCTGTTCCCGTGGCCCAGATCCGGTCTGTCGTGCTGAGCTACATGTACTCGCAGCCGCAGAACTACAAGCCCTCTGACCCTGTCCGTGAAGTAACGCTGTCCATCGCCTGGTCTGGTGGCCAGCGGCTGGACATGGGTCCTGCCAGCTGCGGTGATCCCCAATGCGAAGCGGACCACGGCTACAGCGGAACCATCGCCCAGGAGGACATCGTCCTGCGCATCAGTGCCGAAGCGGACGGCCTGCAGGCAGTACAGGATGCCAAGCTTTTTGCCCGCGCACTTCGTGCCGTGAACACAGGTTCCCCCGCTCCGCAGCCGCACGTGCAGTCGATGGCGCCGCGGCCGCGGGCAGGAGTCTTCGGCAATCGCCTCAGCCGCGGCCACCAGCAGCGTTGATGCCCGAAGACCGCCACCTGAACGCTAACGTTTCCGCCCAGCCCCAGGTTGTCCTCCCGCCGGCGCCTGCCTACGGACAGCGCTCGATCGCCGACGTGCTCACCAGCGCCGCGGCAAGCCTGGGGGTGGACGGGTTTGCCAATACCCTTGGCCTGCCTGCCGCCTCTCGCGTGTGCGTGGTGTTGGCCGATGGCCTCGGCCGGAACCTGCTGAAGCAGAAATCGGCCCACACGCCCTTCCTCCGCTCAGTCATCCAGGCCGGTCAAGGGGCCGTGCCCGTCTGGCTGGATTCCACGTTCCCTTCCACCACCGCAGCCGCCCTGGCAAGTTTTGGCACCGGTCTCGCGCCGGGCCAGCACGGCATGGTGGGCTATGACGTGCTGGACCCGGAGCAGGATAAGGTGGTCAATCTGCTCGGAAACTGGGATCCCGGCGTCGACCCCGCTACATGGCAGCCGTTTCCCACTGTGCTGGAACGCGCCGGGGAACACGTGGACGTCACCACCGTCAGCCTCCCGCAATTCGGCGGCTCGCCCATGACCCGTGCAGCCTTGCGCGGCGGCACATTCATCTCGGCCACTACGGCGCACGCCCGGACGGAAGCTGCGGCCGAGGCTATGTCCTCCGCGGGTCCATCGTTGATGTACTTCTACCTCAACGAGCTGGACAAGGCCGGGCACCGCTACGGCTGCCAGTCCGAGCAATGGGAGCACCAGCTCGAAGAGCTTGACGCGACCATAAAGCGGCTCAACGCTTCCCTCCCGGCCGGCACCACTATCCTGCTCACGGCGGACCACGGCATGCTGGACGTCCCCGAGCAGCAGCGTATCGATTTCTCGGCAGAGCCTGCCTTGGTGGAAGGGGTCCGGCATACGGCAGGGGAGCCGCGGATGGTCCATCTCTACCTTGAGCACGGTGCAGGGGAGGACCTCCGGGACCGCCTGCTCACGGCATGGCGGGCACGCTTCGGCGAGCAGGTGTGGGCCTTCACCCGCGAGGAAGCACTCGCTGCGGGCCTGTTCGGCACCGTCCGTCCCGCCGTCGAGGGCAGGATTGGCGACATCATGATTGCGGCGAGGGACGCCGTCGCCCTGTACGACACACGCCGCGTCCGGCCCACCGCCATGGAAGTGGTGGGTCAGCACGGCTCGCTCACCAAGGCTGAGCGGGAGGTCCCCCTGCTCTGCTTCACGGCAGGCGGCAGGAGTCCCCGCCGTGGCTGAACTGGTCTTTTTCTCCGGCACCATGGACTGCGGTAAGTCGACGCTCGCCCTGCAAATGGACCACAACCACCGGGCCAGGGGCCGCGGTGGCGTGCGCTTCAGCCGAAACGACCGCGCCGGCGAATCGCGCATCTCAAGCCGCCTTGGCCTGCAGACTGACGCGGTTGAGGTGGCGGACGGCACCGACTTCTGGGAGGAAGTCATGCTGCGGCGCACGCAGGGGCAGCGGGTGGACTACCTGATCTGTGACGAGGCCCAGTTCTACACGCCGGAGCAGGTGGAACAGTTGGCGAAAGTCGTGGACGAGATCGACGTGGACGTGTTCGCGTTTGGTATCACTGCCGATTTCCGTACCCGGTTGTTTCCCGGTTCCCAGCGGCTTGTCGAACTTGCCGACAGGGTGCAGGTGCTGCAGGTGGAAGCGCTGTGCTGGTGCGGCCGGCGTGCCACCCACAATGCCCGGACGGTCGACGGCGTGATGGTCACCGAGGGTGCGCAGGTGGTGGTGGGCGACGTGGACATGGCGGGTGATTCCGCCGCGCCGTGGGGCAGCGACCACGTCCCGGTTGTGGGCTACGAGACCCTCTGCCGCAGGCACTATATGCGGCGTGTTACCGCCCATGGCGCCACCTTGATGGGCCAGCAGGACCCACTGCTGCCGTTCGAAGTCGATGCCTGCCTGTGGCGGGGGTCGGGTGGAGCCGGACCTACCGGGGCCTAGCGCCGGCACCAGGTTGCGTTCTCTGCATGAGGGCAGCTGGGCGGCCTCCTATGCGGTCCGGGACGCGCTGTTGACTGGCAGCCTTAGACGAGACTGGTCAATAAAAGCTCCAAAGTTGGTGGCCGGTGACCGGGCCGCCGGTGTCCTGGTCGCCGGTTCCCATGCCCTGACCACGTCCCTGCCCCGGGCCCTGGCGGCTTTGCAGGCCGGGACAATCTCCTGGGCG
>NZ_JBNHFF010000127.1:0-9545 GCF_059089965.1 Arthrobacter sp. SPT-J7
CGCGATGCGCAAGAAAGGCTGGGAAATCCCCGCCGAACTCGCGCACATCGAGTCCTCCGGCACCACCCGCCAGGAAGCCAGCTCCCTCCTCGCCGCCCACTCCTGACCCCGGAAACTCCTTATCCCCCAAGGGCCGGCACCGGTGCCGGCCCTTGTGCTTTGGTCACGTAGAATTGAGTCACTATGGCGAAATCCCCTGATTCCAGCAACTCCACTCCGGCTGCCTCCGGCACGCCGAAGCGTGGCCTCTTCTCCCGCAAGCCGAAAGAAGCAAAGGTCAAGAAGCCCAGCCGCCTCAAGCAGATCCGCGAGGTCTTCACCATGACCCGCCGCCACGACCCCATGGTTCCGTGGCTCATGCTGCTGGTCTTCCTCGGCGTTGTGGCTGTCAGCTTCCTGGTGGGCTTCTGGCTTGATAACTGGATCACGGGCCTGATCATCGGTATCCCGCTGGGTCTGCTGGGAGCCACACTGATTCTCTCGCGGCGCGCCGAGCGTGCAGCCTTCGCACAAATTGAAAATCAACCTGGTGCCTCCGGCGCCGCACTGGGAACGCTTCGGCGCGGCTGGATCACCGAGGAACAGCCCGTCGCCGTGAACCCCCGCACGCAGGACGCCGTGTTCCGCGCCATCGGCCGCCCCGGCGTCGTGCTGGTCAGCGAAGGCCCCACCCACCGTGTAAAGCCGCTGCTGGAGGCGGAGCGCAAGCGCCTGGCGCGGATCCTGCCCAACGTCACTGTGCACGTCATTGAAAGCGGCCGCGGCGAAGGGCAGGTTCCCATCAGCCAGGTGGCGAAGAAAATGGGCAAGCTGAAGAAGGAACTGACCAAGCTTGAGGTGAATGCCGTGTCCAAGCGGATCGCATCGCTGGGCAACCGGCTCCCCATCCCCAAGGGCATCGACCCCTACAAGGCCCGCCCCAACCGCGGACGCTAGAGCAAACGCCCCGGTTTCCGGCTACAAGCCGGGACCGGGGCTTTTTTATGGCCGGCCAAGGCCACAACACCGACTACAGGACAGGACAAAGTGGAACAGCACAAGGTGAAACAGGACCAGGTGGAAGCTCCCGCGAGGAGTGCCGTGCTCCGCGCCTTCAGAGTTCTCGCGATCGCCGAAGCGTTCAGCTGGGCTGCGCTTCTGGTGGGCATGTACTTCAAATGGATAGCCCGCACCACGGAACTTGGCGTGCAGGTGGCCGGGCCCATCCACGGTGCCCTGTTCGTGGGTTACGCGATCGCCGCGCTGGCACTCTGGCGGCTGCAGCGCTGGCCCCTCGTGGTGGCCCTCCTGGCCGGCCTTTCCGCCGTCTTCCCGTTTGCCACCCTCTGGTTTGAGCGCTGGGCCGGCAAGCGCGGGTACCTTACGGCTGACGCAGCCGAAGCTCCTGAAGCGGAGGAGGAAACCAGCCGCGTCTGAATCCGGGGACTCCTAGCGGAGCACGAGCAGCGTATTCATCGCCTTATCGTGAAGCCCGCGGTGGTCCGGATCGAAGATGACAGCGGGAACCACCAGGCACAGCAGCAACGACCTCACCAGCGCTGCCAGCGGTCCCGGCGCTCCCCCGCCTGCTCTCACAACGTGAATGCCGGTGGCGCGGTGCCCGATGCTGTAGCCAAGCGTGCCCACCAGGAGGATCTGCTCGACGGCGAAAATCGCCAGGGTGGCCCAGGCGTCTCCCCCGAAGGCGAAGTTGCTGATGAGCAAGGCAATGCCCCAGTCAATCATGATCGCAATGATCCTGCGCCCGGCGCGGGCAATGGAGCCGGATCCGGACTCCGGCAGCCCCAGCCGCTCACCCGGATACTTGGAAATGCCTGAGGTGTCAGGGCCGGTGAGCCAGGAGCCAATGTCTTTACGATCTACCACCGTCCAAGTTTACTCGGTTCCCCCGCTCACAGTGTGGAAGCAGTTAGACCACACTGTGGGCGGCGGATAGCCTTGTCGTAGCAGGGCATTCTGTAACCTGCCCGAAACAATGCGGACACGGACGGGAAATGCCGCGTCCATAGGCTGTTAGCAGTTTCAAGCAAATCCACCGGCAGACATGTGCAGCGGGTACTTTCAGCAGGGAAACACTGCGGCGTTTCCCTGCTTTGGATTGCGCTGGATCAGATGGCTTTCACGCCAGATAGTTACATATGCGTTAGGAGCATAGATGTTCAAGACTGCGGACGAGGTCCTCAAGTTCATCAAAGACGAAGACATTAAATTCGTCGATATCCGTTTCACCGACCTTCCGGGTGTCCAGCAGCACTTCAACGTCCCGGCCAAGAGCGTTGACGCCGACTTCTTCATCAACGGCCAGCTCTTCGACGGATCCTCCATCCGCGGTTTCCAGGGCATCGCCGAATCCGACATGCAGCTGATCCCGGACGTCACCACTGCGTTCCTGGACACGTTCCGCATGGAGAAGACCCTCGCGCTGAACTTCTCCATCGTCAACCCCCGCACCGGCGATCCGTACCACCGCGACCCCCGCGGCGTGGCTGAGAAGGCCGAAGCCTACCTGGCCTCCACCGGCATCGCTGACACCGCTTTCTTCGCTCCCGAAGCCGAGTTCTTCGTGTTCGATAACGTCCAGTACCAGTCCTCCCCGCAGGGCAGCTTCTACAAGATCGATTCCGAGGAAGCCCACTGGAACACCGGCCGCGAGGAAGAGGGTGGAAACCTGGGTTACAAGACCCCTGTCAAGGGCGGCTACTTCCCGGTCTCCCCTACTGACAAGCAGGCCGACCTGCGCGACGCCATGTGCGTCGCCCTGGACGAAGCCGGACTCGAGGTCGAACGCAGCCACCACGAAGTTGGCTCCGCCGGCCAGGCTGAGATCAACTACAAGTTCACCACCCTGACCCACGCAGCGGATGACCTGCAGAAGTTCAAGTACGTCATCAAGAACACCGCAGACGCCTGGGGCAAGTCAGTGACCTTTATGCCTAAGCCGGTCTTCGGCGACAACGGCTCCGGCATGCACTGCCACCAGTCGCTGTGGAACGGCGGCGAGCCGCTGTTCTACGACGAAAAGGGCTACGCCGGCCTCTCCGACACCGCCCGCTGGTACATCGGCGGCCTGCTCAAGCACGCCTCCGCCGTCCTGGCCTTCACCAACCCGACGGTGAACTCCTACCGCCGCCTGGTCAAGGGCTTCGAAGCTCCGGTCAACATGGTCTACTCACAGGGCAACCGCTCCGCCGGTATCCGTATCCCCATCACGGGCACCAACCCCAAGGCCAAGCGCATCGAATTCCGCGCGCCGGACCCCTCCTCCAACCCGTACCTGGCATTCGCTGCCCAGCTGATGGCCGGCATCGACGGCATCCGCAACCGCATCGAACCGCCCGCACCGATCGACAAGGACCTCTACGAACTCCCGGCAGAAGAAGCCAAGGACATCCCCAAGGCTCCGGGCACGCTTGAGGAAGCCCTGGAGGCCCTGGCCGAGGACAACGAGTTCCTGCAGGCCGGCGGCGTGTTCACCCAGGACCTGATCGACACCTGGATCGAGTACAAGTACGAGAACGAGATCCGTCCGCTGTCGCTGCGCCCGAACCCCTACGAGTTCGAGCTCTACTACGGCGTCTAGCATGATAACGGGGCGAAAGCGGGCATAGTCCGCAAAAATTCGCGTCGCAACAAGGCCGGCCTCCTCGGGGGGCCGGCCTTTGTTGTGCCCGGAACCCCCTCGTCCTGCCGCTCAGCCTGCCAGCCCGCCCGCTTTGGTCCAATAGCTCACCCTAGGGCTGTCAGTCGGTATACCGACGGACTCGGCCATTCCTGCCAATGCGGAGCATTTGTCGCGGCGGCCAACAGACTGATGGGAGCCATCCATGGGATCCACCCCGTCTTCGGTGCGTACTGTGATTCGCATGTAATCCCTGCGGCTGAGCCGGCCCGGCCCGCGCGGCCCCGCTACCGTTCAAGCGATGATGTGCCGGCAGAGGCTGGGGGGCTACCAACCCGCAAACCTGCCGACACTGATAGTTGACCGTTCCTGGCCGTCCTGGGGCATCAGTAGGCGGTACTCACTTTTCCGGGAGCGGCTGCGGGTGGGTGCTGAGGTGAAACACCGGCTGCTGAAGGTGGGGACCCGGTTCCAGACGTGCTGAGACCGGGAACCGGATCCCCTGACAAATGCTCCCCGAGACGAAGACTTTGCAAGCCTTCCCCCCAACAAGGTTTGAAGAACACCGCCAATCCACATATTCGGGCAATCCGGGACTGGGCGCAACGCCGGGCTGTCCGGTTACAGTGCGGTGGACCTGCCGAAACCACGGAACATCACCCGCTGCGGGCCCGCTGGCCCTCCCAGATATTGCCCGCGGTACTCAAAGCCGGCGCGGCGGAAGGCGGACAATCCCGCCGGATTTGCTTCGTTAACGGACAGGACGACGCCGGTCTCTCCGGTCCCATGTCGGGCGCTGAGCTTTTCCGCGGCCGCCACGGCGGCGGCAGCACCCAGCGGCCCAAGGCCTTTCCCCTGTTCCCGCCGGTCGATCAGGAAGCCCCGCAGCAGCCATGCCGAATCGTCGTCCGGCCAGCCCGCCAGCCGGGCTGCCCCGGACTGCAAAGTGAGCACGCCCACCGCCCGGCCGAGGCATTCCATCACGTAGGGACGCCGGGACTCCTCCGCGAGCCCCGCCAGGACCATCCGCAGCGGATCACCCACAAACCGATCCTGGCCTGGCCCAAGTTCAAGGTCCGCCACGGCGCCCAGCTGGATGGCGCGGGCGTCGTCGTCGAGGTCCTGAAGCGAAATCAGCCAGACGCTGGGGTCCATCCCGTTCAGGGCTGCAGGCCGGCAGACCCGTCACCGGCCGTTGATTCAGACGCCATGGACTCAGCCGGCGGACCGGCGGGATCCATCCACATCACTTCCCAAAGGTGGCCGTCCGGGTCCTGGAAGCTGTGGTTGTACATAAATCCGTAGTCCTGGGGGTCCTCGGATGCTGAACCGCCGGAGGCCAGTGCGGTCCTGACGGCCTCATCCACTGCCTCCCGGCTCTCAACGGAGTAGGCAATGATTACTTCCGCGGAGGCCTTGCTGTCCGCAACCTCCTTGGACGTAAAAGTCTTGAAGAAGCTGTCCACCAAAAGCATGACGTAGGCGTTTTCGCTGATGATCATGCAGGTGGCGTTTTCATCCGTATAGTCCGGGTTGAAGGAGAACCCAAGGGCCGTGAAGAAGTCCACAGAGCGGTTCAGGTCCCTGACGGGCAGGTTGAAAAAGATTCGGGTAGCCATGGGCTCAAACTAGCACCGGCCCCGGACAAGTGTCAGCACTCCCTATCGGACAAGGCGCAGCAACCCGGTCAATGCCCGTAGAAAACCCGCTCGAAGACTGCCCTGGCCCGGCGGCTGACACGCAGGTAATCCTCTTCCAGGACCGCGGCCTGGCCGGGTTCGTAACCGCACCACCTCGCCACCGCTTCCAGGTCCCGCCGGGAGGACGGCAACAGGTCCGAGGCCTTGCCGCTCGAGATGACGTTGGCCGAGCGGATCCGGCTGGCGAGGCGCCAGGCAGCCGCCAGCAGGTCTGCATCCTCCTTGTCCAGCAGTCCCGCCCGGGTTGCGGCTTCAAGTGCTTCGATGGTGGACGTGGTCCGCAGCTCCTCATGTTTGGCGGCATGCTGAAGCTGCAGAAGCTGGACCAGCCACTCGACGTCGCTCAGCCCGCCGCGGCCCAGTTTGAGGTGCCTGGCCGGATCAGCCCCGCGGGGCAGGCGTTCAGCTTCAACCCTGGCCTTGACCCGCCGGATTTCACGGACATCCTGCTCGGATATGGACTGCGGATACCGGATGGGGTTGATGAGGTCGAGGAAGTCCGCTGCCAGGGCGTCGTCCCCGGCCATCGGCCGTGCACGCAGCAGCGCCTGCGCCTCCCAGATGAGCGACCAGCGCCGGTAGTATTCGGCGAAGGAGTCCAGGGAGCGCACCATTGCTCCGTTCTTGCCCTCCGGCCGCAAGTCGGCGTCCACCTGCAGCACCCTTTCCGCCATAATGGCGGGTTTCAGCGGCTGGGTCAGGAGGCTGGAGACCTTCGCTACTATCCGCGAGGCCTGCTCCTGCGCCTCCTCCTCGGAAAAGCCAGGCAGTGCGCGGTGAACGTACATCACGTCGGCGTCGGACCCGTAGCCGATTTCGCGGCCGCCCTGACGGCCCATGGCAACCACCAGGACGGCGGTCTTCAGCGGCCCGCGAGCGGACACAATGCCTTCCGCCACCCGCAGGGCGCCCAAAACCGCCGCGCGGTCGGTGTCCGCAAGGGCAACCCCGACGTCGTCCTGGCCCACCAGCCCGGCAGAATCGGCGATCGCGATCCGGAGGGTCTCCCGCCGCCTGATCAGGCGGATGAGCCGCATCGCGCTCTCGGGATCTGCGTGGCGGGACATCTTGGCGGTGATTTCCTGCCACTGTGCCTCGAACGTCACCGGGACCAGGTCCTTATCCTGGCCGAGCCACGCCACTGATTCAGGGGACACTTCCAGCAAGTCGGCAATCAGCCGCGAATTCGCAAGCATGTGGCATAGCCGCTCGGCTGCAGCATTGGAGTCGCGGAGCATGCCCAGGTACCAGTGGGTGGTACCCAGGGCCTCGCTGACCCTGCGGAAGGCGAGAAGGCCGGCGTCGGGATCCACGCCTTCCGCCAGCCAGTCAAGCAGGATGGGCAGCAACTGCCGTTGCAGGGCGGCCCTGCGGCTCACACCGGCGGTCAGGGCTTCGATGTGGCGCATGGCGCCCTTCGGGTCCCGGTAGCCGAGGGCGGCAAGCCGGCCCTGGGCTGCTTCGGGTGTGAGCTTGGCGTCCTCACTGCTGAGTCTGGCGGCGGTGTTGAGCAGGGGCCGGTAGAAAATCCGCTCATGCAGCTCGCGCACCGATCGCTTGGTTTTCTGCCAGGCGGCGAGCAGGGCGTCCGGATGCGGACGCTCACTGGAAAACGGCCCCAAAACCGCCTTGGCCAACGCCCGGAGCGCTGGCTCAGCGACGGGCATGAGGTGCGTCCTGCGGAGCTGGAAGAGCTGGATGCGGTGCTCCAGCAACCGCAGGTACCGGTAGGCGTTGTCGAAGGCCGTGGCATCGGCCCGTCCGATGTAGCCCCCTGCGGACAGGGCCGCGATGGCGGAGGTGGTGTCCCGGCGGCGCAGGGTTTCGTCAGACCTGCCGTGGACCAGTTGGAGCAGCTGCACCGTGAATTCAACGTCGCGGAGTCCTCCGCGGCCCAGCTTGATCTGCCGCTGTTCCTCGGCCTGCGGGATGTGCTCTGTGACCCGGCGCCGCATCGCCTGCACCGATTCAACGAACCCGTCCCGGCTGGCCGAGCTCCAGATCAGCGGTGCAATGGCGTCCTCGTACTGCTGGCCCAGGGCAACATCGCCGGCAATAGTGCGCGCCTTCAGCAGTGCTTGGAACTCCCAGCTTTCAGCCCATCGCGCGTAGTACATCTGATGGGACGCGAGAGTGCGCACCAGCGGCCCGGACTTCCCTTCCGGGCGGAGATTGGCGTCCACTTCCCACAACCCGGGTTCCTTCGCCACTGATGAGATGGCGCGCGAGATTCCGCTGGCCAGGGCAGCGCCGATAGTGCTGGCCTGTGCGTCCTCCAGGCTGCCCGTCTCCACCACGTAAATGACGTCGACGTCGGAAATGTAGTTAAGCTCGCGCGCTCCGCACTTGCCCATTCCAATAACGGCAAGGCCGACGTCGGCCACGTCCGAGGCGCTGAACTGGCCGGCAGCCTCGGCTCGGGAGACAGCGAGGGCGGCCTCGATGGCTGCCCCGGCGAGGTCCGCGAGTTCGCCGCCCGCGAGGGGCAGGAAGTCCAGTGGATCCGCGGCGCACAGGTCCTTGACTGCAAGGTCCACTACCCCCCGGCGGTAAGCCGTGCGCAGGGCTGCGTACGCTTCCGTGCCTGTGACCCCGGCGACGGGGCGCGCGGCCCTCGGATCAGCGCCCACGGACTGCAGGAGGGTGGCTCGCAACGCCGACGCGTCAGCCTGCACCGGCTCCGGGCTGGGACGCACATTGAAGGCATCAAGATGTTCGGGGTGGCGGATCAGGAACTCCCCCAGAGCCTCCGAAGCCCCCAGCACCCGGTAGAGCGGTTCGCTGGTTTCAGGGTCAGCGCCCGCCAGCTCCCGAAGCGCCGGATGCTTTTCGATCAGCCGCACCAGTGACTGAAGGGCAGTGTCCGGACTGGCTGCCAACTGCAGCCCCGCAAAGAGCCGGTCTTCGTCCAGTCCTTCAAGCTCGCGGGCAGCCAGGAACCGCTCACCCTTCTCCAGGTCACTGAAGCCGGCCGCAATCAGGCGCCGTGCGAGGCTCACAGCCGCTGCCTAGAGAATGGCCAGGTTGCGCTGCAGCTCGTAGGGCGTCACCTGGAGCCGGTAGTCCTGCCACTCGGCGCGCTTGTTCCGCAGGAAGTGCTCGAACACCTGCTCGCCCAGGATCTGCGGCATCAGTTCAGAGTCCTCCATCGAGCGGATGGCGTCATGCAGGCTGGCGGGAAGGGGATCATGCCCCATGGCGCGGCGCTCCGCAGAGCTCAGCGACCATACATCGTCTTCGGCTGCAGCGGGCAGGTCGTAGCCTTCCTCGATGCCCTTCAGCCCGGCGCCCAGCAGGACGGCGTAGGCAAGGTACGGGTTTGCGGCGGAGTCGATGCCGCGGTACTCGATCCGCGCCGACTGGCCCTTGCCCGGCTTGTACAGCGGAACGCGGACCAGGGCCGAGCGGTTGTTGTGCCCCCAGCTCAGATAGCTCGGCGCCTCCCCGCCGCCCCACAGGCGCTTGTAGGAGTTCACGAACTGGTTCGTCACCGCGGTGAACTCGGGGGCGTGCTTGAGGATGCCGGCAATGAACTGGCGCGCAGTCTTGGACAACTGGAACTCAGCGCCTGCCTCGTAGAAGGCGTTGGTGTCGCCTTCGAACAGGGAAAAGTGGGTGTGCATGCCGGACCCGGGGTGCGCGGTGAAGGGCTTGGGCATGAAGGTGGCATAAGTCCCCTGCTGGAGCGCAACTTCCTTGATGATCGTGCGGAACGTCATGATGTTGTCCGCCGTCTGGAGAGCGTCCGCGTAGCGCAAATCAATCTCGTTCTGCCCCGGCCCCGCTTCATGGTGGCTGAACTCCACCGAGATACCCACGGATTCCAGCATGGTGACCGCCGTCCGGCGGAAATCCTGGGCCACGCCGCCAGGGACGTGGTCAAAGTAGCCGCCCTCATCAACCGGCACAGGCGCGCCATCGGGCCCGGGTTCCTGGGACTTGAGGAGGTAGAACTCGATCTCAGGGTGGGTGTAGCAGGTGAATCCCATATCGGCGGCCTTTGCGAGGGTGCGCTTGAGGACGTTGCGGGGATCAGCGGTGGAAGGCTCACCATCAGGCGTCAGGATGTCGCAGAACATGCGGGACGTCTGTTCCGTTTCGCCGCGCCACGGGAGGATCTGGAAGGTGGCCGGATCCGGCTGCGCGAGCATATCGGACTCAAACACACGGGCCAGCCCTTCAATGGCGGAACCGTCGAAGCCTAGGCCTTCCTCGAAGGCGCCCTC
>NZ_JBNHFF010000128.1:0-9505 GCF_059089965.1 Arthrobacter sp. SPT-J7
CGGATGAGGCCGTACTGCGGAAAGTCGGAAACCTCGGGCCAGGGCAGCTCGATGGTCCGGCCCCCGGCGATCAGGCGCAGGCCCTTATTGCGGCGCCAGCCGTCATGCTCGGGGTGCAGCAGGCCAAGTTTCCGGATTTCGCGGACGGCGCGGGGGGTGAGGCCGTCGCCACAAACCTTTTCTCGCGGGAAGCTCGTCTTCTCCAAGACCGTGACGTCGATGCCTGCCTTGGCAAGGTAGTACGCGGCAGTGGAACCGGCCGGCCCCGCGCCGACTATGAGTACCCTCACAGGTCAGCGGGTGATGTTGCGGCGCAGCTTGGCCACGGGGCCTTTGTGCGCGGCGATGGCGGCAGCCGTTCCACCAGTCGTGCCTGCAGTTGATTCCGGGGCCTTGAACGCACGGTGCACCGCCACGATCCCGCCCGTGAGGTTGCGGTAGGTGACGTTCTCCCAGCCGGATTCCTTCAGCCAGGCGGCAAGGTGGTCCTGGTCCGGCCACGCGCGGATGGACTCGGCCAGGTAGACGTAGGCGTCCGGGTTGGAGGCCACCTTCCGGGCAATAGGCGGCAGTGCGCGCATCAGGTATTCGGTGTACATGGTGCGCCACAAGGGAACCACGGGCTGCGAGAACTCGGCGATGACCAGGCGGCCGCCGGGCTTGGTGACGCGGAGCATCTCCTGCAGCGCCTTTTTCGGCTCATTGACGTTGCGCAGGCCGAAGGAGATGGTGGTGGCGTCGAAGGTGTTGTCGGCGAACGGCAGGTTGGTGGCGTCCCCGGCGATAAAGTCGATGTCCGGCCGGCGGCGCTTGCCCACCCTGAGCATTCCAAGGGAGAAGTCGCACGCTACAACATCTATGCCGGCATCAGCATATGGCTCGCTGGACGTGCCCGTCCCGGCGGCGAGGTCCAGGACGCGCTGACCCCTGGTGGTTTCCATCGCATCCACTACCACCTTGCGCCAGCGGCGGGTCTGCCCCAGGGACAGGACATCGTTGACAACGTCGTATTTGGGGGCGACGTCGTCAAACATCGTGGCTACTTCGTCCGGACGCTTATCCAAGGATGCTCGGTTCACCATGTCATTGTCTCAAATGTTCAGGAGGGCCCCGACCACGCCCTGCTCCACCGCTCCCCCCGGCTGGCCAGCGGAGCTAGCCCACGAACGCGCTGGTGGGCGCGCTGATGACTCCCGGGTCCAAGGGCGGAGTCGCCTGGTAGAGCCCTGCCAAGGCAGGCCTGCCCAGCTGGAACCACAGGAGGGACTGCTCACCCAGTCCTCGTCCATTGGCTCGGTCCGGGGCGACAACGCTTTAATTGGCCGGGAGCGGGATCAGCCCGCCGAAGCTGCGGCGCGATTCACCCCACGCGTGCAGGAGCAGCAACGGCTTTGCCGTCGGCTCACCTTGCCGCAGGCACGGCACCGTGATTCCTGTCCGAAGGTTCAGGACGCGGACCTCGGAGTCCATAGTTGCAGGCTACGCACGGCGGCGGTTCCCCGGTGTGCGCAGCTCGAAGTACTCCTTTGTACTCTTGACGAGGAGTAGAAAGCAGTACTGTGGAGCAATCATGACGAGCACGTTCCGCACCTTGACAGTTCCCCTTGATAGCCGAAAATTCGCCGGGGGGCTGCCGTCGTTCCTGGTCCGGGACGATGTCCTCTGCTGGACCCGGCGCGAGGCTGGACTGGTGGGCTTCGGTGAGATCGCCCGCTTTACCGCCACCGGCCCGGAACGCTTCCTTGAAGCCGATATCTGGTGGCGCCACCTTGTACTCGAAGCGGAAATCACGGACTCCGTGGAACTCCCCGGGACCGGCCCCGTCGCTTTTGGCTCCTTCGCCTTCTCCAAGACTTCCGCCCACGAATCCCGGCTGATCGTGCCCGAGATTGTGGTGGGCGTCCGTGACGGCCAGGTCTGGGTCACCCAGTTGACGTTCGACGACGGCCCCCTCACCCCGGCAGGCATCCTGGCCGTGCTGGACCGCTGGCTCGGCGGGGGTTCCGCCGGCGGCAGCAGGACGGCGGCAGCAGACCCTGCCGGGGACGGCACCCCGGGTGCCGCTCATGCCAAGGCGGGCGGCGCCGTCGTGCGTCCCATGCCTCTGGCTGCCGGCGCAACCCTGCACACGGGCTCGCTGAGCGAGAAGGACTGGATGGACGCCGTGGCGGCGGGAGTGGCCGAGATCCGGACGGGTGCGCTGGAGAAGCTGGTGCTGGCGCGGGACGTTGTGGCCACTGTCCCCTCGGGCGTGAACGCTGCGAAGGTGTTGCGTGAGCTCGCTAAGAGGTACCGAGAATGCTGGACTTACGGAGTGGACGGGCTGGTGGGTGCCACACCCGAGATGCTGATCCAGGTGGAGGGGCGTACGGCACAGGCACGTGTGCTGGCCGGCACCCTGGACCGCCGTGATGCGCACGGCGAGGACGGCCTTCCCATGGATTACGCCACGCGGGTGCTGGCCGGATCGGAAAAGCAGCGGCACGAACATGAGATCGCGATCCAATCGCTGACCTCCCAGCTGGCGCCGTTCTCGGAGGCTTTGAACGCCCATGACGAGCCGTTCATCCTGGAGCTGCCCAACGTCTGGCACCTGGCGTCGGACGTCAAGGCCGAGCTGACCGAGGTGGAGGGGCACGTCCCAACGTGCCTGGCGCTGATCAATGCCCTGCACCCCACTGCCGCCGTGTGCGGAACGCCCACACAGGTGGCCGGAGCGATGATCCGCAAGCTGGAGCACCTGGACCGCGGGCCGTACGCCGGGCCGGTGGGGTGGCTGGACGCCGCCGGAAACGGGGAATGGGGCATCGCACTGCGGGGCGCCGTCATTGAGTCCCACACTTCGGTGCGGCTGTACGCCGGTTGCGGCATAGTGGACGGCTCACTGCCCGAAGCCGAGCTTGCCGAGACCTGGGCGAAGTTCAGGCCGATGCTGGAGTCACTAGGAATCAGCAACTGAATACTCGTTGCGGACAATGTCCGGCATCTAAGACACCGCCCCTTCGCCTAGGCTTGAAACAGCTGTACCTTGGTTATCCAATAGTGAATCTAAGTTTCCTGTGATGCACATCTCCCTAAACGGCGCTACACTATGAACCGATTTAGTACCGCATACTCCTGCAACAAAAGGTAAGAAACATGCAGCTCAAGTCCCTGGCCACGGCCAAGATCACCGCCAAGGCAGCAGCACTTTTCGCCGTCGGCGCCCTCACCCTCACGGCCTGCGGCGGCGGAAGCTCCACACCGGCGGCTTCCGAAGGCGGCATCCAGCTCATCAATGCCGGAAAACTCACGGTTTGCTCGGACATCCCCTACGAGCCGTTCGAATTCGAGAAGGACGGCCAGACGGTCGGCTTCGACGTGGACATCGCCAAAGAGCTCGCCAAGGACTTCGGTGCCGAACTGAGCATCGTGGACAGCTCCTTCGAGGCCATCGAAACCGGCACCGCCCTGACCCAGTGCGACCTGGGCATCTCCTCCATCTCCATCACGGATACCCGCAAGGCCGTTATGGACTTCTCCACCCCGTACCTGGATGACGACCTGGCTCTGGTAGCCAGCGAGGATTCCGGCATCAACGGCCTGGCCGACGCCAAGGGCAAGAAGGTAGGCGTCCAGCAAGCCACCACCGGCGCCGATTACGCGCAGGAGCAGGGCCTCGACGCCCAGCAGTTCGAGGACACCGGCCTCCTGGTGCAGGCCCTCGAGGCCGGCACCATCGATGCAGCTCTGGGTAACCAGTCCGTGCTGGGCTACGCCATCAAGGACCAGCCCAAGTTCAAGAGCGTTGAGGAATTTGCCACCGGCGAGCAGCTGGGCATTTCCATCAAGAAGGGCAACACGGCCATGGCTGAGAAGGTCAACGGCACGCTCAAGCGCCTGACTGACGACGGCTCCCTCGAGAAGTTCAAGACCACCTGGTTCGGCGAAACCGCCAAGTAGCCAACCACCGCCAAGTAGTCGCCGTGCAGGCCTGAGGCTCCCCCGCCTTGGTCCGGTCACGGCCCTGAGAACTACGCAGCCGGGGCCCCGGACGAGCTGTACGCAGTCCGTCCGGGGCCTCTGCCACGCACAACGAATGTGAGCAACCCATGGCAATGACCGCACGTCAGCGCGCCAGAGTAAGCCTGTATGTCCAGGCCGGAATCTTTGTTGTGGCCATCGCCGCGCTGATCCTGGCCACCGACTGGGAGACCATCGGCAACAGCGTCTTCAACTTCGCCAAGATCGGCCCCATGTTCCCGGGCATCTTCGTCACCGGCCTGGTGAACACCCTGATCTACACCTTCCTCGGCTTTATAGTGGGCCTCTCCGGCGGTCTGCTGCTGGCCCTGATGAAGCTCTCGAGCTTCCCGCTGTACCGCTGGATCGCCACCGGCTACATTGAGTTTTTCCGCGGCATCCCCGCGCTGCTGGTCTTCATCGCCTTCGGGTACGGCGTTCCCCTGGCGTTTGGCGTCTCGTGGAACATCACCGTGATCGTGATGGTTTCGCTGGGCATGGTGGCCTCGGCCTACATCGCCGAAACCCTCCGTGCCGGCCTGCAGGCCGTACCGAAGGGCCAGCTGGAAGCAGCCCGTTCCTTGGGCATGCCGCAGTGGCGGGCCATGGTCACCATCGTCATCCCGCAGGCGTTCAAGATCGTCCTGCCGCCCCTGACCAACGAGGTAATCCTGCTGACAAAGGACTCCTCGCTGATCTACGTCCTTGGCCTCACCGCTTCCCAGTACGAGCTCACCAAGTTCGGCCGCGACGGCATCTCCAGCCTCGGCGCAGGCCTGACCCCGCTCCTGGTGGCCGGGGCCTTCTACCTTGTGATCACCATCCCCCTGAGCTTCCTGGCCCGGAAGTTCGAAAGCCGCACCGCGCGGTCAAACCGATAGGCAGCGAAGACCATGAATGACGTCGTAAACAACTCCCGCGGTGGCACGGCAACCATTCACGCCGCCGGCGTGGAGATCAAGGACCTGCGAAAGGCCTACGGATCCAATGAGGTCCTTAAGGGCATCAGCCTGGACGTAGCTCCCGGCGAAGTGGTGTGCCTGATCGGGCCGTCCGGCTCCGGTAAGTCCACCCTGCTCCGCTGCGTAAACCTGCTGGAGCAGCCCAACCAGGGCAGCATCCGTGTGGGCGGTTTTGAGGCCACCGATCCCGATGTGGACATCGATAAGATGCGCCGCAAGGTGGGCATGGTGTTCCAGCAGTTCAACCTGTTCCCGCACCTGGACGCGAAGCGCAACTGCTCCATCGCGCAAATCAAGGTTCTCAAGCGGTCCCAGGCCGAGGCGGACAAGGTGTCCATGCACAACCTGGAGCGCGTGGGACTGGGACACCTTTCGGACCGTTTCCCCGACCAGCTCTCCGGCGGCCAGCAGCAGCGCGTGGCCATTGCCCGCGCGCTGAGCATGGATCCGGAGCTGATGCTCTTCGATGAGCCCACCTCGGCCCTGGACCCCGAGACTGTGGGCGATGTCCTCTCCGTGATGCGGAACCTCGCCAAGGAGGGCATGACCATGCTGGTGGTCACCCACGAGATGGGCTTCGCCCGTGAAGTGGCCGACCGCGTGGTGTTTATGGACGGCGGCATCGTGGTGGAAGAAGGCGTGGCTGAGCAGGTCATTTCCGCCCCCACCCAGGCGCGGACCAAGGAGTTCCTCCGCCGCGTGCTCGATCCGACGCACATCGACATCGAGGAGTAACCCTTCTCCAGTATCGACACGCAGATTCCCTGGCGCCGCAGATTTATCCGCAGCGTCAGGGAATTTCTGCGTCGGGGATAGCTTGCGCGCGGCCGCTCGCAACTCGTACGACGGCGGCACCTCCTCTTGCCCAGGCATTTACTTCCCCGGTGCCGCGGCACACAATAGGTCCCACTACAGCCCTGGCTCAGCAGCGTGCTGCCCATCCGATGTGCCGGCTCGCCCGGGCCGGCCCAGAGAGGAGCGCCGGCATGTCAGATCCGACAACCCCGCCCCGGGCTACCTCCGCGGTATCTGACCGCGCTGCACGGCTGGCATCCATCCCCTCTTTCCAACGCGTTGACGCCTTCCTCACGGCGGCCGGCCTGCGCCGGAAGGGCCAGTCGGACATCTGTGATTTCACTTTCGGCAACCCGCACCAGATGCCGCCTGACCGGTATGTCAATACGTTGCGGGATGCCCTTACTCCGCAGCACGACCAGTGGTTCGCGTACCAGACCAACGGCGAAGCTGCCCGGGAGGCGGCCGCGGAATCCCTTCAGCGACTCCTGGATGTGCCGTTCCGGATGGAGGACATCTATCTGACCACCGGCGGTTTTGCAGCCATCGCCTTGGCGCTGAAGACGGTCGGTGATCCCGGTGATGAGGTCATATTCAGCCTGCCGCCGTGGTTCCTGTACGAGCCGCTGATCCTTGAAGCAGGTCTCGTTCCGGTGAAGGTGAAGGTCAGCACGGCAACGTTCGACCTGGATCTGGACGCGATTGAGTCTGCCATCACGGAGCGCACCAGGGTTGTGATCATCAATTCGCCCAACAATCCCACGGGGCGGGTCTACCCTCCCGAACTTCTGCTCCGGCTCGCGAAAATGCTGGAGGCGGCCTCGGTGAGGATCGGCAGGCGGATCTACCTGGTCTCGGACGAGGCCTACAACCGGATTGTGTTCGATGGCCTCCGCTTCCATAGTCCCGTGGAGTTCTATGCGCACACGCTGCTGGCCTATTCCTACGGCAAAACGCACCTCTCACCTGGCCAGCGGGTGGGCTATCTGGCGCTTCCGCCCACGATGCCGCATCGGGAGGCGATGCGCCCCGCCATCACCGGCCTGCAGGTTGCGATGGGATGGGTGTACCCGAATGCCCTGCTGCAGCATGCGCTTCCGGAACTGGAGAAGTTCACCATCGACGTGGGCCAGTTGCAGCGGCGCCGGGACCGGATGTTCGGTGCGCTGGCCGGCATGGGTTACCGCGTCCACCGGCCGGAAGGCACGTTCTACCTGTTTGCCACCTCCCCCATGGTGGACGACGAGGCGTTCACCGAGTCGCTGGCCCGCCGGGATGTCTTTGTTTTCCCGGGCGTACTGTTTGAGACGCCCGGCTTCTTCCGGATTTCCCTCACGGCCAATGAGGACATGATCGAACGCAGCCTGCCTGCATTCGAAGCGTCGATGAAGGAAAGCATGGACAGGCGCGGGACGTGAGCGAAAGGACCTACCCACAGGGTGTCCCGTGCTGGATCGACACAGCGCCTGGAATTTTAGCGCGGCTAAAGGCCACAGCCGGGTTAATTTGCCGGGGCTTATGTTCCAGCGCGTACTGCATCGATGTGGAAGGTCAGGTCGAAGTAGCGGCCCACCAGCCCCTTTGAACCCGTGATGCCGAACGAACATCGGTCCAAGTGGGTGGCCTGCGCCGTAACGTGAACCTGGCCAGGAATTGGGGCTTCCCAGGACAGAACCGTAACCTCCACGGCAACTTCCACTCCGTGCATGGCAACAATCCCGGCAAGGATTATGGTGCCTCCGTCCTCGCGAATTCGGGCGGAAGAGAACTCGATGCGGGGAAAGGTTGCCACATCGAGCAGTCCCCTGCCTTTCACGTCGCGGTCGCGGCACTCATTGGCAGAGTTGAAACTGGCCGGGTCGATGGTGGCACTGGCCCTGCTCTCCGCCAGTGTTGACGAGACAATCAGCAGCCCGGAGGAAATGCTGAAGTGGGCCCGAACCTTGCCTAGTCCGAACATGTGCCGGCAGGTGTAGGTGACGCTTGAGCGCTGGGGGTTGACCCGGTAGGTGCCGGCGTCCGGCAACGTGGGGACTTCTGTGGCTGACTGGGTGGTCATGGGTTGTTCCTTAGGGGCTTGGCCCGCTTCCCCCGCGCCGGCCAATTGCTGATATGTCAACAACCCTGCTCCTGTTATGCTGACATGTCAACAATTATTTGGGCACTAGGGAGGGCACGATGCCTAAGAATCGCGGCCTTACCAGCGACGAAGAGGAAGTGTGGTTCGCCTACATCCTGTTTACCCGGCAACTGGCAGCCGGAATGGAGAGGCAATTGGCGGGAAGCGGCGTATCCGGCGCCGATTACCAGATGCTCGCTCCCCTTGCCGAAGCCGGCGCCGCCGGCATGCGCGCCCGGGACCTTGGACACAGTGCCGGCTGGGACCGCAGCCGGCTTGCCCATCAGCTGCGGCGGATGGAGGCACGCGGCCTCGTCAGCCGGGAACAGGCGCCCGATGATGCCCGCGGTGTGGTTATCCATCTGACTGAAGCGGGGCGGACGACTCTGCGCACGGCGTCCCCGGGGCACCTGGAGTGGGTTCGGGAGAACTTCCTGGACCTGTTGACGCCTGCGGAACGGAAAATGTTGGTTGAAGTATCCGAACGCGTTATGGCGAAACTCGAGCCGGAGTCCGGCTCCTAGCGCGCCAGCACTCCCCCAACCGCAGCGGCGACGGCTGCTCTGATCCGGCCGTGCAGGGCGCGCAGGCCGTGCCGGTCCGTGCGGACTTCAACGATGCTGCGGCCCTCGATCGGTTGCGCGAGCGCCTCGGCGAGTGCCGCCGTCGTACTCACCGAGCAATGCCCGACGCCGTATGCTGCAGCAAGTGCCGCGATGTCCGCTGTGTGGGGGGTCCCGAAGAGGCGCTCGACGGCGTCGCCGTAGGTTCCCGCCTCACGGACCGCGCCGTGCTCCAACAGGTCGAAGATGGCCCCGCCGGCGTCGTTGAGCACGACGATCCGCAGCTGCGGCTGCTCCTCCCCGGCACCGAGGAGCAGGCCCCCGGCGTCGTGCAGGAAGGTGACATCGCCCAGCAGGACCGTGGTTTCCTGCCGCCCGCCGAGCGCAATGCCGGTGGCGGTGGAGATGGTGCCGTCGATCCCGGCGAGGCCGCGGTTGGCATAAACGGTGGCGGCAGGTTCAGGAGCGGGGAGGCCGGCCAGGTCCACGTCGCGGATTCCGTTGGAGGAACCGAGCAGCAGCTGGCCCCGGGCGTGTTTCCACACCAGCGCTCCGACGGCCGGACCGGTTGCCGGGGTTTCCTCGGTGAGGATGCGGTCCAGAGCGTGCTGGGCCGCCGACCCGGCCAGCAGCCAGGTATCCAGCCATGTGGAGGGCCCGCGGCCGGCAAACTCTGCCAGGTCAGCAAGGCTTTCCAAGGGCAGTTCCGTGCGCCGGCCAGGCTCGTACCAGGCCACCGGGACCGGCTGATAGAGGGCGGCCTGAACGTCCGCGCGGGCCAGCAGGGCTGCGACCGGCCGCGACAGTGTGGGCCGGCCGAACAGGACCACCCGCTCAATCGGGGTTGCTGCCCCGGGTCCGAAGTGCTCCAGCAGCGCGCGGTACGGTCCGACGGCGTTTGGGCCGAAGCGGGCGTTGGATGACGGCTCAGCCAGCAGCGGCAGGCCGTGTGCGCGTGCGAAGGCCTCGGCGACCGGGCCGCCGTCGTGCCCCGCGAGTACCACCGTGCGGCGTTCGGGCAGGTTCCCGGATGCCGGCGGCAGGTTCATCACGAGCGGCTCGCT
>NZ_JBNHFF010000129.1:0-9422 GCF_059089965.1 Arthrobacter sp. SPT-J7
TCCCGGGAACGCGAGGTCCTCGCACATATCGCCGAAGGAAGGTCCAATATCGCCATAGCCCGCCAACTGCACCTCTCAGTGCGGACCGTGGAGGTGCATGTCGCTGCGGTCTTGCGCGCCCTCGACATCCACCCCTCCCCCAACGACAACTCCCGTGTCCTAGCCACCCGGGCCTTTCTCAAAGACCAGCCCTGAAATCAGGTTTTTCTTCCAGCCCCACTCAGGGAGGAAGGGGCCTCCTGCGCCGTTACTTCGGCCGCTTATCGCGTCGGCCGCGGGTCCTCAGTCCTCTCCCCGAGCTAACAAGCATTCAGAAGTCGCCATGAGGGAACAAGTTCTCACCACACACTGTCCGGTCGCCTACACCCAAACCTGGCACAGGGGGCCTTGTTGTGCCTCAAGAATAAGGAACTTCAATCCGAGTCCACTGAAAGGCTGGTCCCGCCGCTGCCCACAGCCGGGGATAATTCTCATGGGTTATCCACCGCTACTGCTGCTCCGGAGCTAATCCAGGGCTCCCAGTATCCAGCCGTGGATAACCCGAATGACCCCAACCGTGGACGGAACAGAGTCACTAGCGGAGCTTGTCCCAGCCTCGTCAGTTGAGCGTGCGGTTCAGTTTGTTCGAGAAGCCACTGACTGAAAGGCATTGGCGAGATCGCGGGGACGGCTCCACATAGGCCAATGCCCCGTCGGAAGGTCAATGACGTCGAGGTGCTCGATGTTCCCGACTTCGGCAAACATGGCATGGCCTCCGCGGGCCAGCTCCAGCACCTGCGTGCTCGGGATCGAGCAGCACACCAGGGTGGTCCGGACCGTGCGGCGGGCATCGTTGGTGAGCTCGATGGGCTGGCGAAGTACGGGGCCGGGCTGAGGGACGGCCCGGGCCTGAAAACGCTCGAGGATTTCTGCGCTCAGGCCTTCGAGGCTCGCCTGCTGTGCGAGGACGTCGAGGGGCGGCAGCGGAAGCTCCGCTAATTCCTCCGGGATGTCTGGGGCGAAGGCGCTTCCCATCGCCGCAGGGCCGGAGTCGACCCACACCACGCGATGGACAAGCTCAGGGTGTCGGTCAAGGACGAGGCTGATGGGGGCGTTCGCGCCGCTGTGGGCGACGAGAATTGCCGGCTGATTACCGTGTTGAGTGATGACGTCCAGGACCGCTGCGGCTTGATCGTCGAGAGTTTTCGCCGCACGCTCGGGATCGTCCCCGTCGAGACCGGGCAGTGTCATCGCGATTGCACGAGAGTGGTCGGTTGTCAGGTGTTCAAGGACTTCGTCCCACGCCCAAGCGCCCAGCCAGTGGCCGGCGATGAGAATGATGGCCGGACTGCTTGTAGTTGTTGTCATGTCTCCACCCTCGCAGGCACTACGGACAAAGCAGCGCGGTGCCTACAAGGGGCGAAAAAAGACCCTGACGCCGGAGCGGCAGCCGAGCTGGTCCAACGCGCCGGCAGCGGCATTCCAAAAGTCGTCCTTGCCCGCGATTCCGGGATCAGCAGGGAGACCGTCTACCAGTACCTGCGCCAAGCCAAGCCAGCGGGAACCTTCTTCCCCGCCGAGCCGCCCCTCTTGCCGTAGCTTTACGGAATATCCGTTATCGGTGATCGAAATAGCCGCGGAGTGCCTGCCGAAGGCGATTTGCTGATCCGGATTGCTGTCGCGGAGGACCTGCCGAGCATCACGATTACACATGACCACCGCCGCCGAGTCCTAAGGCTGACCTACTCGCGGACGCCTTGGCCTCATCGAAATCTCGTAGGTCGCCTCGCCTCAGGACCAGCGGTCCGGTGCCGAGAACGGTGACCGCACATACCGCGCCGGTTCCCGTGGGCAGGTCGACGGTCACGGCATCCAATGAGCCCTCGCCATATGCGCTGACGCGCCGGTGGTCTCCGTCCAGAATTAGCTCGACACTGCGAGGGTCGACGGCGAGCCCGTCGCCGGTTGCCTTAAGCACACTCTCCACTCGGACCCATTCGTCGAGTTCCCACTCACCCGAGGCATGAGCGGCGATCGCCTCGATATCGATGCCAACGGGCCGTGCCGCCACCGCGACGGCGACGAACCAGCCACTATGACTGACGGAGGCGTGAACGCCGGTTCCGGGGAACCAGGGCTTTCCATGCCGGTCCGAGCCGCAGCGTCGGCAGGTTCGCAGGACCCGCAGGTCAGCCGCCTGCACTCCGCTGAGGCGGGCTACGGCGCGCCTCAGCAGCACAGTCCCCGCCACAGCACGCAGACGGTCGGCGTCCCGTGCCAGGCGTGCGATCCGGGGAGCATCCGCAGCCGGGACCGGGACGCCCGCGAATGCCGAGACCGGCTCGAACCACCAGTGGACAGTAGCAGGAGCTGGGCGGTGGGCGGCTGGCATCTGGGAAGTCAACATGTAACATTCCTAAATTCGATGTAAATATGGGTCGGCTACAGCGTATAGTCACTTCCGTGGCAACGACCTGACTTGGGTCGACGCCCGCGCAACGCACAGATGTTGCAATGACCAAATGCCCGGGGGGGAAGCATTGGCCACTGATCCGACGTCGGCGTCCGCCGACCAAAAACGCTCTGCACTCGAATATGCCGGCCGCGGCCGCATCGGAGGCGTTGCACTTCTCGAAGAACCGGACGACGTCTGCGAATTGTGCGTGGAGTCGTGGTTCCCGAAGCCCGCCGATGTCGTAATTGACTTCTGCCTGCAGCGCCAGAACTTTATCGCGATCATGCCCGACCGGATGCAGGTGATCTGGTCGTCGACCGAGACGGGTGAGCTGGGCGGCACTTACCACTTCCGCTGGTGGCTGAAGAACGTAATCCCTGTCCAGTGGGTGGCGTTCATCGACTCCTACACGCCAGGCCACGAATTCAGCGATCAGCAGGTGCGGGGCTTTTTCCGGTACTTCCACCACACCCATACTGCTGTGGATGACGGCACAGGGAGCCGCTACATCGACACCCTGCGGTTCGCCGGCCCGTTTGGCGCCCGGGTGGATCGTGCGGTGCTGATGGGGCAGATGCGGAGGACATTCCGCGCGCGACATGAGCGGATGAACCGCATGCTCTCGGTACTTCCGTGACCGTTCGGATTTGTGCGGTGACCACCCCCGCCGAGACCCGCCGCTGGGCTATCCTGCCCGAGTGCCTGCATGCGAACAAGCCCGGCTATGTTCCCGCGCTTCGCTCCACCACGTTCGCGGCGATGAATCCCCGCCGTAACCCCTTCCACCGGCATGCCCACATTTCACATTTCCTCGCGGTCCGCGACGGCGTCGACGTGGGCAGGGTGAGCACCACTGTCCATCCCGCCTACAACGAACGACACGGATCGTCTGCGGGGTTCTTCGGCTTCCTCGACGCTGTAGACGATCAAGAGGTCTATGCGGCGCTGCTGGACGCCGCAGCAGACGAGGTCGCCCGTCACGGCGCGACCACGCTGACGGGCCCTTACAACTATTGGAGCGGCGACCAGTTCGGGGTGCTGCTCGAGGAGCACGACCGCCCAACCGCGATTTTCCAGACGTGGAACCCGGCTGAGGTTGCCGACCGGCTGGCAGGGTGCGGTTTTACCCCCCGTGATGAAATGCGCGGCTACGAGATCTCCGCCTCCCAGCGCACGGCCGTCCGAACGGAAGTGCTCGATCGCGCCGAGCGGATCTCCGACGCTCTCGGCCTCGTCTCGCGGCCCATGAACCGCCGACGCATCGACCGCGATGCCGGGCTCATCCGGGACATGTTCGCCTCGTCGTTCGCGACGAGCGCCGAGGTGCTCCCGTACCCCGACGACGTCTTCGATGACATGTTCGGGCAGCTCCGCCCCCTCCTCGACCTGGACCTCGTGCGCTTCGTGGAGCGGCGCGGTGAGCCAGTCGGGTTCTCCCTCACGATCCCAGACCTTAATGAGCTCTTGTCGGTCTGGCAGGGCAGGATCACGCCGATTGAAATGGCTCGGCTGCGGGGCCGGCTGTCGCGGGTCTCTGGCGTGGTCGTGCTGCTGCTGGGAGTGGTGCCCGGCAGCCCCATGGGCATCGCGCCGGTGCTGTTCGCCGATACGCTTCGGGCGGTCGAGCAAAATGGATACGGATCGGTCCACACGACGTGGGTGCACGGCACGAACTCCGCTATGCATGGCCTGCTCTCACGCTTCGCCGGCACCGGTCCGGCACGACGGTGGGCTCTGTATGACAGGCCGCTGCGGCAGGACGCTGGCGCATGATCCTCGTAACCGGAGGCACGGGTTGCGTGGGCGGACACGTGCTGTCTGAATTGAGCGCCAACGCAGAGCCGGTCCGTCTCCTCGTCCACGCGGAATCCGCTGTCATGACGCCCCGCCCAGGGGTGGAGATCGTCGTTGGTGATGTACGGGATGAACGTGCAATCGAGCAGGCGATGGAAGGGTGCCGCGCCGTCGTGCACATCGCAGGGGCCGCCGGTCTCAGCGCGACCGACGGCGTCCGGATGCGGAGCACCAACGTCGAGGGCACGCGAGTCGTCGCGGCATCCGCTCGTCGCCATGGCGCGCACATGGTGCACATGTCCTCGGCAAGTGCGGTCGGGCTTGTGCGCGATCGCCTCATTGACGAGACCTGCATGGCCGATCTTCCCCGACATCCCTACCCGCGCTCTAAGCGCGCGGGAGAGCGGGCTGTCCTCGAAGAGGCGGCGCGCGGACTGTCGGCCGTTATTTTGAATCCCGGCGCCGTCCTCGCGACCGGCGGTGCCGCCGCCAACACGTGGTCGGGCATGGCCATCGCGGTGCGCCGCGGCGCCTTCCCGCTCGCCCCTCCGGGAGGATTCGGGTTCGTATCACGGCAGACGCTCGTCGCAGGTGTGCGTGCGGCCATCGAGGGGGCTGGCGGGACGACCGCCGAGCGGTTCCTGATCGTCGACGAGAACCTCTCGCACTACGACCTGATCCGCCGTATCGCCGCCCGCGTGGATGTGCGCGCCCCTCGGGGCACAGTGCCGGCACCGCTGCTAGCCGCTGCTTGCGCCGTGGGACGCGTGACCGGGCCGTCCAGGATTGGACTCCTGCACCCGGACAATCTGCCGTTCCTCGCGTGGCGGGTGACCTACGACGGGTCGCGTGCCCGCCGAGTGCTGGGCGTCCCACACACACCTATCGACCACGCGATCGAAGAACTCACCGCCCAGGAGGCCGCATGACCACCACTACATCCCACGCCGCGCAGGTTACCTGGCTCACGAAGCGAGTCGCCGGGATGCTCGAAGTCGACCCCGCCGATCTCGATGCCGACCTTCCCCTTGCAGAGCTGGGCCTTTCGTCGCTGCAGGCCGTCGAACTCGCGGGGGATCTCGAGGATCGCCTCGGACGCGCGGTCGATCCCACCGTCGTTTACGACCACCCCACCATTGCTGAGCTCGCTGACTTCGCTGTGTCCACATGACGAGGTCGGATGCGGGAGCCGTCTCCATTGCAGGGCTGGGTATCCGCCTCGCACCCGATATCGACGAGCCCGCTCAGCTGTGGAAAACGCTGACGGCCGGGCGTTCGGTCTCGGGCACTGTGATCTCCGGCGTGGAGGGGCGCCGCGTCGCGGCGCCCACGCGAAACGGCGAGCCCGGCGGCCTCCGCCATGGCATCGACCAGTTCGACCCGGCGCCCTTCGGGATCGGCCGTGCGGAGACGGCCGACATCGACCCGCAGCAGCGGCTAGTGCTCGAGGCCGCATGGGACTGCCTCGCTGACGGTGAGATCGGCTGGCACGGTCTGCGCGGTCGTTCCGTTGGCGTTTTCGCCGGGGCTTACGCCCAGGACTGGCTCTTTACACAGGCGCGCGGCGGGGCACCCTTCAGTGGGTATGTTGGAACAGGCGCCGCGCATTCTATGCTCGCCAACCGTCTTTCCTACCTGTTGGACGTGCATGGCCCGTCGCTCACCGTCGACACCGCCTGCTCCTCTTCTCTGACGGCGCTTCACCTGGCCGTGGGCGCGCTGCGCCGCGGCGAATGCGAGTTCGCCCTCGTGACGGCCGTCGCGTTGGGCTTCGACGAGACTTACCGGTCGATGACGGCATCGTCGTTGCCCTTCTCCCCCACCGCTGTGTGCCGTCCTTTCGACGCCGCCGCCGACGGGATCATCCGCGGCGAGGGAGCCGTGTCGCTGCTGCTCGAACTTGACCGTCCCGGCCGCCGTCCCAGTCGGGCGAAGATCCTGGGCAGCGCCGTCAACCACGACGGCCGCACGAACGGTATGACGGCGCCGAGTTCAGCGGCGCAGTCGCGGCTCCTGCGCTCAGCACTTGCGGACGCCCGGGTGTCGGCCAGCCAAGTCGACTATCTCGAAGCCCACGGAACCGGCACGATCCTAGGTGATCCCATTGAGACCAAGGCGATCGCGGCGGTCTACGGCGAACGCGACAAACCGCTGCTCATTGGATCCGTGAAGGGCACTCTCGGGCATCTGGAGGCCGCGGCCGGACTCGCCGGACTCGCCGCCGCCGTCCTCTCGTTGCAGCACGGCGAGGTCCCCGGTCAGGTCGGGTTCGAGAACGCCAACCCGGCGCTCAATCTCGCCGACGGCTCCCTTGCGGTCGCACGGCATGGGGACGCGCTTCGCGCGGAGGGCCTTGTCGCAGTTAGTTCCTTCGGATTCGGCGGATCCAACGCACATGTCGTGCTGGGCCCGGGGACGCAACACGCCACTATCGACGCCGATGACCCATCCGCGGTGCACGTGCTCGCGCTGTCGGCCGCGGATGCCGAGAGCCTGAGTGCTCGGCGGGAGTCGGCTCGCCTGCGCCTCGCAGAGCCGGGGGCCGATCGCGCCGGGGTCCTCTCCCGCACAACGCGCGGGATGACCCCGCAGCGGCATCGGTATGCGTGGTCCGCGCCCTCTCCGGACGAACTAGCGGAGGCCGTTCAGGTTCAGGCTGGTGGCCGTGGCGGGGGCCGGGTGTCGGCATCTGCCCGTTCCGGCGCCATTTGGGTGTTCAGCGGACAGGGTTCCAACTGGCTGGGGATGGCAGAGGAACTCCGAAGGGTGCCGCGGCTTCGGGCGTCGTGGGCTCGCTGGGAGCAGGAAGTCACGGCCGCGACCGGCTGGTCGCTGCGTGACCGCCTGGCCGCCATCGACGCGGGAACCACGACGCACGATCAGGTGACGATCGCGGCGGTCCAACTGGCGCTGAGCGAGCTGCTGATGTCGTGGGAGCACCGGCCCGCCGCCGTTCTAGGGCACAGCATGGGCGAGGTCACTGCCGCGGTCATCGCCGGTGCGATCACCAGCGCCGAGGCGTTCGCGATTCTCGCCCAGCGCGGCCGTTGGATCGAGTCCGCTGCGGGGGGCGGCCGCATGGTGTCGGTCGCGCTGCCAGCCACCGAGCTGGCCGCGCGCCTCGAAACCACCGGCGCGGTGGGTGTCGCGGCCATCAACGGACCGCGCTCCACGGTGCTCAGTGGAGCGGCGGAGGATGTCACGGCTCTCGCCGTCGAGCTGGTTGCCGAGGGTATACCTGTCCGCGAGCTCGCCGTCACCTACGCCTTCCACAGCCCGCTCCTGGACGCGGTGGCGCCGTCCGAGCGCACCGTATCCCTCTCGGCCGTCGCCGGCGGGGTGCCGCAGTACTCCACCGTAACGGCTGCCCGACTGGACCTCGAACGGGAGCCCGATTACTGGTGGCGCAACGTCCGCGAACCGGTGCGACTCCTCGCCGCGCTGACAGCTGCCCTTGCCGAGACCGGCAGCCGTTGTGTGGTCGAGATCGCGCCCCACCCGGTGCTCCAGCGTGACATCGAGGCCGTTGCAGCCCAGGCACTGCCGGCCGAGCCGGTATTGGTGCTCGCCGCCGCGCGTCGACAAACACCCTTGCGTGAGACTCTCGGCGTCCTTGCTGCTGGCTTGTTCCGGCACGGTCTCGATCTCGAACTCCGTGCACTCGCGCCCGCCACGGTCGGCTGGGCGGAGCCCGTGCCCTACGCCTGGCAGCGGCGGCGCTTTTGGCGTGAGGCATCGAACAGTACAGGGATCGCCGCTGCCGGCTCCCGTCCCGCCATCGAACAGATCGATCACACCGAATCCGCGGGTTCTCCCGCGGATCAGGTCGGGCCCGCGGCAGCAGAAATCACCTCCCACGTCTGCGAACTCGTCTCAGCCGCGCTGGATGATCAGCCGGCCGTCTCACCCGACGTGCCGATGGGCGAGTGGGAGCTTGAATCACTGGCCGTGGTCACCCTCCGTAACGCCGTCGAACAACGGTTTGGCATCACCATTCCGCTGCCGCTGTTGTTGGACGGACCAACGCCACGCGCGCTCGGACTCGCACTGGCTCCCGACCGGACCGCCGCGGCGGCAGCCGACGTCGAGGCGGTGAGCGCCGAGGATCCGCTGGACGCGCTCACGGATGCGGAGCTCGTGGACCTGCTGACTGCCTTGGAGACCACCGCCCCGCCCACACCCGATGACACCCGCCGAGGAGCCCCCGATGTCCATTGACCTCCCCGCCGCCGAGCCCGCTCTGCCGCTGGAGACCGTCGACCGCGCCGCGCTGGCCGAACTGGTGCGCCGCAAGCTCGCGGCCCGCGAGGCCTCCGCACCTGTCATCGCCGAGCCGATTACCGGAGCGGAGGGTTACCGGCGTCATGTCGCGCCGGAGCTGAGCCGCATCCTGGGCGCGCTGGATCTGGATCGCTCTTACCGGCGCGGGGAGGGGTTGCGTCTGACGGATGCTGACGGCAAGGTATGTCTTGATTTCGCCGGCGCGTACGGCGCGCTGCCGTTCGGCCATAACGATCCGGCCATGTGGGCCGCTGTCGCACAGGTGCCGGTGGACGCACCCCCCGGATTCATCCAGCCATCAGTGTTGGAGGCGGCCGGCGAACTGGCCGCCCGGCTGGTCGCCATCGCACCGCCGGACCTGGACCGCGTCACCTTCGCCAACAGCGGCGCGGAGTCGGTCGAAGCCGCGCTGAAACTCGCCCGGTCGGCAACAGGACGCCTCGGCATCCTCGCCACCCACGGCGGCTTCCACGGCAAGACGCTCGGCGCTCTCTCCGCGACGGGGCGCCCCGACTACCAGGTGGACTTCGGCGCGCCCGCCGACGGTTTCGCATGGGTGCCCTTCGATAATTTGGATGCGGTCCGAGACGCGCTGTCCGCGACGCCGGGGCACTTCGCCGCCGTGATCGTCGAGCCGATTCAAGGCGAGGGTGGCGTGATCGTGCCGGCACCGGGCTACCTCCGAGGACTGCGAAAGTTGTGCGACGAGCACGGCGCACTGCTCATCGTCGATGAGGTCCAGACCGGCCTCGGCCGCACGGGATCCCTGTTCGGGTCCGCGGACGAGGCCTCGCCCGACATCGTCACGGTCGCCAAGGCGCTTGGCGGCGGCCTGCTCCCGATCGGCGCGGTGCTGAGCCGCTCCGACGTGCATTCCGAATCGTTCGCGCTGCGGCACACATCGACCTTCGCC
>NZ_JBNHFF010000130.1:0-9409 GCF_059089965.1 Arthrobacter sp. SPT-J7
TGTGGCTGCTGGGTGACCACAGGTCGTTGTCTGCCGAGTCCCGGAGCCTGCTGGGTGCTCCCGGCGGGGGGATGGTGCCGGTGGACCGTGTGATCGGCAGGCCGGTCCAGATCCTTTGGCCGCTTGATAGATTTGCTGAAGTACCTCGGCCGGCAGCGGCAGGACCCATAACAGAGAACGGACAGTAAATGCCCGAGAACTACGCGCGGACACCCGAACCGCGCCCCGACGGCGCTTCGGATTCCCGGGCCGACGCTGGTCCCGACGCGCCCGCTCCCGCGCCGGCAGAAAGCCGGGCCGCCGCCAAAGCAAGCGAGAACTCTGGTGGGAGCCAGGTGCTTGCCTGGCTGAAGGAGATTGCTACGGTGGTGGTGATCGCCGTCGTGCTCTCATTCCTCATCAAGACCTTCCTGTTCCGCGCGTTCTTCATTCCCTCAGAGTCCATGGTCAACACTTTGGACATCGATGACCGGATCTTTGTCAATCTCCTGGTGCCGGAACCCTTTTCGCTGAGCCGGGGTGACGTTGTGGTCTTCCGCGACACCAAGGGCTGGCTTCCGCCGGCCGAGGAAAAACCCGAAGGGCCATTCACGTGGGTCCAGGACGGCCTGACCTTTGTTGGCCTCCTGCCGGACAATTCCGAGCAGCACCTGGTCAAGAGGGTCATCGGGCTGCCGGGGGACCACGTGGTCTGTTGCGACGACGGCGGTAAACTGACCATTAACGGGACCGCCATTGACGAAAGCTACGTCAATTCGGCTGAGGTCCCGCAGGTCCGCAACTTCGATGTGACTGTCCCCGAAGGCAAGGTGTGGGTGATGGGCGATAACCGGAACCATTCCGCTGACTCCAGGGCCCACATGGATTCCGACGGCGGGTTTATCGACATCGCAGACCTCGAAGGCAAGGCCGCCGTCATCGCCTGGCCGCTGAACCGGATCACAACCCTCGGCAACTATCCGGACGTGTTCCGGAACGTGCCGGCGGCCCCCTGACCATGTCCTCCGCAGTTCAAGCCAGTTCCGCAACGGCCGGTCCGGTGAAAACGAGCCCTGCAAAGGCGAGCCGCGCAAAAGGAGGCGCCGGTTCCACGAAGGCGGCCAAGGGCCCGGCCAAGGCGCCCAACCTGAGGCACGAACGCACCTTCAAGGCCCAAGGGGTGCGGCTGGTGGCAGGCGTCGACGAAGTGGGACGCGGCGCCCTTGCGGGTCCCGTGAGCGTGGGCATCGCCGTTGTTGACCTGGAGCGCCAGAAGCCGCTAACCGGCGTGAAGGACAGCAAGCTGCTGAGCCCGGCGGAACGGGAACGGCTTGATCCGCTGGTCCGCAGATGGAGCGTGGCGTCCGCAGTGGGCCACGCGTCGGCGCAGGAAATTGATGCGCTTGGCATCATCGCTGCACTGCGCCTTGCGGGAACACGGGCCTGGCAGGAGATTATCGCCGCGGGAGTCACACCCGATCTCGTACTCCTGGACGGCAGCCACAACTGGCTTTCGCCCGCTGACCAGCTGTCGCTGTTCGACGAGCCGGTGCTTGAAGCGGCATGCGACGCCCCGGTTCACACCAAGATCAAAGCTGACATGCAATGCCTGAGCGTTGCCGCCGCCAGCGTCATCGCCAAGGTGGAGCGGGACAAGATGATGCGGGAGCTGCATGCCGAATACCCGGACTTCGGGTGGGACATCAACAAGGGCTACGCCACCGTGCTGCACCGTGATGTCCTCCGCGCGGCAGGGCCCACGCCCTACCACCGCGTCAGCTGGCGCCTCCTCGGCGGGGAACTGCTGGATTGCGGGCCTGCCGGCGGGGACGAAGCCGCAGAGGACGAAGCGGGCATCGAAGACTGACTCTGGCCGCTCTCGGGCGCCAGCGGCGCCGGACATGGTGCAAGATGGATTCATGAGTGCTGAGGATCTTGAAAACTATGAGACCGACATGGAGCTGCAGCTCTATCGTGAATACCGCGACGTCGTCGGACTGTTCAGCTACGTTGTCGAGACCGAACGGCGCTTCTACCTTGCCAACCACGTAGACCTGCAGGCCCGCAGCGCGGACGGCGAGGTCTACTTTGACCTGACGCTGCAGGACGCCTGGGTCTGGGATGTGTACCGTTCCGCGCGGTTCGTTAAAAGCGTCCGTGTCCTGACGTTCAAGGACGTCAATGTGGAAGAGCTTCCGCGCAACGAGGAACTGGCCATGCCCAAGGACGTTGACCTGGGCCAGTAGCTCCCGGCGGGTCTAGGGGTTTCCCATGCGACTCTTCCTGCACAACGGCTGTTGACCGGCCTTAATCCACATATGGGCTGAGCTCCCTTACCTCCGCAACCACGCTGTCACAGGCTGGTTGTGGAGGTAGAGATGAAATCAAAAGACCTGTTGGGCCGGCACGGCGAGGACGTTGCCGTTGGCTTCCTTGAGTCCCTGGGCATGCTCGTCCTGGAGCGCAACTGGCGCTGCAGCGAAGGCGAAATCGATATTGTGGCCCTCGACGGCGACGCCTTGGTTATTGCCGAAGTCAAGACCCGCCGTTCCCTCGATTACGGCCACCCCTTTGAAGCGGTGGGCCCTGAGAAACTCGCCCGCCTGCACCGGCTCGGCTCCGCGTGGTGCCGGGACAGGGAGTTGCGGATGCCGCTGCGGCGGGTGGACGTGATCGGCGTCGTGGACGACGGCGGCGGCGAACCCGTGGTGGAGCACCTCAAGGGGGTGGGCTGAATGGCCCTTGGCAGAACCTACTCCATCGCCCTGGTGGGCCTGAACGGGTACATCGTGGAGGTAGAGGCTGACATCGGCCAGACCTTGCCGGCATTTGTGCTTCTTGGACTGCCGGATGCTTCCTTGAATGAGGCCAAGGAACGCATCCGGTCCGCCGCAAAGAATTCCGGGATCCCGCTGAGCCGCCGGAAGATCACAGCAAACCTCATTCCGGCCTCACTTCCCAAGCGCGGCTCGGGCTTCGACCTGGCAGTGACCATGGCCGTGCTCCGCGCCGCGAACGACATCAGACCCACCGGCAATACGGTCTTCATCGCCGAACTGGGGCTGGACGGCAGGCTGCGCCCGGTCAGGGGTATTCTCCCGGCCGTTATGGCGTCCGTACAGGCGGGCTATCCGGACATCGTGGTGGCGCAGGCGAACCTCGCGGAAGCTGCGCTGGTGCCTGGCGCCAACGTCAGGGGATACCGCACCCTTGCCCGGCTCGCTTTGGATTCCGGGGCGGACCCGCAGGAACTCGCACTCGACTTCGAACCGGAAGACCCTGAACACACCCGCGATGGCGCTGAGGACGAAGGGACCTACCCGGACATGGCGGATGTTTCCGGCCAGGGTGATGCCCGGCGTGCTCTGGAAGTGGCAGCGGCGGGAGCCCACCACCTGCTTCTCACCGGCCCGCCGGGGGCAGGCAAAACAATGCTCGCAGAGCGCCTTCCCGGGCTGTTGCCGGACCTCGCAGACCACGAGGCGATGGAAGTCACCGCCATCCACTCGCTCTGCGGCCTGCCATCAACTGCGGTCCAACTGCTGCGGCGGCCGCCCTTTGAAAGCCCGCACCACTCCGCGACGGCGGCCGCAATCATCGGCGGCGGCTCCGGCCTCCCCAGGCCCGGCGCCGCCTCCCGTGCCCACAGGGGCGTCCTGTTCCTTGACGAGGCGCCGGAGTACGAGCGCCGGGTGCTTGACGCCCTGCGCCAGCCGCTGGAGAGCGGTGAGCTGGTGATCCACCGCTCCGCAGGCACTGCTGCCTATCCTGCCCGGTTCCAGCTCGTCCTGGCGGCCAACCCCTGCCCCTGCGGCAAGGCATCCGGCAAAGGGCTCGACTGTACGTGCACGCCGGTGATGCGCAGACGCTATCTGGCCAGGATGTCCGGGCCGCTCCTGGACCGGGTGGATATCCAGCTGCAGGTGGACAGGGTTTCCCTGGCGGAGTTCGGTCAGAGGTGTGCGGAGGAGGATACCGCTTCCGTCGCTGCCCGCGTCCGGAATGCACGCGGTCGGCAGCTTGAACGGTTGGCTCCCTTCAACCTGGAAACGAACTCGCAGGTACCGGGCCGTGTGCTGCGGGGAGAACTTCGGCTGCCACCTGGCGCCACCCGCATCCTCGACCATTCGCTGGAGCGGGGTGTCCTCACGGCCCGTGGCTACGACCGCGTCCTGCGCTTGGCCTGGACGTTGGCAGATCTTGGGCTTCGGGAAAGACCTGACATGAACGATATCGGGCAGGCCCTGGGCCTGCGGCAGGCAGCGGCGGTGGCGGCATGAAGGGGACGGCAGTGGAGGCAGAACGGCTTTCCCGTGCCGCACTTGCCCGGCTCATGGAGCCCCAGGATGCGGCAGGCCTGGCTCTCGTGCAGGTATGCGGCGCTGTGGATGCTCTTCGGATAGCTACCGGCAAGGTTAGCTCCGGGCCGGAGCTGGAGCAGGAGATCACCTCCCTGCTCGAGGACAATGGTCCCACCACCAGCTGGGCCGGGATGACCACATCCTTAAAACGCTGGCAACCCCGTATTCCAGACCTCGCTCCCGAGCGGGACCTCGCGACCATGGCACGGCTCGGCGGCAGGCTGATTATTCCATCGGACGAGTTGTGGCCTGTGCAGCTGGCCGACCTTGGTATCCAGGAACCGATCTGCCTGTGGTGGCGGGGCCAGGAGCAGCCTCTTCCCCGCGGGGACAGTTGCATCGCGATGGTCGGGTCCCGGGACAGCACCAGCTATGGCGCGTCGGTGACTGGGGATATTGCATACTCCCTGGCGCAGCGCGGCCTGACCGTTGTCTCTGGCGGTGCCTACGGCATCGACGCTCATGCCCACCGGGCCGCGTTGGCTGGCGGATCCAGCGCCGTGCCAACCATCGCTGTGATGGCCGGAGGCGTAGACCGGTTCTACCCATCGGGCAATGAGGATCTCCTCCGTGCAGTCTGCAACCAGGGCGCAGTGATCGCGGAGGTTCCACCCGGGTCGGCACCCACCCGTTACCGCTTCCTGCAACGGAACCGCCTTATCGCAGCCCTGTCCTCTGTGACTGTTGTGGTGGAGGCCAGGTGGCGGTCCGGAGCGCTGAACACTGCCCACCACGCGGAAACGCTCGGCCGCGCTGTCGGGGCTGTTCCCGGTTCCGTGCATAGTGCTAATTCGGCTGGATGCCACCGGTTGCTCCGGGACGGCGGTGCTGTCTGCGTCACGGACGCTGCGGAGATTGTCGAGCTCGCAGCGCCCAGTGGAGCAGGGCTGCCGCAGCCGCGCCGGGCCGGAGCCGAAGTCCAGGACGGGCTGACCCTCGAAGACCTGATCATCCTGGATGCACTGCCGCTGCGCTCCACCACCTCGGTTGAGAAACTGTCTTCCGTGGCCGGCTTGAGCCAGGAATCCGTCCGGGCGGGACTGGGCCGGCTCGGGTTGCTCGGGCTGGCGGTCTCCGAAAGAGGCGGCTGGAAACGGGGCAAGGCAACGGCTTAGCGGGGGATGCGTAACCGTAAGCAGGACTCACGCTGACGGGGGCGTGCCGTGTCAGTCCTCTGAACCGCGGTGACACCTGAGACAGTAGGAGAGTGGACAACGAGGAATTGCCTCGGGAGCTGAGCCAGGCATTAGGTGCCTTCTCGAGCTACCTGTCGGGGGAGCGGGCCGTATCGGTGCATACGCTGCGCGCGTACCTTGGGGACTTGCGCAGCTTTCTGGCACACGCTGCCTCCGAAGGTGCAGTCGGGCTGGAGGACGTTGAGCTGGGAAGCCTCCGGCGCTGGCTGGGGACACAAAGCCAGGCGGGCGTGGCCCGCTCCACCCTTGCCCGCAGGGCCGCCACAGTCCGTGCCTTCACTGCATGGGCCCTGAGGGAAGAGCGCATCAGCTCGGACCCGGCGTTGCGGCTCAAGGCTCCTAAAAAGGAACGCCACCTGCCGGGAGTCCTGCAGTCGCAGCAACTGACGCGGCTTCTGACCGGCCTGGAAGAAGCCGCCGGCGGCGGTGAGCCGTTGCCTGTGCGGAACCGCGCCATCGTCGAACTGCTCTATGCGACCGGAATCCGGGTCGGCGAACTGGCAGGGCTTGACGTCGATGACCTGGACCCCGACCGACGCACGGTGCGGGTGATCGGAAAAGGAAACAAGGAACGCACTGTCCCCTATGGCGTGCCGGCGGCCCTGGCTTTGGACGACTGGCTGCGGCGCGGCCGGCCGCTGCTGGTTAGGGCGAACAGCGGACCCGCCCTCTTCCTGGGCTCCCGGGGCGGCCGTGTGGACCAACGGCAGGTCCGTGAGATAGTCCACGGGCTCCTCGAGGCCCTGGGGGACACCTCCGCGTCGGGCCCGCACGCCCTTCGCCACTCCGCAGCGACACACCTGTTGGACGGCGGCGCCGATCTCCGTGCCGTCCAGGAAATCCTGGGCCACAGCAGCCTCGCGACCACCCAGATCTACACGCATGTCTCGGTGGACCGGCTGCGGAGAAGCTACCAGCAGGCCCATCCCAGGGCCTAACAGGGAACAGTGGTTGGGCCTGAATTGCAGTCGCGAATCGCACTGGCGTAATTACGCGGCGTAGTATGACGACTATGAGGCCGGACACGGAACGAGCCGTGACTTCGCGCCCGAACTTCTCATCTCTGTACCACTTGCGCGGCCACTGCCCAGGCTTTACTGCCGTCACTTCGTCTGCAGGCTCACTTACGTCGTCATCTTAGAAGTGCTCTATGTCTTCGGACGGCAATTTGCTGAGAGCCTTTATGGTGAGTTCCCCGGTCGCCGCTCCCGCAACAATTCCGCCGAGCCCGAGTGCTGAGATGACGTCACCAATCGCCGAGTTTCAGTGCCGATATTCAAAATCAGAGAAGTTACGTAGAGCGCGACGGTTACGTGGAAATACCAGACGATCAGAGCCTGGTCCATTTTGTTCATTGTGTGGAGGAATGGGAGGTCTCGGATGGCCGTCTCCAGTTCACCGGTCCTCGAGGAAGCTGTCGGCCAACTCCTCTACGTCATGACCGAAGAGCTCATCTCGCATCCATGAAGCTTGAGCAAGACGCGATCGACTACGGCTATAGCGAGAGCGGCAACGCTAGCGGACTTTGTCAACATCTTTGGGGGTACTTCCAAGCTGAATGCGGACGAGGTGAGTGGATTTTCACGCTTGGTGCCAACTATCGTAAACGTGTTGTAGTTACTGGAGGTGCCCCTCCGTCACCAGCCGCGAGCGTACGGCATCCGGCATCGTGGAACACGCGTCTTTGCTGTCCCTTTCTGCTTGATGATCTGCCGCAGTATCAGTGATTCCGACGGTAGCAACAGCAGCTTCCCATCCGCCCATACCTTGTATCTGCTTAGGTACCCACCAGTTAGCCGCGCCGTTCAAGTTGTCCCAAGTTCTCGGGTGAGTGTCCTTGTTAACGTAGGCACCGCCTTCCGGCCGACGCAGGATTTCACTGGGAAAGGGCACTATGCCCATCAGCAGGGCGGCCTGCTCTGGCGCCATAGACCAGGGTGGGGTGTTGAAGTAGTACCAGCTGGCAGCACAGATGCCGAACAGCTTTGGTCCGAACTGGGCGTAGTTCAGGTAAAGCTCCAGCACGCGCTGATCCGAAAGCGTGTAAGCGAACTGCGTGGCAAAGGCTGCTTCAATGCCTTTTCTCATGGCGTTCTCATCAGGTGTGAGGTAAATGTTCTTCACGAGCTGCTGAGGGATAGTCGAACCACTTGGATCTTCCTTGCCGGCCAAGTGCGCCTCTGCTCTTGCCTTGAAGTCCTCTATATCGAATCCGCCCACCCGGGGGCCTAGCTCCTGGTCCTCGTGGGCGATGGTGGCAGCGAGCATGTACCGGCTGATGTGGTCCAGGGAGACGTACTGGTAGATTACGGGCTCGCCCTCTTGCAGCATGTACGACGTCCGCGGGGGAGTAATCCAGATGAAGGCCACGGCCGCGAGCTGCGTCACGAGCAGGAAGGAGCCCACCAGGATCGCGAACCTGGCGAGCCACTTTCGAAACCGCCTGCGCTTCGGTCGCTGCGCTGCTGGCGGCCGGACTGACGGGGGTGGCGCTGCTGGTTCTGGCGGGGGAGCCTCGGCTGGCCTGTTCGCCTGGATCGTCTGAGGCTCGATGAGGGATTGCGTTTCAAGGGTGCTTGGGGCGAATGCGTTCTCCATGTTTGGCTCCACGATGGATGGATACAGAAGACCCCTGGGAGAAGAAGGGGAGTTGGAGAAGCATACGCTCAATATGGGAACAGCGCGAGCGTACCCCGTGGGTCATTCAGCGGAGCCCATGCCCTTGCCCATTTCATTTCGGCTCAGAATAATCTTGCTTATTTGGGGCCCGTGCCTCATAATAACCGGCTACATTCAAGCAAGAAACAATTGCATCTGGATAGAGCTTCATGACCTATCTAAGTAAGCCTATAAGCGGACTAAAGGGGGGGCGGTACGACGATGAAGGCCTAAATTACTATGCCGATGGAAGTCCCGGCTATCCCAGGTATACCCCCGACTACCTAATAGGGGCGTTATAACCTCAGATGGTCAAGCGCATTGATGATTTCTTCATGTCTGCGGCTAACAAGCGTTGCAGCCGGTGTAGAAGGATCCACTGGGAATTGGAATGTTCGCCGTGAGTTGGGGTTTCTTTAATAGATTGATCCGCAGCGTCTACCGCCCGAAGGACAAATTCGGAGTTGCCTTCTCGGGTGGCCTCGTCGGTGGACCGGCTGCGGAGAAGCTACCAGCAGGCACATCCCAGGGCCTAGCAGAAACAGTCGTTGGGCCTGAACCGCAATCGCGAATCGCACTGGCGTAATTACGCGGCGTACGGCACAATAAGAGTCACGTCCGGCAACTTTCAAGTCCCGCTTGAAGCACCTTTGCTTCCTGCGGACCAGCAAGTCCGGACGCTGCTTAATCTGAACAATTGAATAAGTGGCAAGGAGTTGCACCGCACAACAAGGACAGCAGTTCCATCCAGGCAGAGGTCGTTGGGGAAGACGTACCTAGAGCTATGGAGGATGGAATGTCTGTTGCAATGACCCGTGGTGTGCTGTTTGTTCACTCAGCCCCTACCGCGTTGTGCCCTCACGTCGAGTGGGCCATTGGTTCCGTCGTGGACAAGCGGACGGATCTTGAGTGGACCCCTCAGCCTGCTGCACCCGGAATGTTCCGGGCTGAGCTTTCGTGGACAGGCGCCCCCGGGACGGGCGCCCAATTGGCGTCCGCGTTGCGCGGCTGGGCCCACCTGCGTTATGAGGTCACCGAGGAACCCAGCCAGGGTGTTGACGGCGGCCGCTGGTCCCATACGCCCGAACTGGGCATCTTCCATGCCGTTACTGATGTTCATGGCAACATCATGGTCTCTGAAGACAGAATCCGTTACGCCTACGAGTCGGGGGCAGGCGACCCCGCCGCCGTCTATCACGAGTTGTCACTCGCCTT
>NZ_JBNHFF010000131.1:0-9257 GCF_059089965.1 Arthrobacter sp. SPT-J7
GGTGTCCGGATGGCCGGCAACGCACGCTCCACCGGGGTGGAGCACAACGGGCCCGACGGCGGGTTCTCGGCCCTGCTGCTTGACGACGGCTCCGCGATCGACGGCGACCTGCTGGTCATCTCCTGCGGCGTCCGTCCCCGGACGGAACTGGCAGAGGGCTCCGGGCTCTCCACCTCCGCCGGGATCCTGGTGGACCACCGGCTGCGGGCCCACCACGAACCGCACATCTTCGCCATCGGCGACTGCGCCGAGGTACGTTGCCCCGATCCGGACTGCGCGCAGTGCCGGAACGCCAAAGGCCCGTCCGGGCTGGTCGGCCCCGGATGGCGGCAGGCCGAATGGCTGGCCGAATACCTCACCCTCCTGGCGTCTGCTCCAGAGGCAGCCGGGCTGCTGCCGGAATTGCCGGGCGAGCAGGCCGGCGTCATTGTCCTGAAGGCACGCGGCATGAACATGGCAGTGGCCGGCGACAACACTGCTGAACCGTGGGACGAGGAGATCCTCACGGCCGGTGCCGTCGACGGCCGTCCGCGCCTGCAGGTTGCGCAGTGGGCGGACCCGGAACACGGCCGGTACGTAAAGATGACCACCCGCGGCGGCGTCCTGGAGGGCATCGTGGCCGTGGGTATGCCGCGGACGGCAGCGGAGCTGGTGGGACTGTTTGAACGCGGCGCGGAACTGCCCGCCGACAGGTCGCTGCTGCTTCGCCTCGACGGGCCGGACCAGCTCGCTGGTGCTGCTGCGGACCCGCAGGGAACTGTTTGCCGGTGTGCGGGCGTCAGCGGTGCCGCGATCGCGGGCGCCGTGGAGGAAGGCTGCTCAACCGTGGCCGAGGTCTCCAGGGAAACCCGGGCCGGGACCGGCTGCGGCGGCTGCCACGAGGACATCAAGGGGCTGATCGAAAATCATTTCCAGGCGGTCTCCGCCTCCCCAGCCGCCCCCTGACCCCGGGCTGTTACACGGGCGACTTCGGGATGAGGATCCAGAGCGCGATATAGACCAGTTCGCCGATCCCTACCAGGCCGAAAATCACGAAGCCCAGCCGGACGAGGAATTTCGGGAGCCCGTACCGTGCTGCAAGGGCAGCGCAGACGCCGCCGATGATCTTGCCGCTGCGGGGACGGACGAGGGCTGTTGTCATGGCCTGTTTCCCTAAGCTTCCGTGCCGGAGGCGCCGTTGGAGCTGAAGTCCCCGTTGGCTACAGCCTCCGCGTAGCGGGTGAGGTCCGGTCCGGGCTGGAAGTCGACGAACTTGTCCTTCAGCTGCTCAAAAAGGAACTTGTACACCTCGTCCTTGTCTGCGTTGGACAGAGTGGACGCTGCTTCCTGGACCGCCTCCTGCAGGGCCCTGTCAGCGTCGAGCAGGATCTTCTCCCGGGCCTGCTCATTCCATGTGACGTCCTTTAGTTCCACGGGCTTCTCCTTGCGTCGATGGCTGATGCAGGGACGGCCGGGAAATTCCTGATGAAATTCCCGGCCGGTCCTTTGAGGAGTCTATGCAGTTGGCATGGGAGCGGTCCAGACTCCCGCTGCGCGTTTAACCACCTACAGGTGGACGTGCAGGCGGCGCGCAGCCTCGGAAATGGATCCCGTCAGGGACGGATACACCGTGAAGGTGCTGGCGACGTCGTCCACGTGCAGCTTCTGCTTGACGGCGATGGAAATCGGGAAGATCAGCTCGGAAGCGTTCGGCCCCACCACAACGCCGCCGATCACCGTACCGGAGCCCTTTCGGGCGAAGATCTTCACAAAGCCGTCCTTGTGGTTGCGCATCTTGGCACGGGCATTGCTGCGCAAGGAAAGCTTGACCACATCGCCCTGGTACTTGCCGGAGTCGATCTCCGCCTCGGACACCCCTACGTTGGCAATCTCGGGCGAGGTGAAAATGTTGGACGCCACCTGGTGCAGCTTGAGCGGGGTGACGGTGTCCCCCATAAAGTGGGCCACCGCGATGCGGCCCTGCATGGCGGCCACAGAGGCAAGCGGAAGCACCCCGGTGCAGTCGCCTGCGGCGTAGATGTTAGGCGCGGACGTCCGTGAGACGCCGTCCACCTTGATGTGGCCGCTCTCGCTGAGCGCCACGCCGGCCTCGTCGAGTCCAATGCCGGCGGTGTTGGGAATGGAGCCCAGGCACAGGAGGCAGTGGCTGCCGGTGACTTTGGAGCCGTCGCTGAGGGTGACCACAACCCCGTCGTCCGTCCGTTCCACGGCCTCCGCGCGGGAACGGGACAGGACCCGGACGCCCCGGCGCTCGAACACTTCCTCCAGCACGACTGCGGCGTCCACATCGGATCCCGGAAGCACGCGGTCGCGGCTCGAAATCAGCGTGACCTTGGAGCCCAGGCCGTTGTACGCGGAGGCAAACTCGGCCCCGGTCACGCCCGAACCCACCACAATCAGTTCCTCGGGCAGTTCATCGAGGTCGTAGATCTGCGTCCAGTTCAGAATCCGGTCGCCGTCCGGCCGGGCCGTGGCAAGCTCACGCGGATGGGCGCCCACTGCAAGGAGGATGGTGTCCGCCTCGACCGTCTCGGTGCCCTCGGCCGTGAGGACCTCGATCGTGTGGTCGTTGAGGAGCCTGCCGGACCCGGCCAGGATGCGCACGCCCTGCTGGACCAGTCCGTCGTGGATGTCCTTGGACTGGCTGCGCGCCAGGTTAAGGAGGCGGTGATTGATGTGTTTGAGGTCCGCACGCATCACGGGCAGAAAGTCGCCGCCGTCGACGTCGAACTTCACGCCCAGCTCCCCCGCCTCGGCGACGCGGGTCATCAGGTCCGCCGTGGCAATCAGCGTCTTGGACGGTACGACGTCGGTCAGCACGGCCGAGCCACCCAGCCCCGCCCGTTCGATGATCGTGACCTGCGCTCCGAGCGAGGCGGCCACCATGGCGGCTTCGTATCCGCCGGGACCACCTCCCAGGATTGCGATCCGGGGTGAGCTGAAATCTGGGTGCGTAGTCACAAACAACCATTCTCCTGCATCCGCAGCCGGACCACCAAAGAAAACGGTCTCTGGACGGATCCGGCCAGGGGGTGGGCGCGCACGGAGCGGCAGGATAACTTGTACCAGTGAGTACAACAGACTTCCTGAAGACCGATCCCTTCGCTGCTGCACGCGCCGCCGCCGAGTACATTGCCGAGGAAACAGGCGTGGACAGCCACGACGTCGCCCTCGTGCTCGGCTCCGGCTGGGCCGAGGCGGCCGACCTCATCGGCGAAACCACAGCCACCCTCTCCGCCGAGGAGGTCCCCGGCTTCCACGCTCCCGCTGTTGTTGGGCACGTGGGCACCATCCGCTCGGTACTCACCAAGGAGGGCAAGCGGGCGCTGGTCCTGGGTGCACGGACCCACTACTACGAGGGCAAAGGCGTCCGTGCCGTCGTGCATGGCATCAGGACGGCGGCGGCTGCCGGCTGCAGCACCCTGGTGCTTACCAATGGCTGCGGCGGCCTGAACGAAAACTGGGCTCCCGGGACGCCGGTGCTGATCAGTGACCACATCAACCTCACTGCCGCCTCACCCCTGGAGGGCGCCACGTTCGTTGACCTGACAGATCTCTACTCGGCCAGGATCCGCGGACTGGCCCGGGAAGTTGACGCAACGCTGGAGGAGGGTGTCTACGCCCAGTTCCCCGGCCCGCACTACGAAACGCCGGCCGAGGTGCAGTACGCGAAGCGCATCGGTGCCGACCTGGTGGGGATGTCCACGGCTTTGGAGGCCATCGCCGGACGCCACGCCGGGATGGAAGTCTTCGGTATCTCGCTCGTCACCAACCTCGCGGCCGGGATCAGCCCGCAACCCCTCAGCCACGAGGAAGTCCTTGAGTCAGGACAGGCTGCAGGCCCGCGGATTTCCAAACTCCTTGCTGAAATCATCGGCAAACTCTGAACCAGTTCGAGGCCACGCCCGCGCTGGTTCAGCCAGGCAGGCGGCGCGGCTTTAGAAGCCAGGGCAGGGGCGGGAATTTTTGCCGTTTCAACGACAGGCGGCAAGAGTTCGGGAGTCAATGACGATAGCGTTATGCCCATGACGTCCTCCGATGCCGATTTCCGCCTGCTCACCGAAGCCCGCGAATGGGCCGCCCAGGACCCGGATCCCGAAACCTCGGCTTCCCTCCTGGAACTCGTCCGGCTCGTTGGAGAAGGCGCCCCGGCAGCCCGGCAGGAACTCGAAGACAGCTTCCGCGGGACACTGCAGTTCGGTACGGCCGGCTTGCGGGCGGCGCTTGGCCCCGGACCCAACCGGATGAACCGGATGGTGGTCCGCAGGACCGCTGCCGGCCTGGCGGACTTCCTGCTCCAGGCGGTGGGCGAGGCCTCCCCGGGGACCCGGCCCCGCGCCGTCGTCGGCTATGACGCCCGCTACAACTCGGATATCTTCGCTGAAGAAACCGCCGCCATCTTCACCGCGGCGGGGATAGAAGCCTTCCTGATGCCGGCGGCGCTGCCCACTCCCCTGCTGGCTTACGCTGTGCGGGCCCTGGAGTGTGACGGCGGCGTGATGGTCACGGCCAGCCACAACCCGCCGCAGGACAACGGCTACAAGGTCTACCTGGGCCGCCATGCCGTTACGGAGAGCGGCAACGGCGCACAGATCGTGGCACCTTACGACCAGGAGATTGCGGCCCGGATTAACGCTGTGGGACCGGTGGAGTCCATTGTCCTTGCCCCCAGCGGCTGGACAGTGCTCGACGGGTCGCTGGCTGCCGATTACGAACAGGCCACCGCGGCGCTGGCCCTTCCGGAGCGCTTCCCCGCCCGTGACCTGCGCATCGTTCTCACGCCGATGCATGGTGTGGGCGGCGAAACCGCGAAGGCGGTGCTGAAGGCTGCAGGTTTCACCGGCGTGACCCTCGTGGCGGAACAGGCAGATCCGGACCCGGACTTTCCCACGGTCAGCTTCCCGAACCCCGAGGAACCGGGAGCGCTGGACCTGGCGCTTGAAACAGCCGAACGCCTCGACGCTGACATTGTGATAGCCAATGACCCCGACGCCGACAGGGCGGCAGTTGCGGCGAAGGATCCGGACACCGGCGCCTGGCGGATGCTCCGGGGAGACGAAGTTGGCGCGTTGCTGGGAGCCCACATTGTGGCGCGCCTGGCGGCCGCTGACGGTGATGACGGCGACAGGGACAGCCACGGCGTTTTTGCGAATTCAATAGTGTCCTCACGGCTCCTGGCGCGGATCGCCGCGGCGGCAGGCTACGCGCATGAAGAAACGCTGACAGGATTCAAGTGGATTTCGCGGGTGCCCGGCCTGCTGTACGGCTATGAGGAAGCCTTGGGCTACTGCGTGGCGCCTGATGTTGTGAAGGACAAGGACGGCATCTCCGCGGCGGTGCTGATCGCGGAACTTGCGGCCGCCGCAAAGGCTGGCGGGAAAACCATCTTCGACACCCTGGACGAGCTGTACCTGCAGCACGGCCTGCACGCCAGCGACCAGCTCAGCATCCGGGTGGCGGACCTGGGCCTGTTGGACGCCATGATGAACCGTCTCCGGGTCAGCCCGCCCGAGTCCTTCGGGTCATCCGCGGTGGAGGTTTTCACGGACCTGGCTGAAGGTGCCGAGCAGCTACCTCCCACCGACGGGCTTCTTTACCTCACAAGGGACCTCACCCGGGTGATCATCCGGCCCAGCGGCACCGAGCCCAAGCTCAAGTGCTACCTCGAAGTGATCCACCACGTGGGTACCGCGGCCGAACTGCCGGAGGCCCGGCTGGCGGCGCGGGCAGCGCTGGATGAGGTGCTGCAAGACGTCAGTGAGGCCCTGGGGCTTTAGCCCGGGCCCCGCGCTAAAAAACCTGTTACAGCTCGATCTCGATGAAACCGCCGATGATCCGGGTGCTGAAGGTTGCAAGGCTCAGGCCCGGGGTACTGAAGCATTTACCGGTCTCCAGGTCGTAGACCTCTTTGTGCAGCGGTGAAGCGATGGTGGGACGGGCGCCCCGTGATCCGAGGATTCCCCGCGCCATCACGTGGGCGCCGGTGGCCGGGTCCTCGTGTGCCACCGCGAAAACTTCGTTGGCTCCGGTGCGGAAGAGTGCGATCTGTCGTCCCGCGATGAGGGCTGCTTCGCCCCAGGCCGGTTCCAGGTCATCCACCAGGCAGACGCGGTGCCAGCCGGCGCCGGTTACGGGCTCGTCGATGCCGGCTGCGAGTGCCCCAAGTTCCAGTGTTGCCGTCATGTCGGCCCCTCTCCCTGTGCGTGTAGTCCTTGCGATTGGCTGCCTCTGCGGCCGTGTTCCACGCTAGGCTCCCGGTGTTTCAAGGGGGTGCAGCGAATGTGTCCAGCGCGTAAAAGACACCTCACGCTGCCGGAAACGCGTTCGTGATGCAGAAGTTAAGTTGACGAAACAATTGGGAAACTGAAGCGAAACTGCGTCTCCCTAGTCTGGATGGACAGCTCGACAGAGAAGGCTGCAGTAATACACTGCGGCCCATGCGAAAGGCCCACAGTGACCGAACAGACTTCAAGCACAGAGACTCCGCGCCGCATTGTCGTCGCCGGCGGCGGCCCCGCGGCCCACCGTTTTGCGGACGCAATGCATGCCCGTGGCCTCGATGGCTGGCATGTCACGGTCCTCACTGAGGAAGCCCACCTGCCCTACGACCGCGTTGCACTCAGCAAGGCCCTGACGGACAAAAATGTGGACCTGACCCTGGGAACGGCGTCCATGTGGGACCATCCTTCCCTTGAGCTGAAGACGGGCGAGCGCGTCCTTAAAATCAATGCCGAAGCCAGGACAGTGGAAACCGCTGCAGGCAATAGCTTCGCCTACGACGAACTGGTGGTGGCCACCGGTTCGAACGCCGCCCGCCTGCCGATCCCCGGCGCCGAGCACACACACGTCTACCGCACGCTCGAGGACGTCTGGGCCATCAACAAGGCCATTGCCGAACTCACCGGGAAGCTCGGCCGCAAGGTCAACGCCGTCACCATCGGTGGAGGCCTTCTCGGGCTTGAGTCCGCGGCCGGCACGGAGCAGCTGGGGGCCAACCCCATCGTCATCGACGGTTCCCAGTGGCTGATGGCCACCCAGCTCGACGAAGGCGCGGGCCAGGCAATGGGCCGGCTGATCAAAGCCAAGGGCTTCGAAGTCCACGGCGGCGTCTTCCCGTCGGAAGTATTGTCTGACGACGACGGACAGGTCACCGGAGTCCTCATGGCCGATGGCCGCGTTATCGACGCAGACCTCGTGATCGTCGCCATCGGCGTCCGGCCGCGCGACGAACTCTTCCGCGCGGCCGAAGGCGAGGAGCAGCTGTTCAGCCTCGGCCAGCGCGGCGGCGTCGTCATCAACGACTACTGCGCCACGGAAGTACCCGGCATCTGGGCCATCGGTGAAGTGGCCAACTTCGAAGGCATGTGCCTGGGCCTGGTGGCCCCCGCCAACACCATGGCCGAGATCGTAGCTGACCGCCTCCACGGCGGCGACGCCACCTTCCCCGGCTTCGACACCGCCACGAAGCTCAAGCTCTCCGGCGTGGACGTTGCCAGCTTCGGCGACGCCTTCGCCAAGACCGAACACGCCCTTGAGATTGTCTACGCCGACCCTGCCCGCGGCGTTTACCAGAAGATTGTCACCACCGACGATGCCAAGACCCTGCTGGGCGGCATCTTCGTGGGCGACGCTTCACCGTACATGAGCCTGCGTCCGCTGCTGGGCCGCGAGCTTCCCGCCGAGCCGGGTGCGTTCCTCAGTGCCGCGGGCGGCGGCGAGGCTCCTGAAACCGAACTCCCGGACGACGCCACCCTCTGCTCCTGCAACAACGTCACCGCCGGCAGCATCCGCGACGCCATTAATGGCTGCGGTGCCTGCGAGGGCAACGCCCCGGTGCAGGAACTGGGCGAGCTGAAGGGCTGCACCCGGGCCGGCACCCAGTGCGGTTCCTGTGTTCCCATGCTCAAGAAGCTGCTGGAAACCGAGCTGACCAAGTCCGGCGTCGAGGTCTCCAAGGCCCTCTGCGAGCACATCGAGCTGTCCCGCCAGGAACTCTTCGACGCGATCCGGGTCCTGGAGCTGGCCTCCTTCGAGGAGATCATGGCCAAGTACGGCACGGGAGCGGGCTGTGATATCTGCAAGCCGACCATCGCCAACATCCTGGCCAGCCAGAACAGCGCCTACGTCCTTGACGCCGGCCGCGGCACCCTGCAGGACACCAACGACCGTGCCCTGGCCAACATGCAGAAGGACGGTACCTACTCCGTGGTCCCCCGCATCGCCGGCGGCGAAATCAGCCCGAAGAAGCTCGGCGTCATCGCTGCCGTGGCCGAAAAGTACAACCTGTACACGAAAATCACCGGCGGCCAGCGGATCGACATGTTCGGGGCACGCCTGGAACAGCTCCCGGAAATCTGGAAGGAACTCGTGGACGCCGGCTTCGAATCCGGCCAGGCGTACGGCAAGAGCCTGCGCACGGTGAAGTCCTGCGTCGGTTCCACCTGGTGCAGGTTCGGCGTCCAGGACTCGGTGGCCATGGCCATCCAGCTGGAACTGCGGTACCGCGGCCTGCGCAGCCCGCACAAACTCAAAATGGGCGTCTCCGGCTGTGCACGTGAGTGCGCCGAGGCGCGCGGCAAGGACGTAGGCGTGATCGCCACTGCCGACGGCTGGAACCTGTACGTCGGCGGCAACGGCGGTGCCACCCCCGCCCACGCGCAGCTGCTGGCCAAGGACCTGGACGACGAAACCCTTATTAAGTACATCGACCGCTACTTTATGTACTACATCCGCACCGCAGACCGTCTGCAGCGCACCGCACGCTGGCAGGAAGAGCTCGACGGCGGCATCAAGCATGTTGAGGACGTGGTGGTCAAGGACACCCTGGGCATTGCCGAGGACCTCGAGGCGGCCATGGCCAAGCACGTGGACACCTACGTCGACGAGTGGGCGGACACCCTCAAGGACCCCGAGCGCCTGCGCCGGTTCCGCTCCTTCGTCAACGCCCCCGACCAGAAGGACGACTCCATCACCTTCGTCCCGGACGAGCGCGGGCAGATGCGCCCTGCCACCGTGGAGGAAAAGGCGGCAGCCGTCCAGCAACCAGTCCTGATCGGGGCTTCCATCCCCGTCCGGCCCTCCACTCCCGACCTGCTCGACAAGAACGAGGTATAGGCATGCAGCTCAGCATTGATCTCACCGGCCGCGAGGTCCTGGTCACCGGCTCGGACCACGCCGCACGCCAGGCGGTCCGCCGCTACCAAGCCGCCGGCGCCCTCGTCTACCGTCTCAGCACCCCCCGGGGCGCCCGCCATGAT
>NZ_JBNHFF010000132.1:0-9242 GCF_059089965.1 Arthrobacter sp. SPT-J7
GCCCTGGATCAACAGTGCGCCGAACATGAGTGCCATGGTGGCGTTGGCTGGGATGCCAAGGGTCAGCAAGGGAATGAAGGAGGAGGTTGCAGCGGCGTTGTTGGCCGTCTCGGGGCCTGCGACGCCTTCCGGAGCTCCCTTGCCAAAGCGCTCGGGTTGTTTGGCCCGTTTCTTTTCCATGGCGTAGGAGGCCATGGAGGCGATGGTGGCACCGCCGCCCGGCAGGATGCCCAAAAAGAAACCGAGGACGGAACCGCGGCCGATGGAGCCGGACGCCTGCTTAAGGTCCTTCCGGGAGGGCCAGACGTTGGCCACCTTCGACGGCGCTTTCGCGGCCCGGTGCCGTTCCTCCAGGTTATAGAGGATCTCGCCCAGGCCGAAGAGGCCCATGGCGATGGGTACGAAGTCGATGCCGTCAGCGAGCTGCATGCTGCCGAACGTGAAGCGGCTTTCACCGGTGAAAATATCCCGGCCTACTGTTGCCAGCAGGAGTCCAAGGGCCGCCGCGATGAGGGCTTTGGCTTTTGCGCCGTTGCTGATGGTGGCCACGAGGAGGATGCCGAGCATGGCCAGCGCGGTGTATTCGGGCGGCCCGAAGTCCAGGGCGAAGCTGGCCACGACGGGGGCGAGAAAGGTCAGGCCGATAATGGCTGCGGTGCCGCCAACGAAGGAGCCAATGGCTGCAAGGCCAAGCGCTGTACCTGCCTTGCCTTGCCTTGCCATTTGGTAGCCGTCAAAGACCGTCACCACTGAGGATGCTTCACCGGGCAGCCGCAGGAGCACGGAGGTGATGGTGCCGCCATATTGGGCGCCATAGAAGATCCCGGCGAGCATGATGATGGCGGTGACGGGCTCTACGTTGTAGGTCAATGGAAGCAGGATGGCGATGGTAGCTGCCGGCCCCAGTCCGGGCAGCACGCCGATCAGCATGCCGATCACGACGCCGATCAGGCAGTAAAGGAGGTTGGTGGGCTCCAGGACTACCGCGAATCCGTTGATAACGGGATTGAGAAAATCCACGGGAGGTCTCCTAGAAGAGGTGGGGAACTGAGGTATTCAACGCGAGGACGAAGATGGCATAAAAAGCGATGACGACGCTCACGCTGACCACCAGCGTGGAGCGCCAGGTTTCGCCACCGAGGAAACGCATCCAGATAATGCAGAGCACCAGGGCAGGCAGTTCAAAGCCAATCAGCGGCATCAGGGCCACCATGGCAGCGAGGGTAACCAGGCCGGTGAGCGGCGAGGTGGACATGCGCGTGAACTTTTCCGCGTCCCGGTTGTGCCGGCCGGCAACCAGCTGGAACAGGCCTAACGCCACCATGACGCAGCTGATGATGAACGGCCACAGGCCGGGCTGCGGGGCGGACGGTGTGCCCAGCCCCATTGCCATCGAGAGGATGGCTGCAGGAACGCCGACGCAAAGGACCACCAATGACGATGCAGCGTTGGCGAGGGCTCCGGCTGCGGGAGGCTTTTCTTCCTCCCACTGTGCTGCCAGTTGCTCTGGGGTCAGGTCATCCAGGACTTCATCGGGGACGGCATGGGGGGCGTCCCCGCCGGAGGCAGCAGTATCACTGCTGCCTCCGGCGGGCCCTGAAGGGGTTCCTTTCACAGAAGTCACTTATTTCCGCTCAGGCTGATGTCATACTTCTCCACCAGTTCCTTGTACTTTGCTGCGTATGCCTTCCATTCCGTGACGACTTCCTCGCCGGAAATCTCCTTCGGGGTCAGAGAGTTCTTCTTATTGAACTCCTTGTAGGCGTCGGACTTGAACGACTCCTGGAACGCGGCGTGCAGCTTGTCCTTGACTTCCTGCGGGGTGCCCTTCGGGGCAGCCACTGCGCGGTACTGGGCAACCGGAACGTCGTAGCCGGCTTCCTTTGCCGTCGGCGTATCGGGAAGGAAGCTGGTGCGCTCTTCCGAGAAGACCAGGAGCGGGCTCACCTTTCCGGCCTCGATCTGCGGCATGGCTTCGCCGAGCTGGATGGTGGCGAGCTCGACCTGGTTGCCCAGGACTGCGGTCAGGGCCGGCTTGCCGCTGTCAAAGGGGATGTCCGTGCCTTTGACGTCAGCCTGCTTGAACAGCACCGTCTGGGCCAGTTGGCTACCCGTTCCGACGCCGGTGGTGCCAAAGGTGACGTTGCGTCCCGCTGCGGTTACGTCCTGGAAGGTCTTGAATCCCGACTCGGCGCTGGCCACCAGCACATAGTCGTCCTGCGACAAGCCAGTAATGATGTCCAGGTCATCAATGTTCACCGCTTCATCGGCGGTTACGGCCAGGGGGGTGATGGTGATCAGGGATGCGTTGAGCAGGACCAATTCCTGGCCATCGGCGGGCTTGCCGGCTACTTCCTTGGTGGCGAGGGCGCCGTTGGCGCCAGGCTTGTTGACCACTGGCATCGGCTGGCCGAGGGTCTTGGAGGCTCCTTCGGCAAGGGCACGGGCGATCAGGTCGGTGCTGCCACCTGCAGCCTGGCCCACGGAGAGGTTGACAGGGCCGGACGGGTATGCGGCCGAGTCGGCCGCGCCGCCGCCGGCGACATTGCCGCACGCCGTCAGCGCCAGCAGCGTAACGGCCGAAGCCGCTCCGAGAATCGTGCGGCGTGTGGGGAAGTGCTTCATTGGAACTCCTAGTTGGCACGGCGGGCGTTGGGGCCCGGAACATCTGTGAAGCGGGTCACCCCGTTCGCTTTGTCGAGTGTAGGGAGTGGTTATGATGCATGTCTAAGCCCAAATCTGCATCGTTTGATACCGGGAAGGCATCATGTTTACTTTTGACCAGCTTGCTGGCTTCATCGCCGTAGCCGAGGAGCTCCACTTTGGACGTGCGGCGGAACGGCTTAATATGACGCAGCCCCCGCTAAGCCGCCAGATCCAGAAGCTGGAGAAGATTGTGGGGGCGGAACTGCTTGAGCGGGACAACCGTAAAGTGGAGTTGACCCACGCTGGACAGACGTTCCTGGAGGAGGCGCGCCGCCTCATGGCTCTTGCCGAACGGGCACCGGCAACGGCGCGGCGGATCGCCTCGGGCCGCTCGGGCCTTCTTCGCATCGGCTTTACCGCCGCCAGCGGATTCAGCATTCTGGGGCCGCTGCTGGAGGAGCTTTCAGAAATCATTCCCGATGTGGATGTAGACCTGCAGGAACTGGTCACAGGCGAGCAGCTCAGCGGCCTGCTCACAGGCGAACTCGATCTGGGCTTGGCGCGTCCTCCGTTCGACAAAGAGACGTTCGACTCACACCTGCTTTACCGCGAGTCCATGGTCCTGGCTGTCCCGTCCGGCCACCCACTGACGCTGTTGGCGCGGGATATCTCGCCGGAGGACTTCAAAGAGGAGCCGCTGATTATGCATTCCGCCACCCAGGCCCGCTATTTCTACGACCTCGTGGTTCGGACGCTCCCCTTCAGCCATGCCAACGTTGTCCACACCGTGAGCCAGATCCTGACCATGGTGTCGCTGGTTTCGGCAAAGCGCGGGGTGGCCTTTGTGCCGCACTCCGCCACCCTGCTGGGTATCAAGGGCGTGGAATTCCTCCCGCTCACAGGCGGCGACGGCGAACAGGTGGAGCTGCACGCCATCTGGAACCGCAGAATTACCAACCCTGCCCTTGCGCGCCTGCTGCGGGACCTTGAGTTCGCCATGGAATAGATTGCGGCGGCCGTCGCCACTCATGCCCGCAAGGTATCAATGCATACAAAATTGCACTTAGACAGGCATCAGCGCCGCTCCTAGTCTGGAAGGGAATCATCAGCCCGCCGCCCGCGGCGAACACACCGGAGGACCACACCGTGGCAAAGTACTCACCCCAGGAACTGGCGGACACCCTCAAGGAAGGCCTGTTGTCCTTCCCTGTCACCTCATTCGATGCCAAGCTGCAGTTCGATGAGGAGAACTACCGCAAGCACCTGGCGTGGCAGGCGAGCTTCCCGGTGGCAGGCCTTTTCGCCGCCGGCGGTACCGGTGAAGGTTTCTCCCTCTCAGCTGCCGAGTCCGAGCGCGTCGTCCGCACCGCCGTGGAGGAAGTAGGCGGCCAGGTTCCCGTCCTCGCTTCAGCTGGCGGATCCACGGTCCAGGCCATCGAGAACGCCAAAGCTGCAGAGGCTGCCGGCGCCGAGGGCCTCCTCCTGCTGCCCCCGTACCTGACCGAAGCCGACCAGGCCGGGCTGACCGAGCACGTGAGCGCAGTATGTGCCGCCACTTCCCTTGGCGTCATCATCTACAACCGGGCCAACGCCATCTACAAGGACACCACGGTGGCAACCCTGGCCGACCGCCACGAAAACCTCATTGGCTTCAAGGACGGTGTGGGCGACCTCGAGCACGACGCCCGTGTCTATGCCAAGCTCGGCGACCGGCTCTTCTACCTCGGCGGCCTGCCCACGGCAGAGACCTTCGCACTGCCCCTGCTCCAGCTGGGCATGAGCACCTACTCCAGCGCCATGTACAACTTCGTGCCGCAGTTCGCCCTGGACTTCTACCAGGACGTGCGCAACAACGACCGCGTGGCTGTGAACAAGAAGCTCAACGACTTTGTGATCCCCTACCTGGACATCCGCGACCGGGTAAAGGGCTACTCTGTCTCCATTGTCAAGGGTGGCCTGGACGCCGTCGGCCGCTCCGCCGGCCCGGTCCGGCCGCCGCTGCAGAACCTCGCCGAGCAGGACCTCGCAGACCTCAAAGCCCTCATCGCCACCGTCTCCTGATCCACCACCTCTCCTAGGAGGAACCACCGTGACCCTCACCGGACACTCCCTGATCGCCGGACAAACCGTAATCGGCGAAGGAAAAACCACCTTCGGCTACAACCCCGCCACCAACAAGCAGCTCGACCCCGCCTACTCACTGCTCACCGAGGACCAGCTCAAGACAGCTACCGCCTCGGCCGGCGAGGCCTACCCCTCCTTCTCCACCCTTGACCCGGAAACGCATGCCGGCTTCCTGGAAGCCATCGCGGACAACATCGAGGCCATCGGCGAGGAACTCATCACCCGGGCCAGCCAGGAAACAGGCCTGCCCGCCGCCCGGCTCCAGGGCGAACGCGCCCGCACCACCGGCCAGCTGCGCCTCTTCGCAACCGTTGTGCGTACGGGTGATTTCCGCGGCGTCCGCATCGATCCCGCAATTCCGGACCGCACCCCCCTGCCCCGCGCGGACATCCGCCAGCGCCAGATCCCGCTCGGCCCCGTCGCCGTGTTCGGTGCCAGCAACTTCCCGTTCGCCTTCTCCACCGCCGGAGGTGACACCGCGTCAGCCCTGGCAGCCGGCTGCCCTGTGGTATTCAAAGCCCACAACGCCCACCCCGGCACCGGGGAACTCGTCGGCCACGCCGTCGTGAAGGCCGTCAAGGACTTCGGCCTGCACCCCGGAGTGTTCTCCCTGGTCTACGGGCCCGGCGCAAGCATCGGCCAGGCCCTCGTCGCCGACCCCGCCATCAAGGCCGTCGGCTTCACCGGCTCCCAGGCAGCCGGCATCGCCCTGATGAACACCGCCGCCGCCCGCCGCGAGCCCATCCCCGTCTACGCCGAGATGTCCTCGCTGAACCCGGTCTTCGTGTTCGAAGGGGCCCTTAAGGGCTCCGCCGAGCAGATCGATGCCCTGGCCCAGCAGTACATCACCTCCGTCACCGCCAGCTCCGGCCAGCTCTGCACCTCCCCCGGGCTGCTGTTCGCCCCATCAGGTGAGGCAGGGGACAAACTCGCCGCCGCCGTCGCACGCGCTGTTTCCGCCTGCACCGGGCAGACCATGCTCACCGAAGGCATCGCCGGCTCCTGGAACGCCGGCACCGAAGCCCTCGGCAGCGCGACAGGTGTAGACCTGATCGGGAAGGGACTGGAAGGGGAGACCAAGAACGCCCCGGCTCCTGCCATCTTCGGGACCCAGGTCAGGGACTTCGTGACCAACCATGTCCTGCACGAGGAAATCTTCGGCGCCGCGTCCCTGGTCATCCGCTACACCAGCACCCAGGACCTGATCGAGGCCATCAGCAGACTCGAAGGCCAGCTCACCGCATCGCTGCAACTCACAGAAGAGGATTACCCCACCGCGGCACCCCTGATCCCGGCACTGGAGCAGAAAGTGGGGCGCATCATCATCAATGGCTGGCCTACCGGCGTCGAAGTCGGCCACGCCATGGTTCACGGCGGACCCTTCCCCGCCACCTCCGACGCCCGCACCACCTCTGTCGGAACCCTCGCCATCAACCGCTTCCTGCGGCCCGTCGCCTACCAGAACATCCCCCAGGAACTCCTCCCGGCCCCACTGCAGGATGCCAACCCCTGGAAGGTCAACCGCCTCATCGACGGCACCGTAGTCCTGGCAGCCGAAGAGAAAGCCGAGGTCGGCGCATGAGCAACCAGCCCACCATCACCCATGTAGAAGTAGTCCCCGTCGCAGGCCATGACAGCATGCTGATGAACCTCAGCGGCGCACACGGCCCCTTCTTCACCCGCAACGTCGTCATCATCACCGACTCGGACGGCAGGACCGGCCTGGGCGAGGTTCCCGGCGGCGAGAAAATCCGCACCACCATTGAGGAAGCCGGCGCGCTGATCAACGGCAAGCCGGTGGCACGCTACCGCTCCCTCCTGCGCGAAGTGGCAGCTGTCTTCGCCGACCGCGACGCCGGCGGCCGCGGCCTGCAGACCTTCGACCTGCGCACCACGGTCCACGCCGTCACCGCCGTCGAGTCGGCGCTGCTGGACCTGCATGGGCAGTTCCTCGGCGTCCCGGTGGCGGAACTTCTCGGCGACGGGCAGCAGCGCTCCTCCGTTCCGATGCTCGGTTACCTCTTCTTCATCGGCAACCATGCACGCACCGACCTGCCCTACCTGGTGGAGGACGCACCGTCGGACCGGTGGGAGAAGCTGAGGCGCCAGGAGGCCATGACGCCGGAAGCCGTCGTCGCGCTGGCAGAAGCGGCACAGGAACGGTACGGCTTCAGCGACTTCAAGCTCAAGGGCGGCGTGCTGTCCGGCGACGACGAAGTGGACGTGGTCACGGCCTTGGCCGAGCAATTCCCCGAGGCCAGGGTGACGCTGGACCCCAACGGCGGCTGGCTCCTGGACGAAGCCATCCGGCTGGGCAAGCGGATGCAGGGCGTCGTTGCCTACGCGGAGGACCCCTGCGGCGCTGAAGGCCGCTTCTCCGGCCGCGAGGTCATGGCCGAATTCCGCCGGGCCACCGGCCTGAAGACGGCCACCAACATGATCGCCACTGACTGGCGGGAAATGTCGCACGCCATCCGCAGCAACGCCGTCGACATCCCGCTGGCCGACCCGCACTTCTGGACCATGCACGGCTCGGTGCGGGTGGCCCAGATGTGCCACGAGTTCGGCCTCACCTGGGGATCGCACTCGAACAACCACTTCGACATCTCGCTGGCCATGTTTACGCACACCGGCGCCGCGGCGCCCGGCGAGATCACCGCACTGGACACCCACTGGATCTGGCAGGACGGCCAGGGCCTCACCAAGGAACCACTGCAGATCAAGGGTGGGGCCATCGAGGTTCCGGAGGCCCCCGGACTCGGCATTGAACTGGACCGCGAAGCCCTCGACAAGGCGCACCAGCTGTACCTTGCTCACGGCCTCGACGCCCGGGATGACAGCATCGGCATGCAGTACTACATCGATGGCTGGTCCTTCGATCCGAAGCGGCCCTGCCTGGTCCGGTAGCAAGCCTCAAGCAGTTGCCTTCGGGTAGCTGTCCGGCATGCGCCGTCCAGTAAAGTAGTGGGGTCGCTGTGGCCGGCCCCACTACTTTCGGAAACCCGCAGCCGGCCTGCGTTATCTATTCCGAAGGAAACATTCAATGGTGTCTGTGGACAATGCTGTCTCGGACGTGGCCTCGGCCACGAAAAAGTTCTTCAAGCGCGTGTTGCCCATCATGCTGGTCATGCTGGTCTGCAACCAGCTGAACCGGTCAAACATCGGGTACGCCCAGGACCACCTCCAGGCAGACGTTGGCATCGGTGCCGCCGCCTACGGGTTTGGGGCCGGGCTGTTCTTTATCGCGTATGCGATCTTTGAGCTTCCCAGCAACGTCATGATGGAAAAGTACGGCGCCAAGGTCTGGCTCACCAGGATCATGATCAGCTGGGGCACGGTTTCCTTCCTCATGGCGTTCGTACAGAACGAGACCATGTTCTACGTCCTGCGGTTCCTGCTGGGCGCGGCAGAGGCTGGCTTCTTTCCCGCCGTCATCTTCTACTTCGCCCGCTGGGTCCCCGCCGGCCAGCGAGGCAAAGCGACGGCAATCTTCATCGCCGGCTCTTCCATCGCCGCAGCGCTGTCCGGACCCATCGCCGGGATACTCCTCAGCCTCCACGGCGCCCTGGGCCTGCGCGGCTGGCAATGGCTGTTCGGCTTCGAAGGCGCCCTGTCCGTCGTCGTCGGCATCACCGTGTTCTTCCTCCTGGACGCCAAGATCAAGGACGCCAAGTGGCTCACCGCCGCCGAGAAGAGCGCCCTGTCCCAAGCCATCGCCGATGAGGACGCTCAGCACGCCCCAGCCGACGGCGGAAAGATCAACCGCTGGAAGATGCTCCTGAACCCGCAGATCCTGCTGCTGTGCGGCATCTACTTCTCCGTGCAGCTGTCCATCTACGCCAACACTTTCTGGCTCCCGAGCATCATCAAACAAATTCCCGGCACCACCGACCTCACCGTCGGCTTCCTGTCCTCCATCCCGTGGATCTGCGCCGTGTTCGCCATGTACTTCGCCGCAAAGCTGCAGGACAAGGCCCGGTCCAAGAAGCCGCTGCTGGTGGCCGCGCTGCTGGTTGCGGCAGTTGGCACGTTCGCGGCAGCCATCGCGTCCCCGGTCATGGCCCTGGTCTTCCTGGCCGTCGCGGCCATGGGCTTCAAGAGCGCATCCCCGCTGTTCTGGACCATCCCGCAGTCAGGCCTGCACCCCCTGGTCCTGGCCCCGGCCATCGCGATCATCAACTCGCTGGGCAACCTGGGTGGGTTCGTCGCCCCGTTCGGCTTCGGCATCATCAAGGAACAGACCGGAAGCGTCATCCCTGGCCTGTTCGCGCTGGCGGCCGCATCCACCATCGCCGCTGGCCTTGTTTACTTCCTGAAGGAACGCCGCAGCGGGAACGATGCAACACCGGAAGTTCACGAACTGCCGGTCGAGGCTCCGGTCCCCAGCCGCGCATAATAACGCAGCCAGTAACGCACAGTCGCCCGGGCCGGGGTTTCGTCCCGGGCGTTTGGGTTACTGGCCCGTGATGACC
>NZ_JBNHFF010000133.1:0-9196 GCF_059089965.1 Arthrobacter sp. SPT-J7
GTGCTGCTGCAGGGGCTGCGGCGGGGGCGGCCTGGGCTTCGGCGGCGGCGATGACGTCCTGCTTGCGGATGCGTCCGCCCACACCGGTGCCCGAGAGCGAGGCGATGTCCACACCGTGCTGGTTGGCAAGCTTGCGGACCAGGGGAGTGACGTAACCGGATTCGGCTGCGCCGTTGGACGGAGCGGCCTGGGCCGCGGCGGGTGCTGCCTTGGGGGCTTCCTGGACCGGCGCAGCCTGCGGGGCAGGTGCAGCCTTGGGGGCCTGGACCGGCGCAGCCTGCGGGGCGGGTGCCGGTGCGGGCGCTGCAGCTTTCGGAGCTTCAGCCTTGGGGGCTTCCTGGACCGGCGCCTCGGTGGACGGTGCTTCGGCAGGGGCAGCCGCTGCACCTGAACCGATAACAGCCAGGACGGAGCCGACCTCTGCCGTTTCGTCTTCGTTGACGCGGATTTCCTGGAGGGTACCGGCTACCGGGGACGGGATTTCGGTATCAACCTTGTCGGTGGAAACTTCCAGGAGCGGCTCGTCGACCTCTACGGAGTCGCCCACGGCCTTCAACCAGCGGGTGACGGTGCCTTCGGTGACGCTTTCGCCCAGCGCCGGGAGGGTGACTTCATGCCCTTCGCCGCCGGCTGCCGGTGCCTCTTGGGCGGCTGCCGGCGCTTCCTGGGCGGGTGCTTCCTGTACAGGAGCCTGCTCGGCCGGGGCGGCCGCGGGGGCTTCTTCTGCGGGAGCTGCTGCGGGTGCTTCTTCGGCAGGAGCACCGCCACCGGCGCCGTCGCCAATGCGTACCAGGGGAGCGCCGACCTCGGCGGTCTCGTCCTCGGCAACCAGGATTTCCTCAATCACGCCAGCTACAGGAGAGGGAATTTCAGTGTCTACTTTGTCGGTGGATACCTCGAGCAGCGGCTCGTCCACCTCTACCCGGTCACCTACCTGCTTCAGCCAGCGGGTGACGGTTCCTTCGGTGACGCTCTCACCGAGGGCGGGCAAGTTAACGGATTCAGACATGTCGTCCCCGTTCTCCTTATTGATCTTTAGTGCGGATGATTGCTGCCTTGTTGGAAGCCTAGTGCACCCGGCATTCCGTGCCGGGTGCACCAGGCCCTATGGTGCTTGGGGAAACTAGCCGTGAAGCGGCTTGCCCGCGAGTGCCAGGTGGGCTTCGCCCATGGCCTCGTTCTGGGTGGGGTGTGCGTGCACCAGCTGGGCTACATCCTCCGGGTAGGCTTCCCAGTTCACGATCAGCTGGGCTTCGCCTACCTGCTCGCCCATCCGGGCGCCGATCATGTGGACACCCACCACGGGACCGTCTTTCTGGCGGACCAGCTTGACCAGTCCCGAGGTGCCCAGGATGGAGCTTTTGCCGTTGCCGGCCAGGTTGTATTCCTGGGTCTGCACCTGGTCCTCGCCGAACTTTTCCTTGGCAGCCTTCTCGGTGTAGCCAACGGTAGCGATTTCGGGATCCGAGTACGTGACCTTGGGGATGTTGATGTCCTCGACGATTACCGGCTTCAGGCCGGCGATTTCCTCGGCCACGAAGATGCCCTGCTGGTAGCCGCGGTGGGCCAGCTGGACGCCGGGGACGATGTCGCCAACGGCGTAGATGTTGCCGACGCCGGTGTGGAGGCGCTCATTGGTGATCACGAAGCCGCGGTCGATGGTGATGCCGGCTTCCTCGTAGCCCAGGTTGGCGGTGACGGGGCCACGGCCGACGGCGACGAGCAGCAGGTCCGCTTCGAAGGTCTTGCCGTCCACCAGGGTGACCTTCACGCCGTCGTTGTTCTGCTCAACGCCCTGGAAGAAGACGCCGGTGGAGAACTTGATGCCGCGCTTCTTGAAGGCGCGCTCGAAGTTCTTGACGATGGTGGCGTCCTCGTTGGGAACCAGCGAGGGCAGGCCCTCCACGATGGTGACGTCGACGCCGAAGGACTTCCAGACGGAAGCGAACTCGACGCCGATAACACCGCCGCCCAGGATGATGGCGCTCTTGGGGATGGAATCCATGGTCAGGGCCTGGTCAGAGGTGATGACCTTGCCGCCGATTTCCAGGCCGGGAAGGGTGCGCGAGTAGGAGCCGGTGGCCAGGATGATGTTCTTGCCCTTGTACGCGGTGCCGTTGACTACGACGGTGTCGGTGCCCTGGAGCTTGCCCTCACCTTCGATGACGGTGATGCCCTTGGACTTGATGAGGCCCTGGAGACCCTTGTACTTGCCGGCGATGATGCCGTCCTTGTACGCGTTGACGGCAGTGATGTCGATGCCGTCGAGGGTGACGTTCACGCCGTACTTGGCGGAGTCACGGGCGTGGTCGGCGAGCTCTGCAGAGTGCAGCAGCGCCTTGGTGGGGATGCAGCCGTTATGGAGGCAGGTGCCGCCCAGCTTTGCCTTCTCCACGAGGCCGACGGTAAGGCCAAGCTGTACGGCCCGCAGAGCGGCGGCGTATCCGCCGCTGCCTCCACCGAGTACCAGGATGTCGAATTCTTGCGCAGTTGCCTGATCGGCCACTTAAACGCTCCCTCGCGTGAACGATGACGCGATCTGCGCGCATCATCTGGTCTTGGAACTTGCACTGCCGTGATTATGCCAGCAGGCCTGTTCTCTTGCATTTGTGACTACCGTGGTTCACCTTAGCGAACCACTTATCCATGCTCCACCTTGGCGCCGCGTTTGTGGAGCGCTTGTGTCCAGTGTCACGCGGCCCTGCGGCGCAGGGAACATCCCCGTGCCACAGGGCACCCGTGGCCGCCGGTGGTATCAGGAGGCGGCGGCGAGGATGTCTTCTACGTAGGCCACCAGGGTGCGGACGGTGCAGCCCGTTCCCTGCTTGTGGGTGTAGCCGTACGGACTCGCGTTGTTGAAGGAAGGCCCGGCGATGTCGATGTGGGCCCAAGGGATCTGTTCGCCGTCCTTGCCCTTACCCACAAATTCGCGCAGGAAAACAGCGGCCGTCATCATGCCGCCATGGCGTTCGCCAATGTTGGCCAGGTCCGCAACCTGGGAGTCGATGCTGGGGCGCAGTTCCTCGGGCAGGGGCATGGGCCATACCAGTTCACCCGCCCGGTCGGCTGCGGCCTTGAGCGGGCCGGTCACGCTGTCCGAGCCCATGACGCCGGCCGTGCGGTTGCCCAGCGCGATCAGCTGCGCCCCAGTCAGGGTGGCGACGTCGATGATGGCATCCGGGTACTCGCGGCTGGCAGCCACGATGCCGTCGGCCATCACCAGCCGGCCTTCGGCGTCTGTGTTCAGGACCTCAACGGTCTTGCCGCCGTACATGGTCAGGACATCCGCCGGACGTGAGGCCGCGCCGGAGGGCATGTTCTCCGCGATGCAGAGCCAGGCGGTCGCCTTGACCGGCAGGCCAAGCCCGGCGAGGGCCAGGACAGTGTTAAGAACTACGGCGGCGCCCGCCATGTCGCTCTTCATGTCGCCCATGCCGAGGGCCGGCTTAATGGAAATGCCGCCCGTGTCGAAGGTGATGCCCTTGCCCACCAGCGCGATCTTCGAGGTTGCCTTGGCGGGGGAGTATTCCACCTTGACCAGGCGTGGCTGGCGGGCGGAGCCTTTGCCCACGCCCATGATGCCGCCGAATCCTTCCTTTTCGAGCCGCTTTTCGTCCCAGACGGTCACCTTCACCGGCAGGCCCTTGGCCAACTCCTTGGCAGCCTCGGCGAATGTTTCGGGGTAGAGGTGGCTGGGCGGCTGGTTGACCAGGGAACGGGTGGCGTTGACGGCCTTGCCGACCAGCGCCGCACGCCTCAGGGCAGCGCCTGTCTCCTTGTGGTCGGCGAACTCCGTGAAGATGACGGCATTCGTCACCGGATCCTTCAGCCCGTCCTTCGAGGAGCGGAACTCAGTGAAGGAATAGGCGCCGAGGGAGGCACCCTCGGCGACTGCCGCGACGTCGGCAACAGACGCCGTCGGAAGGGCAAGGACAACCGTTGCGAGGCCGGCAAGCTGGCGGACAGCGGAACCGGCGGCGCGCCGCAGGGCCTCTCCCGTGAGCGGTTCCGCGGCGGAGACCTTGCCGGTGCCAGCGAGGACCAGGATGCCGGCGCCGGTCTCCGGAAGGCCCGGGAGGCGGACGACCTGGTCTGCGGCGCCGGTGACGCCCAGGGACTTGAGGGACTCGGCGAGGGCTTCCGCACTCTTTGCGGACAGCGGGTTGTCCAGGAGGACCGGTCCGTCATTGCCCTTACCCACGCCGATGACCACTGCGTCACTGTGGCTCTTCTTCAGGTCCCTTGAGAGGGTACTAAGGTTGATTTCAGTATTCTTGACCACAGGGATCAGTCCTCAATTCTCGAGAGATGTTCGGGCAGGGATGCATGTTCGGCGGTCTGCCATGGATGCCCGGATACTATCGTTCGGGACGCAGTCCGGGTGTCTGCAAGCCCGTCTGGCAGGCCAGTTCCGATCGTAGCCCTTCCCCGCCGGAGCTGGTGTATTTCCTGAGAGGTGCGCCACACCAACGGCAGGAATGCCCGGCTGTCCTGGGGCGTTGATAAGGATGTCCACCCGCACCTATGAAAGGAACATGCCGTGCTTGAACGGATCTCCGGCTCCCTGCTGGACCCTGACGCGCTCTATGCGAGCAACATTGAGCTGTTCCACAGCCCCGAACTCCGGGGGCTGAATTTGGTGATGGGCTTCACCGGATTCGCCGATGCCGGGCACGTGGTAAGGCAAATCAATGCCGAACTGCTGGACGCGCTCGACGCCGAGCCGGTGGCAGTCTTCGATGCGGACCAGCTGATCGACTACCGGTCGCGCAGGCCTCACGTAACGTTCGTCGAGGACCACCTCCAGGATTACCAGGAGCCGACGCTCGCCCTCTACCGGCTTATCGACGGCCTGGGCAATCCCTTCCTGTTGCTGGCAGGGTTCGAGCCCGACCTGCAGTGGGAACGGTTCGCGCGGGCAGTGGTGGGCATCGTGGAGGCGCTGGACGTCAACCTGGTCACCTGGATCCACTCCATTCCCATGCCCGTGCCCCACACCCGTCCCGTGGGCGTGACGGTCCACGGGAACAGGCCCGAACTGATCGAGGGCATCTCCGTATGGAAGCCAACGGTGGAAGTTCCCGCAGCGGTGGGCCATATCCTGGAACTCCGCCTGGTGGAGGCCGGCCGCAACGTCGCCGGCTACGTCATCCACGTGCCGCACTACCTCGCCGACGCGGAATACCCCACCGCCGCCGTCGCAGGACTTGAATACCTGGGTGCGGCCACCTCACTGATGCTGCCCTCGGACAGGCTCCGGGAAGCCGGCCGTGAAGTCAGCCGCCAGATCGCCGAGCAGATTGATGCCTCCGAAGATGTCCAGCAGGTGGTGTCCCGCCTCGAATCCCGGTACGACGAAAAAGCCGAAGGCACGGTCCGCCGCTCGCTCCTTGCGGACGAAAATGACGAGCTGCCCAATGCGGATGTCCTCGGCGCCGCCGTAGAGGCCTACCTCGCCCGCGAGAACCCCGGCCAGTAGGGGAACCCGCTGCTGCCGGGGTGGCCACGGCTGTGCGGGCATAATGAAGAGGTGACTGCACCCCGCGCCTGGCTGGTTTGGACCGTTGGTATCTTTGGGTACCTTGTGGCGGTTTCCCAGCGAACCTCCTTTGGCGTGGTGGGACTGGAAGCCACCGAGCGCTTCCATGCCAGCGCGTCCGCCATCTCGTTCTTTACTGTCCTCCAGCTGTTGGTCTATGCCGGACTCCAGATCCCCGTAGGCCTGCTGGTGGACCGGTTCGGCTCACGTGCCATGATCGCCGGCGGTGCCGTGCTGATGGGGCTGGGCCAGCTCCAGCTGGCATTCGCCGACAGCATTCCCGGGGGCGTGGCCGGGCGGGTCCTGGTGGGCGCCGGGGATGCGATGACTTTTATCTCGGTGATCCGCCTGATCCCGCTCTGGTTTGCGCCCGCCCGGGTGCCGCTCGTGACCCAGCTGACGGGTATGTCCGGCCAGCTGGGGCAGCTGTTCAGTGTCATCCCCTTCGCCTTCGTGCTTCACGCGTCGGGCTGGACTCCGGCGTTCCTGATGCTGGCCGGGATGTCGGGACTCGCCGTCGTCCTGGTGCTGCTGCTCCTGCAGGACGTGCCGCCGGGCACGCCGCGGCCCCAGGCCCAGCAGGGCCTGAAAGCAACAGGAGCCTCGCTGGCCCGTGCCTGGCGCCAACCGGGAACCAGGCTGGGCTTGTGGAGCCACTTCACCATCCAGTTCAGCGGCACTGTCTTCGCCATGACCTGGGGTTACCCGTTCCTCCTCTCCGGCCAGGGCCTCGACGCCGGAACGGTCGCCGCCCTGATGGCGCTCTACGTGGCAACCGCCATGGGAGTGGGGCCGTTCATTGGCCGCTTCGTTTCGCGCCACCCGCTGCGGCGCTCAACCATGGTCCTGCTGATCGCCGCTGCCACCGCCGGAGCCTGGGCAGCGGTGCTGCTGATTCCGGGCCGTTCGCCGCTGTGGCTGCTGGCCGGCCTGGTGGTGGTGCTCGCCGTCGGAGGGCCCGGCTCAATGATCGGTTTCGACTTCGCCCGCACCTTCAATCCGGCGCACCGCATTGGCACCGCCACGGGCATCGTCAACGTGGGTGGCTTCATCGCCGCGCTGATAGCGATCTTCCTGATCGGCTTGGTGCTGGACGTGCTGTACGCGAGCGGGTTCTCCAACGGAGTGCTGTACGGGCTGGACCCGTTCCGGATCGCACTGAGTGTCCAGTTCCTGCTGCTCGGCTTCGGGGTTACAGCAATGCTGGTGTGCCGCCGGAAGGTGCGGCGGCAGATGGCGGCCCAAGGTGTTGTGGTCCCGCCCCTGCGCAGCGCGCTGGCCCGCCAGCGCCGGCAACACCTGGCCCGGCGCAGCCAGGCATCCGCATCGGAGGACTGACTGGTCCTCCACAGGGCCGGCGGCATTTCGGCGGTTTCCACATAGCTGCCGCCCGTACTGTCGGCTGGCCCGCCTCCGGCGAATGCTGGAGCCATGACACCTCCAGAACGGCTCACAGTCCGCGGCCCCGAAGACATCCTGGGTTTCATTCCCCACTCGCTGGGATACTGGCCGGCTCAGAGCCTCGTGGCCATGACGCTGCAGGGCAAAAGGGTCGGGGCCACCCTGCGGCTGGACCTCCCCAAACCTGGCATCCTGGCCAATCCGGAAAAATTCCTGCGGGCCGTCCGGCGCTATCTGGAGGCAGACAAGGACGCTGACGGCACATTGCTGGCGATCTTCACCAGCAATGGCGGCGCGACGTTGCCGTCCCGTTACGACGGCTTGCTGGCCGGCCTGACCTCTATGCTGCAAAAGGCGCGGATGCCGGTCAGGGAAGCCTGGTACGTCGGGGATGATTTCTGGCGGGAGGTTTGGTGCCTGGATATCTCATGCTGCCCACTGCCAGGGCGTCCCGTCCAGGAAATCCGCGACAGCCTGCTCAACACCGAGATGGTGTTCCGGGGAAGCAGCATTGGACCGGCACCGGAACGGCGGCAGCCGGCCGGCCACGTTCCTGCCCTCCATCGCGCCGCTGTGCTGGAAGCCGAAGTCACATGGTCGGCCCAGCTGGACCTTCGACGGCAGAGCCGGGCGCAGTTTGCCGCGGTGCTGGGCCAGTGGGAGACGGTACTGGCCCGCCCGGCCGGGGACCTGCAACGGCTGTCGGTACACAGGGACGCTTTCCTGCGGGCCACGCTCCTGGTGCCGGCCTGGCGCGACGCCGTCCTCGTTATGGCGGCGGCGGGGAAGACAGCGGCTGCAGGCGGGGCCGAAGAGTTCGGGACATTCAGTCCGGACGCACAGCTGGGGCCAATGGCACCCGGGGCCGAATATAGTGGGCCGGAAGAAGTGCCCTCCGCAGCGGATGGCACTGGTTCTCCGCCTTTCGCGCTGCCGGACCAGTGCGGGGAGGGGTTCCTGATGGCCGGCGGCCAGGACGGAACTCCCGGCTACGGGGACGTGCTGATGGGGCAGGCGCCGGCCGTTCCCCAATGGCACAGCCTTGACGCGCTCGACCTCGTCCTGGAGCACCTCGCCAAGGCGGGTGGGACGCCGGCAGCGGCTGCATTGACGGGGAGGGGCTGGATCGCGTGGTGCCGCGGACGCGGCTCGTACTCCGCCGCATATCTGGGGGAGGCCCTCGGCATCGAGCCCGGGTACCGGCTCGCGGAGCTGCTGCTCCAAGTGGTGCGCCGGGGTACGTTGTGCGGCTGGGCGGCGCGGAAGGAGGCTGCCTGGCAAAAATTTGGACCGGACGCCGCCTGAAGGCGAAGACGGCAAGAATGGCGGGTTAGGCCCTATTTGGGGAAATCGTGAGACAATGGATGCCGAGACCCGGTTGGGTCCGTGTATCGAGTGCTTGTAGTGACCCCTGGTTGGGAACATTACAGCCGCTCCGGCAGTTCTATCTATAGACTCTGCCGGCCGTGGTGGCGCTTGGTTTTCACCACGGACTTGACAGGGTCATAGTGGTGTTGCCCGTATGGTGATTCCACAGACCACCGCTAGAAAGGTTTTCTGTGACCCCGTCTTCCACGAAGAAGGACCCCGCCGCCCAGGACGAACTGTCCGCCGAGGAGAAGCAGGCTGTAACAAACGCCAAGCGGGCCGCCACGCGGGCAGCCAACAAGGCTTCTGCCGGTGAAGCTGGTGCGGACGGCAAGCGTGAGCCCAAGAAGCGCGGGCCCAAGCCCGGCGCTAAGGCTGCTGCTGAGGCGGCCGGGAAATCGGCCGGTGACACGGACGCCGATGAAGTAGAAGAAGTCGAGGAAGACCTCGATGAGATCATCCTCGGAGCACCTGACGTCGTTGAGGAGGATGCCGAGGCCGATCCCGTCAAGGGAGCCGTCGGCTCCGGCAAGGGCTTCGTCTACTCCGATGCTGACGACGACGACGCACCTGTCCAGCAGGTCATGTCGGCCGGAGCTACCGCCGATCCTGTCAAGGACTACCTGAAGCAGATCGGTAAGGTCGCACTGCTCAACGCCGAGCAGGAAGTGGACCTTGCGCTCCGGATCGAAGCCGGCTTGTTTGCAGAAGAAAAGATCAATGCAGACGACGGCTCGATGGATCCGAAGTACAAGCGCGAGCTTGAATTCATCATCCATGACGGCAAGCGCGCCAAGAACCACCTGCTCGAAGCCAACCTCCGCCTGGTGGTCTCGCTGGCCAAGCGCTACACCGGGCGCGGCATGCTGTTCCTGGACCTGATCCAGG
>NZ_JBNHFF010000134.1:0-9111 GCF_059089965.1 Arthrobacter sp. SPT-J7
CACTCATAGAGCCCGGCAAAAACCAAACTGCGGCCCTCCCCCGGATGCACGTAGTAGGGCTGCTTCCCTTTCCCGGGACCCTGCTTCCATTCGTAGTAGCCGTCTGCGGGCACAGCGCACCGGCGTGACTGGATGGCCTTGCGGAAGGCGGGCTTCTCCAGCACCGATTCGCTCCGGGCGTTGATCATCCGGGAACCGATACCCGGGTCCTTGGCCCAGGAAGGAACCAGTCCCCACCGCGCCACGTGCAGCTGGCGCACCTGCTTGCGCTCCGGACCTTCATCGATCAGCCGCTCCAGGACAATGGGAACGTCATCAGTTGGCGCGACATTCCACGACGGCGGGATGGCCACCTCCTCCTCAAGCTCGGCGTCGAACTCAGCCAGGAGGTCCCCCACGGCACGTGCCATCACATAGCGTCCACACATGGCTCCAGCATGCCATCGGCGGCAGAAGCTGTCATGCGGAGGGCGGCCAGGGGCGCAGTTGCTGGGAATACGGGGCCGCACGCTACCGTTGTCAGGAATGAAACCCCCAGCAACATGTAGGAGAAATCCGTGGACTTCACTCCCGAAACCGGCACCATCACCATGTTTTCCACCACCTGGTGCGGCTACTGCAACCGGCTGAAGAAGCAGCTGGACGCACAGGGCATCGGCTACACCGAGATCAACATCGAGGAAGTGGACGGCACCGCAGAACTGGTGGAGCAGCTGAACGGCGGCAACCGCACGGTGCCTACGGTCCTGTTCCCGGATGGCACCGCGGCTACCAACCCTTCCGCTGCCGAAGTCAGGACCCGCCTCGCAGCGTAGCTGGCAAACCGGGTCAGGGACTTTTACCCAGGCACCGCCGTCACAGGCGTGTGATAGACAAAACGGGACCAGCACTTCGGTGCTGGTCCCGTTTGCGTACCTGCCCCTGAACCACTGGGGGTCAAGCCCCCAGGCTGCTGAAGGCAGCACTCGTGAGGCTGGCGTGGCCCGCATACGTGGTAAGCAGCGCATCCTCCACGGCCGCTACGTCCACGCCCGGCACAAGATCGTTGACGGCTCCCGCCGTGGCAGGGTCCCACTCCAGCCCCAGGGCTGCGTAACTGTCCGCGAGGACCTTGCGGATGGGGGAAGAGTTTTCCACCACGATGACGGAGCTGAAAAGCCACCCTCCGGCCACCACACGCTGGGCGGTGCCCACCAGCTTGATACGGGAACCGGTTGCCGGGTCCGTGCCGTGCACGCTGTATTCCCCCGGGCAGTACTCACCCGGGATTTCCCCTAGGGCCGCCTGCACTCCCACGCTGCGCAGCGTTTCGGCGAACAGCCAGCCAAAGTATCCGAACCGGCTTTTCGATCCTGCAATGGCATCTGCGTCCGGTTCGATGTGGTCCACCACGAGGGTTCCCTGGTGGTAGGCAGCGGCGCGCCCTCCCGCCCTGCGGACCAGCGGCTCAAAACCGTTGCCGCGGCAGGCCTGGGCCGCTGCTTCAAAGCCCGGCAGCCGGGTGTCCCGCTGGCCGAACGCCACCGTGGGGGCAGGGCGGTAGAGCCGAAGCGTGGGGCCGATGTCCCCCGTCCTTGCCTTGGCCAGGAGCTCCAGGCCAAATTCCAGGTCACGGGCTGCGCCGAGCGACGCCTCCTGCCGCACCACCGTGAGTGTGCGGGGTCCCGGTCCGGCGTGGTGCATGTTGCTACGTTCCCCTATGGTCATCTTGCAATTCTCGTTGTTGCCGCCGCGTTCGCAGTGATTGACGCCGTCTGGCGCAAGTTGATGAACCCGTTCTACCGGAGCCACATCGGCGAATTGCTGACGGACAAGCCAAACCTAGGGTACGCGGTTGCCTTCTACGTCAATAACACCGCCGAATTGTGTTCCTTGCCCTCCGGCCAGCGCTCGACGGCGGCCGCTGGCTCACGGCCTTGGGCTGGCGCGCTGCCCAGGGCGCCTTCGCGGGGCCGGAAACGTCCCGCATGGAGCACGCCGGTGCCGCCTTATGTCCTGCGTACGGTCAGGATCTGCTCAGCCCGGCCGAAGGGGCCCTGGAGGTCGTGCAGCACCGTTGAGGTGAGTCCGATTCCGTCCCGGCCGAACGAGACAGCGTTGTCCAGCCCCAGCCACTCCCCTTCGGGGCGGCGGTACATATGGATCTGCAGGTCCAGGTTGGGGAACGCGTAGCTGTCCTTGCCGGGAGGTACCCGGGCAGCGATGCCGTTGGCGGTGTCCACCAGCCCCATGAGCCGGGCGAGCTGTCCGCTGTCTTCGCGGTCGGTGAGGGGATGGTCAGTGCGCAGCCATACCTTGCCGGCCCCCGGCCGGTGCCCTTCCGCCACCCTCATTTCAAGCGAGCGGATGTAGCCGCCGGGCCATACTGAGGCACCGTCGTAGGGTTTGCATTCGTCGGGCCCGGGTATCGCAGTGTCTTCCACAGCGGCCACCCCGGACGTATCACTGGTGGCCAGCCGCCAGGCCGTGGCACGGATCGCTGTCCGCCCCCCTGCCAGCAGTTCGGCCTGCAGCAGTTCGATGGTCCTGCCCGGCCGCAGCGTGGTGGTCTCAATGTGGAATTCACCGCCGGGGATCAGGCCCAGGATCTCGTAGCTGAGGCGGGCCATCCGCATGTCCGTCCGCGGCTGGTGGCGTTCGAGGCTGTCGGCCATCAGCCCGGAGGCCGGCGCCATGTGCTGCTCGTGCACGTTCCAGGCGCCCTGGGCGTGGATGGTGGAGCGGAAGCGGCCATCACCCAGGGCCTGGTAATAGAAGTTTCCCTCAGCCAGTTCAGGCAGATCAGCAGTCAACGGGTGCCCTTCGAAGGAGATTTCAGTGAATTGCCAATAACTCTATCGTTTTGCTCCCAGGCCACCGGCAGGGCTGCCATCCGACGCGGCGAAATGTTGAAGCCTGGCGGCTGTCATCTGGGTAGACTCAGGAACTGGTCCTGTCAGCAACCCTCGGAAGAGGTGTTCCATGCGCGTCATCAGCTACAACCTCCGCAAGCACAAGGCAAGCGGTGAGCTCCTTGCCCTGGCACGGAACCATGATATTGATGCGCTCTGCCTCCAGGAGGTGGACTCCAGCGACCTTCCGGAAACCCTAGGCCCGCTTCACCTCGCGGACGCCACCAAGGGAAACCGGCTCGGGCTCGCCATCTACTACCGCACCAGCCGGTTTACCGCCCTGGACACCCAGTCCTTCGCCTTGAAGAAGTCGATGCATGACAGGGTTCTGGCACCGGCGCACGAACGGCTCATCGGCACCCGGGTGATGGACAACGAAACCCAGCACGAACTGGTGATCGGTTCCTTCCACGCCGCCCCCTTGACGGCCTCCAACTCGCTGCGACGGAAGCAGATCCACGCCGCCCACGCCGAACTCCTGAGCATGGGCAAGGGACTGATGACGCTGATGGTGGGAGATTTCAACTACCCGTTCTTCACCAAGAACCTGCACGTCCACATGAAGAACTCGGGCTATGCGCTCTCGCTGAGCAACCGGCGCACGTATACCCGCTACAAGGTCTTTAAGGGCCACTTCGACTTCGCCACGTCACTGGGGCTGGACATCACCAGCGTGGAGACCCTCCCGCGCGGCAACTCGGACCACCTGCCCATCCTGGTCCACGCCGAATACGGCCCGGACTACTGACCGGCATTCCGGCTAACTACCGGAAACCAGCCGCTCCCGCAGGTCCGGCCACGCGGCGGCGAACCCGGGATGCAGCTCCTTGCTTTCCACGTCAGCCAGCGGAATCCACAGCAGTTCAATGCTTTCAGGATCGCTGATCACCGGATCAAACGGGTGCGTCACCAGCACCACCACCGTGGTGTAGGACCAGTAGCCCAGGTTCAATACCGAGGTGAAGAGCACGCCAACGTTCTCCGGCGGAACCGCGGCCTCCTCGTAGGCCTCACGCAGCGCACCCACAACGGCGTCCTCGCCTTTGTGGAGCGCCCCGCCGGGCAGTCCCCAGGTTCCGCCGTTGTGGCTCCAGATGGCACGGTGCTGCAGCAGCACACCCTTGGCGGGGTCGTAGGCGAGCACCCCGGCAGCGCCGAACCTGCCCCAGTACCGGCCATGTTCACCTTCAACCCAAGCGTCACCGGGATCGCGCGGGCCGGTACGGACAGGCGGGGTGGAGGACGGTGTGGAAGCCAGTGAGTGATCCATCGCTCCAGTCTGACAGGTTGACCGGAAGCGGCGCATCACTCGCTGCGGTGCTGGTGCGCGTTGCCGCGTTCGACGGCGAAATCGCCGCCGGGGTACATGATGGTTTCATGGCCATCGTCAAAGCGGACCAGGTAGGGCGGGGTGCCGCCCTGCCCGCGCACTTCGAGAATTACGCCGTGCCGGTCTGTAGCCCCGACGGTCCTTCCGTGAACAATGATCCGGTCGCCCTGTGCAGCCTCCATGGCTATCACCTCCAGCCCCAGAGTACGTCTGCCCGCCATGCGGAACAATGCCAAAGGAAGGGCCATCGGAGCCGGGCGGCGTGGCAGGATTTCCCCATGCCCCTGAACCTTCTCCTGCTCGCTGATACGCATGTGCCCAAACGCGCGAAGGCCCTCCCGGCGCAACTGTGGGCCGCCGTCGAAAGCGCCGATGTGGTGTTCCACGCCGGTGACTGGGTGACGGCGGAGCTGCTGGACCAGCTTGAGCGCCGCAGCCGGCGCCTGATAGGTGTCTACGGCAATAACGACGGTCCCGACCTGCGCGGCCGGCTGCCGGAAACGGCCACCGCCACTCTTGAGGGTGTCCGCTTCGCCATGGTGCACGAAACCGGCCAGGCGAAAGGCCGGGAAGCGCGGTGTGAGGCAAACTTTCCGGATACCGATGTGCTGGTCTTCGGGCACAGCCACATTCCGTGGGATACAACATCACCGGGAGGAATGCGGCTGCTCAACCCGGGCTCCCCCACGGACCGGCGGCGGCAGCCTGCCTGCACGTACATCACAGCGGTGGTGGACTCGGGAAACCTGCGGGATGTCAGGCTGGTGGAGGTCAGCCGGGACCCGGAGCCGGGCTGAACAAGCAGTGCAATGCGGGTTGGCAGGGACAGGCCGGAGTGCCTACGCTTGGAACGGTAAGCATGCTTAGTTTTGCCGTGTTCCACCCCTACCCAACAGGAGGACCACCATGACAGACCAGTACACCTTCCGCGACCCTGTGACGGCGTACGGAAAAATCTCGCCGCCGGAGCAGCACCAGCCCGAGCCGGGCCTGGACGCTGAGCTGGAGCCCAAAGCGGACCTCGGCGAGAACACGTACCGCGGGACCGGCCGGTTGGAAGGCAGGAAGGCCATCGTGACCGGCGCGGACTCCGGGATCGGGGCGGCCACTGCCATCGCCTTCGCCCGCGAGGGGGCCGACGTCGTCCTGTCCTATCTCCCGGAGGAGGAAGAGGACGCAGCCCGCATCGCGGGACTTATCGAGGCCGCCGGCCGGAAAGCTGTCAAGGTCCCCGGGGACCTGAAGGACCCCATCGTCTGCCGCGAAGTGGTTGACACCGCAGTGGCCGTGCTCGGCGGGGTGGACATCCTGGTCAACAACGCCGGCAAGCAGGTGGCGCAGGAGGAGCTGACCGCCATCACGGACGAGCAGTTCGACCACACACTGAAAACCAATGTGTACGCAATGTTCTGGCTGACCAAGGCTGCCCTCCCGCACATGCCGGCAGGGTCAACCATCATCAACACCACGTCCATCCAGGCCTACAACCCGTCCCCCACGCTGCTGGACTACGCCACCACCAAGGGCAGCATCAACAACTTCACCAAGGGACTCGCCCAGCAGCTCGCGCCGAAGGGCATCCGTGTCAACGCCGTAGCTCCGGGGCCCATCTGGACGCCGCTGCAGGTCAGCAGCGGGCAGCCCAAGGAGGAGCTGCCGGAGTTCGGCCAGTCCACTCCCCTGGGCCGGGCAGGCCAGCCCGCGGAACTCGCCCCGGCGTACGTCTTCCTGGCATCGCCGGAGTCCAGCTACGTTATCGGGGAAACGCTGAACGTCAACGGCGGCAGTCCCTCGCCGTAGCGTTAAGCCACAACAAGTGAGCCGGATGGCGGTGCCTTGCGTACGCAGGGCGCCGCCATCCCCTCCTTCAAGCGTTGGCCCTTACTGTTCGTCCTGGCCGGCCAGCAGCTCGTCGGTAGCGGCATCGGGCTGACCATCGAAGAACTGGGCCAGCACGGTTTTGAAGACGGTTTCCCCGGGGGCTGCGCGGAGGAACAGCGTCATGGACGAATGCAGCTTCCGGGCGTCGATGCTACCGAGAATGTCCTCCGCAGGGCGGCTTGCATGGTTGGTGACGGCCAGGGCGCAGTCGAGCAGCCGCGGGCCAAGCACTGGATGGTCCAGGTAGTCCCGGGCCTCGGCAATGGAGCTGATGGCGTACCGACGTGACATCTCACTGTGGCCCAGGCCCGCGATCTGCGGAAAGATGAACCACATCCAGTGGCCGGATTTGCTGCCCAGCTGCAGTTCCGCCAGGGCCTGATCGTAGGCTCCGCCGCTGTCCTGCGCGGCGACAAACCGGTCCAGGTTATAGGGATCGTTCATGCGTGTCTCCTTGTGGTGGGGGGTCGGGGGTGGATTGCTGACCGATGAAGGCGGCGGCACGGCGCAGCCTGCCGTCGGGGTCCGTCCGCCAGCGGGCGAGGACAACGTTCACGCGTTGCCGGTCACGCCCGCCGAGCCGTGCCAGGAACGGCACCATAACGTCGGCCAGCAGGGGTTCCGTCAGTTCGCCCGTACCGGCAGACCGCAGGAAGCCCTCGATCCGGGTCAGGTCCGAATGGCGCAGGAGTGGCACCTTGGACTGGAGCAGCACAACGGCGGCGAGCCGGCGCTCAAAGACCGGCCTGGAGCCGGGCCGCGGCTGACCCCACAGGGCGGACGCCAGCTGGACCACGGCGTCGTGGTCAAAGTCCTTATACTTCCGCAGGGCGTCGCGGACGGTTCCGCGCACAGCACCCACCGAGGAGCCGTAGGAGGCCAGCTGCCCGCCCAGCCGGCCCTCGACGTCGTCCGCCCGATACCAGGACCCCTCGTTCTGCAGCGTCCGGTCGACAAATTCTGCTGCAGCCGTTACCTGATCGATGCCGCTGCTCATTGCCTGCGGCCTGCCGATGCGTGCCGGATGCAGAACGGGGTCCACGGCCGTGCCTCGAGCCTGCCTTCGGCGATGGCTTCCCCGCAGACGGCGCAGGTCCCGTAGGTGCCGGCGGAGATCCTGGCCAAAGCGGCGTCCACCTGGTCAAGCCCTGCGCTGCTCTGCTTCAGCAGGGCGGACGCCTGGGACAGCTCGAAGGCGATGGTGGAGCCCTCCGGATCATGTTCGTCGTCCACGTTGGAGTCCTGGCGTGCCGAATTTGCGGAGGCGATGTCCGCGCGGAGGGCCGGAAGGAGGGCCATCTTCCGCTCCCGCTCCTCCTCGAGCAGGATACGGAACCGTTCAAAGTCGGGCATGGCAAAAGCCTACGCGGCGTCAGTACCAGCTCCTCGCCACGAGTGGTTCCAGGCCGGGCACGGCGAGCCGTAACGGCCACCGATACAGCCCAGCCCCCCTTCGATTTGGTTTCGATAGCTCGTAAGCCAACCGGTGCCGGCGCTTGCATACTTGCCCGGCGGAAGGGCCTGGGCAAGTCCCTAGGTGCCCGAAAAGAGGAGACTGGCCAGCAGATGGCCAATCCTCACGATTTCGGCGGCTTTTCCCGCCTCGATGGATTTTGCGTCCTGCATTCAAACCAGCGTTTCATCGTTATGGAGCGGAAAAACGCGTGCCTCCCAGGCACCTTTGCAGGGTTCCTTTATGGCGTTGTGACAAACAACACTGCGGTTTACGCGGCGCGCCTATCTCGGGTGGTCAGCCGGATGTGGGTGCTGAATCTATTCGATTGCTAAATACGATAGGACCACCTCGTATGTTACCCAAACGTGACAATGCATCCGGTATCGGGCTATGGTCTTCAGGTGTCCCTCTCAGACGGGGCATTCCCGTCAGTATGCCGAGCCCTGCCACTGACCCGGGATTCAATCGTTTCCAGCTGGCAGGGACGGGGGAACCAAGTTTCCGCGGCCTCATACGAGGCCTTGGGGTTAAGTCGATAGTGCCTCCGTTTCGTACGGAGTTGCTCCGGCCGGGTATCTCCAACCCGAACCCGACAGCTCACCCCGCAGGCATGGGAGAGGCGATCAACCGTGTCAAAAAATTCCACCACCGCCCGTCACCGCGCGACTCCGGCCCGCTCCATTGCGCTCCAGGGCTTGGCTGTCTCAGCCAAGTCGCTTGGCCGCCCGGCGCTCGCCGTAGCCGCCGCTTCCGGCATTGCCTTCGGTGTTGGCGCCCCTGCCCACGCAGGCGTCACCGGTCCGGACACCACTGAGACCACCAACACCCAGGCTTATGCAGCACCGGCTGCTGCAGTGGCTGCCCCCGCAGCAGCTGCAGCCAACGTGCACACCGTCGTCTCCGGCGACACCCTGGGCGCCATCTCGGCTGCCAACGGGGTAGCCCTGAATGATGTCCTGTCCGCCAACGGGCTGTCGATCGACACCATCATCTACCCCGGCGACCAGATCCAGATCCCCGGCGCTGGCTTCGTTGCAGCCGCTCCGGCCGCTGCTCCGGCTCCCGCCAAGGCTGCTGCCGCTCCTGCAAACACCGGCATGAACCTGTCCTACGCCTCCACGGCGGCACCTGCTCCGGCAGCACCTGCTCCGGCAGCACCGGCAGCCACCGGCACCGGGACCGGCGCAGCCATTCTGGCGAACGCCTACGGCCAGCTGGGCGTCCAGCAGGACTGCACCGCCATGGTGGAGAAGGCTCTCCGCGCCGTGGGCAAGAGCGTTGGCGACCTCGCCCCGGGCCAGTTCTACCAGTACGGCACCACTGTGGGCACCCCTGCTCCCGGTGACCTGGTGATCACCGCCGGCCACGTCGGCGTCTTCGCCGGCAACGGCCAGGTTGTCAGCGGCGGCGTGGACGGTTTCAAGACCGAAGTCCACTCCATCAGCTGGCTCAGCGGTGCTTCCTTCGTCCGCGTAGCGTAGTCACACCACCCGAACAGGGGCGGGCGCCCGGGATTTGCCGGCGGGCCCCCCAGGTTTGTTGTGCGCACTCTT
>NZ_JBNHFF010000135.1:0-9103 GCF_059089965.1 Arthrobacter sp. SPT-J7
CGTCCAGGCGAAGGACGCGCTGGGCCGCACCTGGCAGATGTCCACCATCCAGCTGGACTTCAACCTGCCTGAACGCTTCGAACTCGAGTTCCAGGCCGCCGACGGCAGCCGCCAGCGTCCGGTCATGATCCACCGTGCACTCTTCGGGTCCGTGGAGCGCTTCATGGGTGTCCTGACCGAGCACTACGCCGGCGCCTTCCCGGCCTGGCTCGCCCCGGTCCAGGTAGTGGGCATTCCGGTCGCGGAGGCGTTCAACGAGTACGTGTTCGACGTCGTCGATCAGCTGAAGGCGGCAGGCATCCGGGCTGAGGTGGATACTTCGTCGGACAGGTTCCCGAAGAAGATCCGCACTGCCAGCAAGGACAAGATCCCGTTTGTGCTGATCGCCGGCGGCGACGACGCCGAAGCAGGGGCCGTCTCGTTCCGGTTCCGGGACGGAAGCCAGGACAACGGCGTGCCCGTGGCAGAAGCAGTCAAGCGGATCACGGAAGCCGTCCGTAACCGGACCAGCTAGCGGAAACGGGAACAGGACCGTGCAGGAGAACACAGGCGCAGGATATCCAGGCGATGCCGGCGTTACCGACGACTTTGACCTCGCCGGTGTCCCGGACGCCTTCCAGCGCCTGTGGACTCCGCACCGCATGGCTTACATCAAGGGCGGCCAGCACCAGTTCAAGAACGAAAACGACTGCCCCTTCTGTATCGGACCGGCAAGGACCGATGAGGATGCGCTGATCGTCTACCGGGGAAAGACCTGCTACGTGGTGCTGAACCTGTTTCCCTACAACCCCGGGCATCTTCTCGTTTGCCCCTACCGCCACATCCCCGACTACACGGACCTCACCGTTGAGGAGACAGCGGAGTTCGCCGAGCTGACCCAGACGGCCATGCGGGTGCTGCGGAAAGTAGCGAACCCGGGCGGATTCAACCTGGGGATGAACCAGGGCGTGGTGGGCGGAGCCGGCATCGCCGCGCACCTGCATCAACACATTGTTCCGCGCTGGGGCGGTGACGGGAACTTCTTCCCCATCATCGCCCAGACCAAGGCGATCACGCAGACCCTCGACGAGGTCCGCCAGCAGGTCGCCGACGCCTGGCCCGGGGAGACGGATGCTGAATAGGCACGCCCGCGGGTTCTTCACCGCGCTGTTCACCCCGTTCGCCCGTTGGCTCCTCCGAATCGGCGTCTCACCGGATGCCGTGACCATTATCGGTACTGCCGGTGTAGTGGTGGGATCCCTCGTCTTCTACCCGCTCGGGCAGCTCTGGTGGGGAACCCTGTTCATCACCGCGTTTATCTTTTCCGACGTCCTGGATGGCATCATGGCCAGGATGCGGGCGGTGGGCAGCCGTTGGGGCAACTTCCTGGACTCCACCCTGGACCGGATCGCCGACGGCGCCCTTTTCGCCGGCCTCGCCGTCTGGTTCTTTACCGGTGGCGCTAATGTTCCGATCGCCATGGCCGCCACTGTCTGCCTCGTCCTTGGCATGGTGGTCTCCTACGCCAGGGCAAAGGCGGAGTCGCTGGGGTTCACGGCCAACATCGGCATAGCAGAACGCGCTGAACGCCTGGTTTCCGTGCTGGTGGTGACCGGCTTTACCGGCCTTGGGCTGCCGCACGTGGTTCTGCTGGTGACACTGATCCTGCTCGCCCTCGCCAGCCTCATAACCGTGGTCCAGCGCATGGTGTCCGTCCGCCGCCAGGCACTTGCTGAACCGTCGCCTGCCGATTAACACGAATTAAGCCGGCCGGGCGCGGTGAGACTAGTATTAGGACTGCCCGGTCAATGGATCCGGCAACCCGGTGTGTGTACAGATGGCATCTTCGTGCCGCCCTACACGCCCGGCGAAGGTCATCTATCTACCCATAGGGGTTTTTGTGTCTACACCTGATGTAAGCAGCGAAGCCGGTTCGTCCGCGAACAGCGTCACGGGCAGCAGCCGCGTGAAGCGCGGCATGGCTGAGATGCTCAAGGGCGGCGTCATCATGGACGTCGTCAACGTCGAACAGGCCCGCATCGCCGAAGACGCCGGTGCCGTTGCTGTGATGGCGCTGGAACGCGTTCCGGCCGATATCCGCGCCCAGGGCGGCGTGTCCCGTATGTCCGATCCGGACATGATCGACAAAATCATTGATGCCGTGTCCGTGCCGGTCATGGCCAAGGCCCGGATCGGCCACTTCGTCGAGGCCCAGGTCCTGCAGTCCCTGGGCGTGGACTACATTGACGAGTCCGAGGTCCTGACCCCGGCCGACTACACCAACCACATCGACAAGTGGAACTTCACCGTTCCGTTCGTCTGCGGCGCCACCAACCTCGGTGAGGCATTGCGCCGCATCAACGAGGGTGCGGCGATGATCCGCTCCAAGGGCGAAGCCGGCACCGGTGACGTCTCCAACGCCACCACCCACATGCGCCAGATCCGCGCCGAACTGCTCAAGCTCGCGGCACTGCCCGAGGACGAGCTGTACGTCGCGGCGAAGGAACTGCAGGCACCCTATGAGCTGGTCAAGGAAGTTGCCTCCACCGGCAAGCTTCCCGTGGTCCTGTTCACCGCCGGCGGCATCGCCACCCCCGCCGACGCTGCCATGATGATGCAGCTCGGCGCCGACGGCGTTTTCGTCGGCTCGGGCATCTTCAAGTCCGGCAACCCCGCCCAGCGCGCCGCCGCCGTCGTGAAGGCCACCACCTTCTTCGACGACCCCGACGTCATCGCCAAGGCCTCCCGCGGCCTGGGTGAAGCCATGGTGGGCATCAACGTCGACGAGATTCCCCAGCCTCACCGCCTCGCTGAGCGCGGCTGGTAACTTCCGCCTCCCGCTAGTAACGTCGCCGGTTCCCCACCTTTGTTTTGGCGGGGGACCGGCGTCGTACTTTTAAGGGGGCGGGGGAAGGGGCCGCTAGTTGAGGCCTCGGCGCTTCAGGAGGGGCTCCAGCTTTGCTTCGCGGCCTCGGAGGGTCCGGAAGGAGTCGAGCGGGTCGCGGCTGTTACCCCGCGACAGGAGCTCCTGCCGGAAACGGTCACCGTTGGTCCGGGTGAGGCCTCCGTTCTCGCTGAACCAGTCCACGGTCTCGGCGTCCAGCACTTCGCTCCAGATGTACGAGTAGTAGCCTGCAGCATAACCGGCTCCCGCGAAGACGTGCTGGAAGTATCCCGTGCGGTAACGCGGCGGAATCAGCGCGTGGGCGATTCCGGCAGCCGCCAGGCCCTTCTCCTCGAAGGCCAGTGCATCCTCGGGCACCTCATTGCTCCCCAGGACATGCCAGGCCAGGTCCAGCAGCGCTGCCCCCAAGTACTCGGTAGTGGCAAAGCCCTCACCCCAGAGCCGGGATTCGTTCAATTTGTCCACGACTTCGTGGGAAAGCGGTTCGCCGGTGGCGTAGTGCTTCGCATAGTTGGCCAGCACCTCCGGCCACATAATCCACATCTCGTTGACCTGCGACGGGTACTCCACAAAATCCCTGGGAACCGAAGTACCGGAGAACCGTGGGTATGTCACCTTGGAGAACAACCCGTGCAGGGCATGCCCGAACTCGTGGAAGGTGGTCCGCAGCTCGTCCAGGGTCAGCAGCGTCGGTTCGCCCGCGGGCGGCTTGGATATGTTCAGGTTGTTGATGACCACTGGCTTGGTCCCGAGCAGTCCCGACTGTTCCACCAGGGAGTTCATCCAGGCGCCGCCGCGCTTGGACTCACGAGTGTAGTAGTCGCCGAGGAAAAGCCCCAAGGAGCTGCCGTCCTCATTCCGGACCTCCCAGACCCGCACGTCGGGGTGGTAACCGGAAAGATCCTTCCGTTCATGGAAGGTAATGCCGTAGAGGGACGTGGCAGCGAAGAAGACTCCGTCGGCCAGGACCCGGTCCAGCTCGAAATAGGGCCGGAGGGCCTGCTCGTCCACGTCGTACTTTTCCCGCCGGACCTTCGCGGAGTAGAACGCCCAGTCCCAGGCCTCCAAGGGATGCCGGGCGGCCTCCGCCAGGGCGTTGGCCTCGCGGTCCGCGTTGCGGACGGCGGCCGGTGCCATGCGGTTCAGCATAGACTGGACCGATTCGAAATCGGGTGCTGTCTGCCGGTCCACCACCAGTTCGGCGTAGTTGCCGAAGCCCAGCAGGGCAGCTTTTTCGGCGCGTGCGGCGGCCATGGACCTGGCAAGTTCGAGCACGTCGAGGTTTCCGCCGCTGCTGCCGCGGGCCACCGAAGCTTCAAACAACCGCCGCCTGACGTTCCGGTTCTCCAGGGCAGCGAGGGCCGGCTGGTTGGTGGGTTGGATCAGCGTGAGGAGGAACTTTCCCTCATGATCGGCCGCACGGGCTGCTTCTGCGGCGGCGGCCACGTCGTCGGCCGGCAACCCCGCCAGCTCTGCGGGGTCCTCCAGCAGCAGGGCTGCGGACTTCATCCCTTCCTTGACCCGCTGGCCGAATTCGGTTCCCAACCTGGAGAGCTCGGCATTGAGCTCCCGCAGCCGCTCCTGACCGGGACCGTCCAGCTGAATGCCTGTTTGCCGGAACTCCTTGAGATATTCGTCCACCAGGCGCGCCGACTCTGGATCAAGACCCGCCGTATCGATGGCGGCGAAGCGTTCATACAGGGCCCGGTTCAGGAATACTTCGTCCTGGTGGGCCGAAAAGAGCGGCGAAAGCCGGGTTTCCAGGTCACGGATCTCGTCAGAGGCGTCGGCAGAGACAAGCGTAAAGAAGGCGGCAGCAGTCCTGTGGAGCAGCAGGCCCGAGCGCTCCATCGCCACAGCCGTGTTGTCGAAGGTGGCGGGATCAGTGTTGGCGGCGATCGCCTGGACCTCGGACAGGTGCTCCGCAAATCCGGCCTCAGCCGCTTCGGCGTAATGGGCCGGCTCTATGTCCGCGAACGGGGGCAGGGCGAACGGAAGCGTGCTGGGAGCGAGCAGGGGGTTTGTCATGACGTAAATCTTCCACATGGGCCACACCTTCTCAACGACCGCCAAATGCTCGTGGCGGCGCGGAACCTTGCCTAGAATGACCGTCATGGGGATTAGTTGGGGCGGTGCTGCCCCGCGCGCCGGGGCAACGACATGTGCCCTGCTTGTGGCTGCTGTGGTGGCCGGCTGCGGCCTCGTGGCGGAACAGGACGGGCAGTCGCCACGGCCGGCGGAGTCTGCTACCCAGACTCTCGGTTCCGGGACGTTGCCGCCAAGCGCCGCTCCGGCACCCAGCCCCACACCTGCACCCACACCGGGTAAGGGCCCGACCTGCCCAATGGTCCGGTGCACCACCGTACTGGTGACCGGCGACATGCTGATCCATGACCAGTTGTGGCAGCAGGCGCAGCAAGACGCCGCCGCTGGCGGGAAGCCGGGCATGGACTTTGGGCCACTCCTGGAAGGTCAACGCCGATACATCAGGAACAGCGATCTTGCCATCTGCCACCAGGAGACGCCGGTGGCAGGCCCGGACGGTCCGTTTTCTGCGTACCCGTCGTTCAACGTTCCGCCCCAGATCATCACCGCGTCCAAGGACGTGGGGTACCAGGCCTGCACTACCGCCAGCAACCACACCATCGACCGCGGCACCGACGGGCTGCTGCGCACCCTGGACGCCCTGGATGCCGCCGGCCTCCAGCACACAGGGTCCTACCGGACGGAAAGCGAATCCCACGGAATCCTCATCGTGCAGACGGCGGCCGCGAAAGTCGCCATCATCCAGGCCACGTACGGGCTCAACGGCCTGCTCCCGGAATATCCCTGGCAGGTGGACATGCTGGACCCCGCAGCAATGATTGCCAAGGCCGAAAAGGCGAGGGCGTTGGGAGCGGACATCGTCCTGGCCGCCATGCACGCCGGTGATGAGTACGCCAGCGAACCGAACGCCCAGCAGGAGGAGGTGGCGCGTGCCCTGGTGGACAGCGGGCAGTTCAACCTGGTCTATGGTCACCACACCCACTCCGTGCTGCCCATCGAAAACTACAAAGGTACCTGGATTGTGTACGGCCTGGGCAATGGCGTAACGGAGCTGTCCCCCTGGTATGTGGTTAACAACGAGGGCCTGCTGGTGAGGGCGCAGTTTGGCCAGGACGCCTCCGGCAGATGGTCGGCCACGGACCTCGCCTGGGCACCATCGGTCATTGTCCGCGACCCGTACCGCTGGTGTTCGGTGGCCGCTGATGCGCCGCAGGGGCAATGTGCCGGTGCGGAAGCGGACGCCGCGACCAGGCAGCGGACCAGCACAGTAGTGGAATCCCGCGGTGCGGGGGCAGCCGGTGCCCATGAACTCCTGATAACACGCGAACCCTAAGCCTTAGTGCTAAAAGGGCCCCCGCCGCCGTCGGCCGATGGACGGTGTGCCTGTCAGCGCGGGCGGCGCGCCGCGTGTTCCCTGGCCAGATCGGCGTAATGGTCATCCGGGTGGCCGGGCTGGAATGTGCCGTACTTCCGCTCAGCCGCCGTGCGGATCAGGAAATCGGCAATGGCTGGATTCTTTGGCAGCAGGGACCCGTGCAGATAGCTCGCCACGATGTTGCGGTAGCGGGCACCTTCATGGCCGTCGCTGCTGTTGTTTCCCGTCCCTTTTGCCACGGTGCCGAGCGGCCGCACGCCGCCACCGAGTGTGGTCTGCCCGCTGTGGTTCTCGTAACCCAGCACCTCGCCGAACTCCGGCGTAGCCACCTTGACGTTGCCGATCAGGCGCTCATCAGTGCCATGGGTTTCCACGTCAAGAACGCCGATGCCGGGGATGACTGCTCCGGTGCGCGTTTTGAAGAACCGTCCGAAAAGCTGGTACAGCCCGCAGATGACCAGCATCGGCGCGCCGTCCTCAGCCAGGTCCTTCAGCACTCCCGCCCGTGCCTGCAGATCGTCCTGGATCACCAGCTGCCCGCTGTCCTGGCCGCCACCGCCCACGATGATGTCCACGTTCTCCGGGAAGGGATCACCCACGTTGTATTCGAGCAGCTCCGGGGTATAGCCGTGCCACTTGATGCGCTGCTGAAGGACCAGGGCGTTGCCCCAGTCGCCATAGATGTTCATGTCGCGGGGATAGAGCTGGACTACCCGGATGGCGCCCTTGCTCTCGGAGCTTTCCCTTGCAGGGTGCGCGCCTGACTGGCTCAAGAGACAACCTCCACGGTGGTGATTTTCGACAGCTCGCGTCGGATGGCCAGCATTGCCGTGTAGGTGCAGAAGATGCGTTTCGGCTTGCCTTGGGCTTCCCTGATGAAGGAGGCAAGAGCTGGGGTAATCTCGGGCTCGACCCCGCCGATCCGCACGTCGTCATACTGCAGGCGCAGGGCCATGTCGTAGGCGCGGGAGCCGGTCAGCTGGTCCACCCCTCCCTCGCGAAGGGAGTCGAATTCCACGTCCCACAGCCAGGACATGTCGCGGCCGTCGGCGTAGTTGTCGTTGATGGCAATCATGGTGGCGTAGCCGCCGGCGGGGAAGGACTTCAGGCCGAGCCGGAACCCGCTGGGATTTTTGACCAGGACGAGGTCAAGGGGCTGGCCGTCGACGGTGAGGCTCTCTCCCCGGCCGAAGGCGGGTGCAACCTGGGCGAGGGCGGCCAGCAGGGTGTCGTGGTCGGCAGTGGCTGCACCGCCGCCACAAATGCTGCGCGCCAGGGTCAGCGCCGCGGCCGCATTGAAAATGTTGTAGACGCCGCGGAGCTTCATCCCGGTGCTGACCGTCACGCCGTCATACTCAAATTCGGCGGTGTCCGCACCCACTTTGCGGAGGACGACGTCCGCAGCGGGCTTCTCCGGAAGGCCCGCCGGAGCAGGACTTCCAGGAGCGGCGCGCATGTCGTCGTCGTTGGGGAAGGTGCCCAACAGCGAATCGTCAAGGCCGAAGTACTTGACGTCCTGCCCGGTCAAGGAAGCGGCGATCCTGGCCACGCGCGGGTCCTCCCGGTTCAGCACCACCGTTCCGGTGGTTTTGGCGGCGATGTGCTGGAGCAGCTGGGCCGTCTTGTCGATCTCGCCGAACCGGTCCAGCTGGTCACGGAGGACGTTAAGGAGCAGGCAGTAACGGGGCGGCACGCTGTTGACGAAGTGCACGGCGTGGGCTTCGTCGAGCTCCAGGACAGCGACGTCGGCGTCCAGCCGGCCCCGCCAGTCCACCTCGCCCAGCAGTGCGGCGGCCACACCCCGGGTGAAGTTGCTGCCGGTGCGGTTGGTGAAAACCTTCAGCCCCTGGCTCTCCAGCAGCTCCACCACCATTTTGGTAGTGGTTGTTTTACCGTTGGTACCGCTGACTACGGCTACGCCATGGGGGAGCGTGGTGAGCGTCCGCCGCATGAAGCCGGGATCGATTTTTTCGACCACCAGCCCGGGCAGGGCAGAGCCACCGCCCCGTAGCCGGGACACCCGGCGGACGAGCTTGCCGAGCGGAACACTGAAGTAGAGCATGCTTCGAATATATCCCAGCAACGGCATGCAACCGCCGTCGGAGTGGGCCTCCCGCGCCGGCCAGGAAGGCTGTGCACCGTATGCTGGATGGATGACAATTTCCCCTTCAGCTGCTTCCGCGCGCGTGGGCTCGGGCTTGCGGATCGGCGTGTTGGCGCTTCAAGGTGACTTCCGCGAGCACCTCCGTGCCATCGAAGCAACCGGAGCCGAGGGCGTCGGGATCCGCCGCCCCAAGGAACTGGACGGTCTGGATGGGCTGATCATTCCCGGCGGTGAATCCACCGCGATCGACAAGCTGGCCCGCGCCTTTGACCTGGCGGAACCTCTTCGGGAGCGGATCGCCGAGGGCCTGCCTGCATACGGTTCGTGTGCCGGCATGATCCTGCTCGCCGCGGACATCGCAGATCCAGCAACAGACCTCGCCGGAGCCCCGCAACAGACTTTCGGCGGACTGGATATCACCGTCCGGCGCAACGCCTTCGGCCGGCAGCGCGAGTCCTTTGAAACGGACCTCGACTTCAAAGGACTCGATTTCAGCGCTGCCGAAACCGGTGTTCCTCCGGTCCACGCCGTCTTCATCCGGGGCCCCTGGGTGGAACGCGTCGGCCCGGAGGTGGAGATCCTGGCCCAGGTGGAACCGGCGGATCGGGAGCACGCGTCCCACGCGGTCCCGCTGCCGGGGACAGCTAGAATTGTTGCAGTGCGTTCCGGCCACCTGCTGGCCACCTCCTTCCAT
>NZ_JBNHFF010000136.1:0-8885 GCF_059089965.1 Arthrobacter sp. SPT-J7
CTGGCGAAGGAGATTGACAACCCTGCGCTGGCGGCGTTCCTGGCGCAGCGGCACCACAGCTAAAGCCGGGCCGAACCAGCAGACCCGGGTTAACAAAAAGCAGGGCCGGTCAGTGACCGGCCCTGCTTTCAAACTTTGAAACCCTGAGGCCTCAGTTTCTCTAAGAAATTAGAGGGACTGGATGTTTACGGCCTGGGGACCCTTGGGGCCCTGCTCGGTTTCGAAGGAGACCTTCTGGTTCTCTTCGAGTGAGCGGAAGCCGGAGGAAGCGATCGCAGAGTAGTGTGCGAAAACGTCCTGTGAGGAGTCATCGGGGGAAATGAAGCCGAAGCCCTTTTCAGCGTTAAACCATTTGACGGTACCAGTAGCCATTATTTTTGTCCTTCGTGAAGGTGGAGGAAAAGTCCCGACTTTCGGGTCCTCCGGTGTGGGGTGTTCAAAACCGCTACTTCAGAAGAACGGGGACTTTCGACCCCGCGTACTGCCTGAACTACCAACTGCATAAACACAACAACAGGATTGACTCTACACGAGATTTCGAACACCAATTACCACTTTTCACTTTTGCCGCTCATTCCAGAACGCGAGCACGTGCTCGGCGACTTCGCGGGGAGCAACCAAAAGCGGGGCAACGTGGCCTGCGCCGGTCACCTGCGCGAAGTGGCCGTCCGGGACACTTAGCGCCGCACGCTCAGCCTCTTCGAGGTCAAGCAACGCATCGTCACGGCCCGCCAGCATCAGGACCGGTACCCTCAGGCGGGGCAGGACCGGGCGGAGATCAGGCCGGTGCATCATTACCGACTGCATGGCCCAGTACTTTCCGCGCCTGTCACCACGGTCGAAAGCGTTCCGCACCGCTGCGGCAGCCGAGGGTGCCGTCGTCGCGACACCCCGCCCGGCGAGCGCTTCCGCGAGGATTTTGCTGAATGGCCGTGGGCCCATGACCCGGTAAAGGTGGACAAGGAGCGCGTTCTGCCTGCGCTCCTGCTTGGTCAGAGGGTAAGGCGGCGTCCCGATTGTTGCCAGCGATCCGCAGCGGGCCGGGAACCTGTCGGCGAAGACGATCCCCACATGCCCTCCCCAGGCGTTGCCCACCCAGTCCGCCTGCCCGGCAAGGTTGAGCGAATCCATAATCTGGGAAGCGGCGGTGGCACAGTCTTCGAGGGTGTACCGCCTGCGGGGGCCGGGGCTGTCGCCGTGCCCCGGTCCATCTATGACGAATAGCTCGCGTTGCTGTCCGAGGGCCTTCACCACGCCGTCGAAGGTTGTGGAGTCGACGAAAAGGCTGTGCCACAGTACTGCCGGATATCCCTCGCCGCTCCGCCGTACCTTGAGGGCACCAAGAAGGGTCTCAACCATGACGGAGGAAATGTCTGTGACCACGGCGGCCTCCAGGTGTTGCTGTTGACAAGTGCGGTTCCGTACTTAGGTGCCATTCCGACGGCTAGGGGCAGCCGCCGACGGCTTTGCATGCGTTTACGCGGCCATGTGCCCAATAGGTCCCGTGGCCAGTAAGCTTCTCGGCAGCCGATTCAACCTTTGTACGCACGGCAGTCTGCGTGGCACCAGGATTGGTACTCCAGACAAGCGCGGCAGTGGCAGCGACGATCGGTGATGACATGGACGTTCCGTTGCCCACGTCATATCCCAGCGCCCGGTTGTTCTGCGTGCCGAGGACGAATTTGTGGTTCGGGAACGTTGAGTAGACGTTGACGCCTGGCGCTGCGATGTCCACCCAGCTGGCTCCGTAGGTTGAAAACGCTGCTTTGGCGTCGTTGTTGTCGGTAGCGCCGACGGCGATCACGTTGGGATAGGCGCCAGGGTAGATCTTGGTCTGATTGCTGCCATTGCCGGCTGCGGCAACCAGCACGGCACCCTTATTCCACGCGTTATTCACGGCAGTCTCGAGGGTGCGCGATGCCCGCACGCCTATGCTCATGTTAATCACCTTGGCACCGTTGCTGACCGCCCAGCTGATCCCGTTTGCGACGCCCGATGTCGAGCCGACTCCGCTGTCATTCAGGACCTTGCCAGCCAGGATGGTGCAGCCCGGGCACACACCGGCCACGCCCTCTGTGTTGTGAGTGGCGGCGACGATACCGGACACATGGGTGCCGTGGCCGTAGATGTCGTCATTGCTTGCCGCACCGCTGAAATTGGCGCGCCCAACAACCTTCGGATTGATGTCAGGGTGGTCGAGGTCGACACCTGAATCGAGGACGGCAACTTTGATGCCGGTACCGGTGGTGACACCCCAAGCTTCGACAGCGTCAACATCGGCGTCCACTTTGCCGGTGGCGATCGTTATATCGCCGTTGGTATTGGTGAAGGACTGGCCATCATTTTGCAAGGCGTACTGGCGCGGGAAATACTGGTCAGCTGTGGCGGCGGTGGCTACCTGATCCGGCTCGGCGTACTCCACCACAGGGTTCCGGCTCAGGGCTTCCACGAGCTGAAGTTCTTTTCCGGCCGGCACTTTGATGAGTCGCGCGCCGGTGTCCCCGATAGCAGGTCCCTCGTTGAGGCCATGCTGGCGCAGCGCACCGGCGGCAGCAGCATTGTCCCGGAACTTGACCATGATCTGCCCCGCAACGTGTGATGGATCGGTCGCCGCGTTACCCACAGCTGCTGAGTTGACTGCGCCGAGCGCCAGCATTGCCGCTGCGAAACCAGCCATAGCGATCTTTTTCATGGGGGTCATCATGCTCCAAGCTGCACCCGGCTGGATAGGGGAAGCGGACAACTTCCCAATTTGATGACCGACTTCTTCACCATGCGGCCGGGTGAAACCGCGGCTCCTGTGCCGCCGGGGCCCGTGCTGTGCAGCGGCTCCGCGTCCATGCGGCGCATTCACCGCGTGTTTCTTAGGGCCTATGACGAGGCGCCCGGCCTGGTGCGTTCCGCAGGGTCCGGCGATACAGCCCGCACAGCCTACGTAGGTGAGGTGTTGGGAAACTTCGACAAGCAAGGAAATGAAGACGGCCGCGGAGCACGGAAGTAACCAGGTTTCCAATAAGTTCCTGGTGGGCTACCTCGGGATGGTGCTGGCGACCAACCCGCCCGCGGACCGCAGGGAACTGTTCAAGGAAATCTCCCTGCCGGTCCGCCTCGCCTACAAACTCATCGGACGCAGAATGTACCGGAAACAGTACCCGACGCTCTTCCCCGGGCGTCCGATTCCCGAGACGCTCTAATCCCCTCCGGCGAAACGCGCAACGGGCGCACTTGTCCCGGGCGTTTGAATAAATTTTTGGCAATAGACCCATCCGACGTGCGGTAACTCCCGAATAGCTGGCATAACCCTTTGGGCTGGCAGGCCAAAACCTGCAAGTCCATCAACACATACCGCATTCAGGAGATCACGATGGCAACACACACCAGCACCGGCACGGCAACCCGGACCAACGTCCAGAAGGCATCGATGGCTGTGGGCGCAGTGTTCCTGCTGGTCGGCATCCTGGGCTTCGTTCCGGGAATCACGGCCAACTTTGACCAGCTGCACTTCGCCGGCCACCACTCCGAGGCCCTGCTGTTGGGCCTCTTCCAGGTCTCGGCCCTGCACAACATCGTCCACCTGCTCTTCGGCGTGGCCGGCCTCGTCCTGGCCAAGACTGCCGCAGGCGCCCGCTCGTTCCTGCTCTACGGCGGCATCATCTACCTGGTCCTCTTCATCTACGGCCTGGTCATCCCCCAGGACACCGCCGGCAACTTCGTCCCGGTGAACGGTGCTGACAACATCCTGCACCTGCTGCTCGGCGTCGGCATGGTCGCCCTGGCCCTGATCCTCACCAAGGGCCACGCCAAGGCACGCGCCTAAATAGTTCCCGCCGCCTCCGGGCGCATTGATGGCCCCGGCCGCAGCTTTCGCTGTGACCGGGGCCCTCATTTTTAACTGCTCGATGCTCCCCTGTCCCGCTCTGTACCGGGCTGCGTTACGGCGGGGACGCCCTCTGGCGCCCGGCAACGCTTTCCAGCCACGGGGCGAAGTCCAGCGCCAGCGCGTCCGCACCGGGGCGTGCGACGACCTGGACGGACAGGGGCAGGCCTTCGGAGGACAACGCGACGGGCAGCGACACAACCGGTGCACCCACCATGGTCACGGCCCTGCATTGGCCCATAATGTCCCAGCCAAAGATGGACTGCCCGTCGATGTCCAGATTCCCGGACATGTCACAGGCAGGACCGCCGGCCACGGGCAGGAGGACGATGTCAGCGGTTTCGAAGACCACAAGGTCCCGTTTCCTTGCCACCTCGGATGCGGACACGGCAGCCCCGACTTCCCCGGCATCAGTACCCAGGGAGCGCTGGATGACGTCGAGGTTCGCAGGAAGGACCAGGTGCTCCCTGCCGGCGATGGCGGCGGCATGGTCGGTCATGGGGTCGACGGGACGGAGCCGGTTGTAAGCTGCCAGCGAGTCGGCAAACAAACCCGGTACGTGGATGACCGTCCTGACCTCCTGCATGATCCGCTCCGCCAGGGAGGCCAACATCGCGGACACTTCACGCCGCACCGGTCCCAATGCCGAACCGTCACTCCATGCCACCGCAATGCCGCCCGGCACGGTGTGACCGGAAAAGGTCCGGGCGGCGGGATTCCTTGCCGCAAGAACGGCGAGCGCCGTCCGCAGGTCCCGCACTGAGCGGGCGAGCGGTCCCAGGACTTGGGTCGCCGCTTGCAGGCGGGCGCCGGGCGGGGACGGGTTGCCGGTCCCGTACCAGCCGCCGGCTCCGGGAACGATGCCCAGGTCGGGAACGGTGCGCGGGGTGGGCCGCAGCGCGGTGATCCCCACACACTGTGCCGGCCACCGTAGCGATCCGCCGTAATCGGTGCCCAGCCCGAGTGCGGTGACGCCGGCAGCGACGGCGGCAGCTTCTCCTCCGCTTGAGCCGCCCGGCGTCGCGCCCGGGAACCGGGGGTTGAGCGTCAAGCCTCCGACGGGGCTCTCGGTAACGGCGCCGAACGCAAACTCGGGGCAGTTGGTTTTCCCCACCACCACGGCACCTGCCTCCTGCAGACGCCGCACGGCCGTGGCAGTGAACGTGGCAACGTTCCCCTTGAATGCCGCGCTCCCGCCAGTGAGCTGCAGGCCCGCCACCGCGATGACGTCCTTGACGCTGAGGGGAACACCAGCCAGCGGCCCGGGATCCTCCCCGCGGGAGCGACGGCGATCCACCTCCCGGGCGGCAACCGCAGCGCCGTCCCAGTCCTCCTGGATAAAGGCACCAAGAGCAGGAATGGAAGCGGACCGCACCTGCGCTTCCGCCAGGACATCCCGGGCGGAGATGTCACCGGCGCGGACCATGGAGGCGAGCGCTGTGGCGTCCGGAACAGGTGCCGTTGTCACCGGCGCGTTCCCCCCTCTGGTGGTCCTTAGTTTGGCAGGGGCAGCCTCTGCAAGCGGCCCCGCCGGGTAGTTAAACCGAATGTATCAGGACCAGGTTCACCGGAACTGTTGCTGCCTGGCAGTACTATTTTCCTGGCCCAGTGGGGGCAGCAGCCTAGGGCTGAAGAATTATGGGGGAAGTCTTAGTGCTGAATTTGAAGCGGATCTATTGGACGCGTACTTGTATGCGCATGGCGTACCTGGCCGTCATGGTGTGGCTGGCAGTTGCGGCCTTCATGTCGCTTACCTCGAATATGCGGTTCGGAGCTGCCACCAGTCCAACTTCACGCTCTGGTGCCGGCCTGGTGGGTGAAATATTCGGCAACCTGCTCCACAGCGTCCTCGCGGCAGTTCTGGCGCCCGGCCTGTTCGCCGTCGTCCTGGTTATCGTTGCCGCAGTCGTTAACGGTCGGGATGTCCGGCGCCGGGACCCGGTGCGTCGTTTCACCCGCCAGCAGCGCCGGGAGGGCATGGCCCGCGCGGACGGCCAATGCGAGATGGAATCAGGTTTTGGCCGCAGGTGTTCGCGTCCCGCCGAGCACGGCGACCACTTCTACCCCTGGTCCAAGGGCGGGTCCACGAGCCTGCAGAACTTCGTTGCTGCCTGCGCCAGATGCAACCGCACCAAGGGTGCCCGGATTCCGTCACCAAGCCAGCAGGAAAGGCTGGAACGACGACGGCGGAACTATCTGGCGCCGTCGTCGCCCGTCAGCGTCGGCCAGCGCCAGCCGCTCCCCTGACCCGAGGTCCTGACGAGACGGACACGGTATGAGTTTGCCGTCGGACCTTCCCTGCAGTGATGATGGCGTAGCGCGCGACGCGCGACCGGCTGGGGGCGTGGGGTTCCCCTGGAAGGGCTACACGCCCCAGAAAGTTCTCGTTGCTGCATTTTCCTTCCGCCAATACTGCTGCGCACCGGCCCTCCCCCCGGGATGTAGCCACCCTGAACCAGCTCCTGGACGACGAAGTCTGGGCCTTCAGCAACTGCCGGGTTGACGCGCCGGGCAGGCCCGTGGCAGAGGTGGACTGGTTCTTCTACAACGCCCGGCTCGGAACCATCATGATCAGCGAATGGAAGGGATTTCCCCACCGCGTGGCATTGGCCACCGATACCGGCACCCCTTGGGTCCTGGACGGCGGCATGCATGTCGCCAACCCGGTGGAACAGGTGTCGAAGCAGCTTGACGCCGTCCGTGCGGTCCTGCGCAACGCCATCCTTCTGCAGCACTTCCCCGCTTTCGATCCGCAGCAGCTGCGGTTGATGCAAAGCGTTTATTCACCGCAGGTGGACGAGCGCACAGCCATTGAGCGCATCCGTTGGGGCAAGGTCTACGGCAGCCTGCCCGACTTGGCCGGCGTCATCGCGAACTCAACCAGCACGTCCCCGCTTCGTTTGCCCGACGCCGGTACCCGGCTTGGGCTGGCAAGGGCACTCTGTGCGGTCTTCCGCACAGAAATGCCAACCGATGACGCAGCAACACTGGAGGTGACAACCAGCAAAGCAGAAGTTGACGCTGTCCAGCGCATCAGCGAGATACACCGGCAAATCGCTGCACTGCATCGGGAACTGGCTGACCTCACGCTTGTTGCTGCGGGCAGGGACACTACCGAGCACCCGCCGGTATTGAAGAAGCCGCAGTTAGCGGCTCCCACGCAAATCAACGCCAGCAAAACCGAGGTTATAACCGAACACCAGCGCATGCACGCGCATCTGGTGCGGAGCTTCAAGGGGGTAAACGGCAGCAAAAGAGATGCAGCCGAAGCGCTCGAGAAAGCATGGAAGCTGGTGCTCAACGATCCTGCGCTGCATGGAAAAACCGGGATCAGCATTTCGCTGTTCGGCTCCGTTGGGACGCCGCTGGTGAAGCAGCACCGTCAAGAATCGTTGCAGAAGGTGCTCGGCATGCAACTTGGCAAGTGGTGCGTAGAGCAGGCAAAGAACGCTGGCCTGAAACCGCAAGACGTCCCCGGGAAGCCGTCGAACCTAAGGCTGCGCTAGGCAGTTAGGCGGCCGTGTGCCCAGTAGCTGCCTGAGCCTTCACGACCACAGTCCCGGTGCCTCACAGCGGGTGCACAGCCTGGAGCTAATGGAGGGACAGGTCCTGGCTGTTCACTCGTTCCATGAACACCTCCACAAAATCTACATCCCAGCGCTTCTGGTCCCGCTTCGGCTCCTCAATCGCCGCCTTGGCCCTGGCCAGCTCACTGGCCGCCTGCAGCGTTCCCGGCAACGACTCCGCCGTCGGCACCAGCACAGCCACCACGTCATCGGCGATTGCCACAGCCGCTTCCACAGCCGGAGCATCAAGCGCAGCAGGCACAACATCAACAGCCACCACCGCCGGAACCATCACGGACACGGCCGCGGCTGCGGAGGCGTTCCTCGCAACCCTCAGCGCTGAACAGCGCGAGCAGGTCCTGTACTCCTACAACGACGAAACAAAGACCACGTCGTGGTCAAACTTCCCGGTCACCTTTGTGGAACGCGCCGGCATCAACATGGCTGACCTCACGGAGGAGCAACGGACCGCTGCCCTGGCTGTCCTGGAAGCCCTGCTCAGCGACGAGGGCTACGAGACCGTGAAAGGCATCATGGAGGGCGACCAGTTCCTGCTGGAAAACAGCACCAGCACCGAGGACTCCCTCGGCCAGTACTACATCGCGTTCTTCGGCGACCCGTCCGGCACGAGTGCATGGCAGCTGCAGTTCGGCGGCCACCACCTGGGCATCAACGCCACGCTGGACGGCAGCACGGCATCTGTTACCTTCGCACCCACGCACCTCGGCTCCCAGCCCGCCGTCTATACCGATGCCAGCGGCACCGAGGTCCAGCCGCTGTCCGGAATGTACGACACCGCGTTCGCGTTCTACAACAGCCTCACCACCGAGCAGCAGGCCGCGCTTTACCAGGGCTCGGAAATTTCGAACCTGGCCTGCTCACCCGGTGACACCTGCGATTATCCGACTGGCACCGGCATAGCCGGCTCTGATCTCACCGACGAACAGAAGCAACTCCTGCTGGACCTGATCGCCAACTGGGCGGGCCTCTCAGACGAGGAAACCACTGAAAACACGCTTGCTGCAATCGAAGCGACGCTGGACGGGACCTACATCAACTGGTCCGGCGCCACCGAATACGACATGACCCAGGGCGAAGGCATCTACTTCCAGGTCTCGGGCCCCAACGTCTACATCGAATTCTCCAACCAGCAGGGGTCCGCAAATGCCGACGTCGACGGCTATGTGACCGGTGGGTGGGGCCACATCCACACCATCTACCGCGACCCCAGCAATGACTACGCCAACAGCGCCACGCAGCAGGCAGCCACCGGCATGATGGGCGGCGCCGGCATCCCGGGCGGAACCCCGCCCAACTGAGCGATCCTCGCTTCCTCGGGAGAACCTGCTCCTCCCGGGGAAGCGACTGAGCGTTCGACGAAACTTGCAGCACTCCGCCGGGGCGCTCCAGCGGTACCACCGAAAATCGTTGTAACGCTTAGG
>NZ_JBNHFF010000137.1:0-8825 GCF_059089965.1 Arthrobacter sp. SPT-J7
GGCCCTTTCAGCCTGAAGTCCTGGGATGAAGGAAGCGTCACCCTCACCAGCAATGCGTCCTACTGGGGGGACCGCGGACAGATCGGCACCATCAACTTCGTGGCCTACAACCATCCCCAGGCCCGTCTCCAGGCACTCCTGGACGGCAAGATCGACGGGTACGATGCCGTCACGGTGGGCAACTTCGACCAGCTGGTAAAGCGAGGTAAACAGATTGTGCAGCGTGATCCATTCTCGGTGATGTACCTGGGCATCAACCAGGAAATTCCGGTCCTGCAGAACCAGAAAGTCCGGCAGGCCATCGAGATGGCGATCGACAAAGAAACGCTGATCCGCAAGTTCTTCATCGACAACACCGCCGTGGCCACCCAGTTTGTCCCGCCGAAAATCAGCGGATTCAACAATGACGCCCCCGCCCTGGGCCACGACCCGGCCAGGGCCAGGGAGTACCTCAAGGAAAGCGGATACGCCGGCGAAGCGCTGAGGTTCTACTATCCAATGAACGTCACACGGCCCTACCTTCCAACGCCGGAGAAGGTTTACGCCGAAATCAGCCGCCAGCTCACGGCCGTGGGGCTCAATATCCAGCCTGTGCCCGTCGATTGGTCTGACGGCTACCTCCAGAAGGTCCAGACCCCGGGGGACCACGCGCTTCACCTGCTGGGCTGGAATGGTTCATATTCGGATGCCGACAACTTCGTTGGCCCCCTCTTCGGGGAGAAAAACGGCGAGTTCGGATACCAGGACCCGCAGGTCTTCTCGAAAATCAACCGCGCGCGGGGGCTGCCGGAGGGAGAGGAACGCGATGAGCAGTATCACACCATCAACGCGCAGATCGCGGCGTCCGTCCCCGCGGTACCCATTGCGTTCCCCATTTCGGCGCTGGCCCTTTCAGACCGCGTAGTGAGCTATCCGGCGTCACCTGTCTTGAATGAAGTTTTCACTAAAGTACAACTGAAGCCTTGACGGGCCCGCCCAATTTCAGTAGTAGGGCTGCCCGGGGATATTCTGTGACAGCCAGAGCCGCTGCAATCGGAGACTGATCGTGACCTTCATTTCCAAGACCCCACATGCCGACGTCGTCCTGATTGGCGGCGGCATCATGAGCGCCACGCTGGGGGCATTCATCAAGCAGTTGGAACCGGACTGGACCATCTCCATGTTCGAGCGGCTGGACGAGCCCGGGCTGGAAAGCTCTGGCCCGTGGAACAATGCCGGAACCGGCCACGCCGCCCTCTGCGAACTCAACTACTCCCCCGCAGCCAAAGACGGCTCGGTGGATCCCACCAAAGCACTGCTCATCAATGAGCAGTTCCAGCTTTCCCGCCAGTTCTGGTCCCACCTCGTGGACCAGTCCCTGATCGGTTCGCCCAAGGGCTTCATCAACACCGTGCCGCACATGAGCTTTGTGATCGGCGAGGAGAACACCAGGTTCCTGAAGACCCGCTACGAGGCGCTTAAGCCGCACGCACTGTTCCGCAGCATGGAGTACTCGGAGGACCACGCCCAGATCGGCAAATGGGCTCCGCTGATCGTGAAGGGACGTGACCCCAAGCAGCGGATCGCCGCCACCCGCGCCGCCGAGGGCACAGATGTCGACTTTGGGGCACTCACCCGCGAGCTGACCACATACTTGGGGAACAACGGCGTCGAGATTAACTACGGCCACGACGTCACCGGTATCTCCAGGGCGTCCGACGGAGGCTGGAATCTTTCGCTGAAGTACCCCAAGTCCGGAGAGCACGGTAAGATCCACGCAAAATTTGTCTTTGTGGGCGCCGGCGGCGGCGCACTCCACCTGCTGCAGGCCTCCGGCATCCCGGAAAGCAAGGGCTATGGCGGGTTCCCGGTCTCCGGCCAGTTCTTCCGCTGCACGGACGAGGCCCTGGCCGCGCAACACAGCGCCAAGGTGTACGGCCAGGCGTCGGTGGGAGCTCCCCCCATGTCCGTGCCCCACCTGGACACCCGTTACGTCAACGGCAAGCGTTCCCTGCTCTTCGGCCCTTACGCCGGCTTCTCCACCAACTTCCTGAAAAACGGCTCCTACCTGGACCTGCCGCTGTCCATCCGGCCCAGCAACATCATCCCCATGCTGGCCGTCGCCAAGGACAACATGGACCTCACTGCATACCTGGTCAAGGAAGTGGCCAAGAAGCACACCGACAAGGTGGAGGCGCTTCGCGAGTACTACCCGGAAGCCAAAGCAGGCGACTGGGAACTGATCACGGCGGGCCAGCGTGTACAGATCATCAAGAAAGACCCGCAGAAGGGCGGTGTCCTTCAGTTCGGCACTGAAGTGATCGCCGGCCGTGACGGCTCCATCGGCGCACTCCTAGGTGCTTCGCCCGGAGCTTCCACCGCGGTACCCATCATGATCGAACTGTTGCGGAAGGCCTTCCCGAAGAATTTCAAGGGCTGGCAGTCCAAGCTGAAGGACATGATGCCCGGCTACGGCGTCAAGCTTGATGACCACCCGGAACTTGCGATGGAGCTCGAAAGGGCAACGGCCAGGTCCCTCCAGCTGGAGAGTGTTTCCGCCAACCACTGACCCCTGCCGGGGTGCGTTGACCGGCTTCCGGTACCGCAACAGTAAGTCAGACCCCACAGGAGACCGATTCGATGTTCCGGCTGGCACAACTCTCACTGGCAAACCGGGCATTGATCGCTCTCATCACCGTTCTTGCTTCCGTCTTCGGCGTGATCACCATGACGTCGCTGAAGCAGGAACTCATTCCGCCGATCGAGTTCCCCCGGATCACGGTGCTGACGGCCATGCCTGGCGCCTCCCCGGAGGTGGTGGACAAACAGGTCAGCGGGCCGCTGGAAACCGCGTTGAACGGCGTGGAGGGGCTGGAATCCACCTCCTCCACGTCGCGCAACGGCGTCTCGCAGATCACCATGGTTTTCACTTACGGATCCAACCTGGACCGGGCCCGGAACCAGATCGACCGCGCCATCTCCAACGCCAAGCGGTCCCTGCCCGAGGACGTACAGCCGCAGGCCTTCGCCGGCAGCATCAATGATTTCCCCATCGTGTTCCTGGCGGTGTCCTCGGACAAGTCGCTGAGCGAACTCAACGCCGACCTGCAGCGCCTGAGCGTGCCCCGGCTGCAGAAGATCGACGGTGTCCGGGGCGCCGACGTGACCGGCGGGGCCACCCAGCACATCGAGATCCTTCCCCGCCCGGAAGCCATGGCTTCGGCCGGCGCCACCATCACCTCCATCCGCGATGCATTGGCCAACAACGGCACCCTGGTTCCGGCCGGGACCCTTGAAGAGCAGGGCAAAACACTGTCCCTGCAGATCGGCAGCCCGGTGAATTCACTGGACTCGATCAAGGCACTCCCCCTCGCCGGGGCAAAGAACGCCGCCACGATCGGCACGGTGGCCGACGTCTCGCTCGAAGACGACGAACGCACCTCCATCACGCGGACCAATGGCGAGGAGACGCTCGCCATTTCCGTCACCAAGAAACCTGAAGGCGACACTGTCGGCATCTCGCATGCCGTCCGGAACACACTTGCCGAGCTGGAAGCCGAACTGGGTTCGAACGCGAAGTTCACGCCGGTATTCGACCAAGCCCCTTTCATCGAGAAATCCATCAAGGACCTCACCACCGAAGGCCTGCTGGGACTGGGCTTCGCCGTGGCGGTCATCCTGGTGTTCCTGATGTCTGCCCGCTCCACGCTGGTGACGGCCGTATCCATCCCGCTCTCGCTCCTGATCACCTTCATCGGCCTGTCGGCCACCGGCTACTCACTGAACATCCTGACGCTGGGCGCCCTCACCATAGCCATCGGCCGGGTGGTTGACGATTCGATCGTGGTCATCGAAAACATCAAGCGGCATCTCAGTTATGGGGAAGATAAAGTCACTGCCATCCTGACTGCCATCAGGGAAGTGGCCGGCGCCATCACAGCCTCCACCCTCACCACCGTGGCCGTGTTCCTCCCCATAGCCTTCGTGGGTGAACTGGCCGGCGAACTGTTCAGGCCGTTCGCACTCACCGTCACCATCGCGCTGCTGGCCTCCCTGCTGGTCTCGCTGACCATCGTTCCGGTGCTCGCGTACTGGTTCCTGCGGAATCCGGGCACCGTCCCTGGCAGCGACGCCGCCCGGCAAACGGCAGCCGAGGCCCGGGCCAAAGCCCAGGAAGCGGAACAGCGGAGCCGGCTGCAGCGGGGGTACCTGCCCATCCTGTCCAGAACCCAGAAGCATCCGGTGATCACCCTCGTGGCGGCCGGCCTGGTCCTCGGCGCGACCGCCGCCATGACGCCGCTGCTGGCAACCAACCTGCTGGGCAATTCCGGCCAGAACAGCCTGACCGTCCGCCAGGTGCTCCCAGCAGGCACCAGCCTGGCGGACACGAGTGCCGCGGCGATCCGGCTCGAGGAGGTCCTGCGCGGAATCAACGGCGTCCGGGACGTCCAGGTGACGTCCGGCAACGCCCAGGCCGGTTTTGCCGCGCTCACCTCCACCGGGTCCTCCAACTCAACCTTCACCGTAGTGACGGATGAAAGGTCAGACCAGGAGCAACTGCAGGAGACAGTGCGGAACGAACTGGCAAAGGTGCCCGGCTCCGGGACGGTTTCCGTGGGCACCCAGCAGGGCGGTTTCGGCACTTCGTCCACGGTGGACATCACCATCAAGGCAGCCACCACGGCCGACCTGCAGGCAGCAAGCGACACCATGGTCAAGGCCATGACCGGCGTTCCGGGGACCAGCGAGGTGGCCACCAACCTTGCGGCCAGCCAGCCGGTGGTGCAAGTGAAAGTGGACCGGGCGAAAGCTGTCGCTGCCGGACTTAACGAAGAACAGGTAGCCGGCGTCCTCGCATCAACCATCAGCCCCATCCCCGCCGGAACGGTTCGGATCGACACCGACGATTTCCCGGTCCAGATCGGCCAGGGCACCAGGTTTACGAGTATCGACGCTGTCCGAAGCATCCCCCTGCCTGCCGCTGGCGGGCCCGTCCCGCTGGCCAGCATCGCGTCGGTGGAACAGGTGGACGTGCCGGTATCCATTACCGCCAGCAACGGCCAGCGCACAGCGACGGTTTCCGTGACGCCGTCGGAGTCCAACCTGGGTGCAGTCAACGCCGAGGTCCAGAAACGCCTCGCGGAGGTGCAGCTCCCGGCCGGAATCACTGCTGAACTCGGCGGCGCCACCACCCAGCAGCAGGAGTCATTCCAGCAACTCGGGCTTGCGCTGCTGGCCGCCATCGCCATCGTCTACGTGATTATGGTGGCCACCTTCAAGTCATTGATCCAGCCGCTGATCCTGCTCGTCTCGGTGCCGTTTGCTGCCACCGGTGCCGTTGCCCTGCTCCTGGTGACCGGGGTCCCGCTGGGACTGCCCTCGCTGATCGGCATGCTGATGCTGGTGGGAATCGTGGTCACCAACGCCATTGTGCTCATCGACCTCATCAACCAGTACCGGCAACCCGACGACGGCCGGCCGGGGATGAACGTGGCTGACGCCATCACCCATGGTGCCCGCCAGCGGCTCCGCCCGATCCTCATGACCGCCCTGGCCACAGTCTTTGCCCTCACCCCTATGGCGCTGGGCCTTACGGGTGGCGGCGGCTTCATCTCACAGCCCCTGGCCGTGGTGGTGATTGGCGGGCTCATCTCCTCCACCGCTCTGACCCTGGTGCTGGTGCCTGTGCTCTACCGCCTGGTGGAGGGCCGGCGCGAAAGGAGGACGCTGCTCCGCGAGCTGCAGGAACGCCCGGAGTTTGGCCACGGAGCGGACGTGGACGAGGAGTTCCGCGACTGGACCACCGGGATGGTCCCCAAGGTCAGCGGGCGCCGGGCTGCACCCGGAAGCCCCGACTAACAAAAGCGGAATATTTTCCAGCCGGCAGCGTTGTACCCGGCAATAGATGCAAATGCATCTAACTTGGCCTATAGTGGAAGCAAGCCCAGCAACGGAAAGGCACATCATGCAGATCGGTGTTTTCAGCGTCAGCGACATCACCACGGACCCCACCACGGGCCGGACCCCCACCGAGAACGAACGCATCAAGGCATCCGTGGCCATCGCCAAAAAGGTCGAGGAAATCGGCATGGATGTCTATGCCCTGGGCGAGCACCACAACCGGCCCTTCTTCTCTTCCTCCCCCACCACCACCCTTGCCTACATTGCGGCGCAGACCGAACGCATCACCCTGTCTACGGCCACGACGCTCATCACCACCAATGATCCCGTGAAGATCGCCGAAGACTTTGCGATGCTCCAGCACCTCGCAGACGGCCGGGTGGACCTGGTCTTGGGACGCGGCAATACGGCTCCGGTCTACCCGTGGTTCGGCAAGAACATCCAGGACGGCGTTGAGCTCGCGATTGAGAACTACAGCCTGCTGCGCAAGCTGTGGGACGAGGATACCGTGAACTGGTCCGGAAAGTTCCGCACTCCGCTGCAGAACTTCACCTCCACCCCCCGCCCGCTCGACGGCGTCGCCCCCTTCGTGTGGCATGGTTCCATCCGCACCCCGCAGATCGCCGAAGTGGCTGCCTACTTTGGGGACGGCTTCTTCGCCAACAACATCTTCTGGCCCAAGGAGCACTACCAGCAGCTGATCGGCCTCTACCGGGAACGCTACGAGCACTACGGCCACGGCAAGGCAGACCAGGCAATCGTGGGCCTGGGCGGGCAGTTCTTTATGCGGAAAAACTCGCAGGATGCCGTCAAGGAGTTCCGCCCCTACTTCGACAACGCTCCCGTGTACGGCCACGGGCCCTCCCTGGAGGACTTCACTTCGCAGACGCCGCTGACCGTCGGCAGCCCACAGGAAGTCATCGAAAAGACCCTCACGTTCCGGGAGTACTTCGGTGATTACCAGCGGCAATTGTTCCTCATCGACCATGCAGGCCTGCCGCTGAAAACCGTACTTGAGCAACTGGACCTGTTCGGCGAGGAAGTCCTGCCTGTCCTGCGCAAGGAGTACGCGGCCCGCAAGCCGGCCCACGTTCCCGAACCGCCTACCCACGCCGGCCGGGTGGCCGCCCTGCTGGCAGCCCAGGACGCCGAAAAGTCCGCCGCGGAGGCATGATGGCCGCCAGGAATGCAGAGTCACCGGTCCGCCTCGCCGCGGAAACCTGGGAATCGCTGTTCCGGGCCCAGGTTGCCGTGATGCGCAAGCTGCAGTCCGGCCCGGCCTTCCGGAAGCTTGCGGTGAACGAGTACGACGTCCTGTTTACGCTCTCACGGTGTCCCACCGGATGGCTCCGCCTCAACGAGCTCAACGACAACGTCCTGCTGAGCCAGTCCAGCCTCAGCAGGCTGGTGGAGCGGCTCGAGAAACGCGGGCTCGTGGCCAGGATGCCCGCTCCGGAGGACGGCCGGGGCGTGCTCCTGCAGCTGACGGACGCAGGCCGGGAACTGCAGAAGGAGATCGGACGCGAGCACGTCCGGGACATTTCTACCCTGATGGGTCCCGCCCTGACCCCGGCGGAGCAGAAAGAGCTGCGACGGCTTACCGAGAAGCTCCGGAGCTCGCTGGGGCCCCGCCCGCTGCGCTAGAAATACCCCTGCGCCGCTTAGCCCAGTTGCAACAGCCGGGCAGGGTCCTCAACCGGCAAGGCGCCGTTGACCACTGCGGTGACCTGCAACTGGTTAAGGATGAGGCTTCCCCCCACCGTGGAGAGGAAGGCTGTATCGGCAGAATCGCGGCCGGCCGTGATGCGCAGCATAGATTCCCGCGGGGCAAGGCCCGTGGGATCGATGACGTGCCAGGCCCCTTCCACATAGGCCTCCGCCACGGCGTGGAAATCCATCGGGCTCAGGCCCGGAGCGTAGACGGCGGCCAGCCTTGCCGGGATGTCCTTGGACCTCAGCAGCGCGATGGCCAAATGAGCAAAATCCCGGCAGACTCCACGGCGGCTGAGGAGCGTTTCCACTGCACCGTCCGTGCCGCGGGAGGATCCGCTGAGGTACCGCAGTTCCCCGTTCACCCAGTTCCGGACGGCGTGCAGCAGCCCGCCGCCGTGGACTCCTTCGAACTCCGCATAAGCAGTGGGCAGGAGACGGTCGGATTCGGCGTAGCGGCTGGGACGGACGTAGCGGATCCTGTCGGCGAGCCCGGTGTCCTCGGGTTCGGCCCTACCTGCCACCGTGGCCGAGTATTCCACCGTCACCTCTGCCGGTTCGACGAACTCCATGTAGTGGAGCCTGCCCCCGTGGTGGTCCGATACCTCTGTAAGGGGTACATCGCTGCCCCCCGTTGTCACAGACAGGGACTCCTTGAACGAGGAGTAGCCGGTGTTCCGTGCTACGGCGATGGTCATGGCCACCTTGGTGTTGGCAACGGTCTTGAAGACCAGTCGTGCGGAAACACTGCGTTCCATGGCTCTCCGGGGGTGTTGGGCGGTGGACGACAAGTCCCCGCTCTGCCCGGCGCATGGTGGGGCCGGGAAAGGGACTAGTTGTTGATCTCCAGAGACATTAGCATCCGCTGGACGTTGGCAAATTCACTGCCTTCGGAGACGTACCGGGCGGCCTGGTCCAGGGTATCGAAGGCCTTGGCCGGAGCCACTTTTTCATCCGGGGCAAAGGCCTTGACGGAGACCACATCCCCAAAGGAGTAGTCCCCTTTCCCGGCCGGGCCACGGATGATGTTGCGGAGCTCGCACGCCTGCCCGCCGGCACCGGCCACCACGTTGGTGATGCCGTAGGAGCCGAAGTAGCGGTACCCCTGGATCACCCGGAAAACCGCCCTGGGCGGTATTGTTCCTTCCCCGCCTGCGGCGGGCACTTCGACGGGAACGCTGCTGATCACCGTGTACGGCCGCCGAGAGGCGTCTGCACATTCAGCAGACGACGGC
>NZ_JBNHFF010000138.1:0-8784 GCF_059089965.1 Arthrobacter sp. SPT-J7
GAAACGCCCGGTCCCATTCCGAACCCGGAAGCTAAGACCCACAGCGCCGATGGTACTGCACCCGGGAGGGTGTGGGAGAGTAGGTCACCGCCGGACATACATTAGGTCGAGGCCCCAACCACCAGGTTGGGGCCTCCCGCATTTAACAGCCCGCCACCACCACCATCTGCAGGAGGCGACGGAGCGTCCGACGAAAACCCGCAGGAGCTGATGGGACGTCGCCGGAAGGGTGCAGGAAGTGATGGGGCGTATGGGGCGGCACGGCGCGGGTAGAGTTGAGCACCATGAACAGCCTCTTCAGCCACGGCAACGAACAGTTCGGAAGCGATGACAAGAATGCCATCGAGCTGCTCGAACCTGTGGTCCATACAGTAGTAGTGCCGGGAAGCGTGTCCCACGCCTTCGCCGGCTTCACCGACCACACGCACCTCTGGTGGCCGCTGGATACATTCGGCGTGTACGGCGCGGGATCCTACGTGGAGTTCGAGGAGAACCTCATCCTTGAAACAGCTGATGACGGGCGGACCAGCATCTGGGGCACCCTCGATGACTGGCAACCACCGCTGTCCTTCCACGCGACGTGGCACCCAGGCTCCAGCGCTCTGTGGTCCACCGAACTGCTGGTGGTCTTCCGGGCAGTGGAGGACGGCACGGAAGTACGGGTGTTCCACGAGGGCTGGGAAGGGGCCGAGAACCCGGCCGCAGCGCGCGCACAGTACGTTGCCGCCTGGCCACTGATTCTTGCCAAGTATTGCCGCTTCATGGGTATCCCGGACGCCAGCAGGCCGGAAGCCTGACAGGGTCCGTGATTCCAGGTTTGGCCCGAAGTTCGGAGTGAAGGCTACTGCCTGGTTAGGCCGGCGGCACCGCAGTGCTGGTCCTGATGACGAACTCCGTCGGAAACTCCTGGTCAGCCTCAGGTGCTACCCGTCCGTCCTCGGGTTCCCCCTTCGGCTCAAGCAACTGCAGCGCAGTCCTGGCTGCCAGCGCGCCCTGCCCACGGGCGTCCTGGTCAATGGTGGTCAGGCCGAACGTTTGACCCAATTCGTGACCGTCCATGCCCACCACCGAGAGGTCCCGTGGGACGTGCAGACCGAAGTCCCGGGCGGCGAGGATGGTGCCCACAGCCATTTCGTCGGAGGCAGCGAAGACGGCTGTGGGGCGTTCCACGGCGCTGCCCAACAGCTGGCGGGCAGCGGCGTATGCCCCCTGGACAGTGAAGTCGGCGGCAACCTGCCATTCAGGGCGGACGTCCAAACCGGCGGCCGCCATGGCTTTTTGGTAGCCGGCCTGCCGAATGCCCGGCAGTTTGAAATCCTGATCCAGGTCAGCGTTGCCGGTGACATGGGCTATCCGGGTGTGCCCGAGCCCTACCAGGTGGTCGGTGGCCATGCGGGCCAGCCGCTCGTCGTCGATCCTGATGGTGGACGCACCGGTTAGGGTGCCGCCGATGCCCACGATGGGGCGGTGGACGGCCAGCAGCTGCTGAATCTCCGCATCGCTGAGCACCAGGGCCACGGCGATCACCGCATCGAGGCGTTTCCGGAGCAGGAAATCGTTGAGCACGCGGTGGCGGTGCCCGGGCTCGTGCCCCACGCTGTAGAGCGTCAGGTCATAGCCGGCGTCCAGAAGGACTTCAGAAACACCCTCCAGAACCGATGAGAAGTACCAGCGGTGAATCGCGGGAACCACCAGGCCGATGTTGTGGTTCCGTCCGGAGGCAAGGCTGGAGGCGTGATAGGACGGGACAAACCCCAATTCCTCTGCCGCCTCCAGCGCCAGTCTCCGGCTCTTGGCCGAGACGTTTGTTTTGCCGTTCAGTGCCCGCGAAACGGTGGCTACGGACAGTCCAGCCTTCTCAGCAACTTCCTTGATGCCCGCCATACTCACCCTGCCGCGGTATCCGGTCCAATCCTGATCCAGGCGGTTTCGCCGGAAGCAAGGAAACCATCTACCGCTGAGGCGCTGCGGACGAGGACCTGGCCGGCAGGCATTTCCAGCGGCTCGTGGTTGAGGTTCATAAGCACCAGCGTAGTGCCGTTGACGTACGCCAGGGATGAGCCGGTGCACCAATCCTCCGCCCACGCGAGCGACCCACGCCCCAGGTCCAGCTCGCTGCGGATCGCCAGCATGCGCCGGTACAGGGCGAGGTGCGACGACTCCGAGCCAGCCTGCAAGTCGCGTGCCAGCGCCTTGAAAGAGGAGGGCAACGGCAGCCAGGGGTCGCTCCCCGAGCCAAATCCGAGGTGGGGTTCAGCGGTGCGCCATGGCAACGGAACCCGGCAGCCGTCCCGGCCCAGCCGCGCCCCGCCCGTTCTGGCGAAGGTGGGATCCTGGCGGAGGTGCTCAGGGATGTCGACGGCGTCGGGCAGCCCTAGCTCCTCACCCTGGTAGACATAAGCGGCCCCAGGAAGCCCGAGCATAAACAGCGAGGCAGCAGCGGCCCGGTGCCGGCCCAGGGCCGTATCCGGTTGCGGATCTGCGGGTCCGATGCCGTCACCATCGCGTGGCCCCTGCCCGTTATAGCCGAAGCGGCTGGCGTGCCGGACGACGTCGTGATTGGAAAGCACCCAGGTGCTGGGAGCGCCAACGGCGTCCAGGACCGTCAGGGAATCCGTGATGATTGACCGCAGCCGGTAGACGTCCAGCCCTGCGTGCAGGTACGGGAAGTTGAAGGCCTGGTGCATCTCGTCCGGCCTGACCCACTGCGCAAGCCGGGGGAGGTCAACGCTGGCTTCTGCGCAAAGAATCCGGTCCGGCCCGTAGTGGTCCAGGATCCTGCGCCATGAACGGTAGATTTCATGTATTGCCGGCTGGCCGAACATCGGTGCCTCATGCCCCGGGAATCCGTCCGAACTTCCCCCGTCGGCCCGTCCTCCCCAAGCCGGGAGACCCGGGGCCTTGACCAGCGCGTGGGCCACATCCACGCGGAAACCTGAAACTCCGCGGTCCAGCCAGAACCGGAGAATCCGTTCGAATTCGGCGTGGACGGCGGGGTTGTCCCAGTTGAAGTCGGGCTGGGATGAATCAAAAAGGTGCAGGTACCACTGCTCCGGTTGGCCGTCGGGCCCGGTTACCCGGCTCCAGGCGGGTCCGCCGAAGTGGGACTGCCAGTTGTTGGGCGGTTGATGGCCGCCATTGCCAAGGCCGTCGCGGAAGATAAACATCTCCCGTTCCGGGCTGCCGGCCGGCGCCGCGAGGGCGGCCTGGAACAGCGGGTGCTGGTCGGAGCAGTGGTTAGGCACCAGGTCCACGATGACACGCAGGCCCAGGCGGTGGGATTCAGCCATCATGACGTCGAAGTCCCCGAGGGTGCCGAAGATCGGGTCCACGTCGCAGTAGTCGCTGACATCGTAGCCAGCGTCGCGCTGGGGGGAGCGGTAAAAGGGGGACAGCCAAACGGCGTCCACTCCGAGGTCCGCCAGGTGTGGCAGTTCCTCCGTAATCCCCGCAATGTCGCCGACACCGTCGCCGTTGAGGTCACGGAACGAGCGCGGGTACACCTGGTAAATCACGGCGGAGCGCCACCAGCCGGGCTGGTTGTCCTCGGCGTGGACCAGGGTCAGCGGCCCGGTTCGGGGAGCGGTGGTGAGCGTCACAGTTTCGACAGACATGAAAGCAAGCTTAGGGGGCGGAGGCCCAAGAATGGAAACGCTTCCACAGCCAGCGGCGTAAGTGAGAGGGGCACAATCAGCCTTTCCGCAGATCAGGGCTGGAAGCGCTTGCAAAGTTTTCCCCAGCAGGCAATGCCAACGGAGGACCCTTCGCGCCACCGCCGCACGGCGCCGTCCTACACTGGTGGGACGTGTGCGACGACGGATGGAGGCTTCGTGGGAAGCTTAGTTGAGGAGCTGGAGACCGTGCTGGCGGACGGCCAGGTGGACTGTGCGGAAGCAACGCTCAGCCGTTACGCGGTGGACCAGGCGCCCGTACTCGACTACCAGCTCCCGCTGGCGGTGGTGTTCCCGGAGTCAGTGTCGGATGTACAGGCCGTGGTACGGATCTGCGCGGACGGTGCAGTTCCCATCGTGCCTAGGGGCGCCGGGACGGGAGTCTCCGGCGGCGCCCACGCCACCGAGGGCTGCATCATCCTGTCCCTTGAGCGCATGGACAGGATCCTGGACCTGAATCCGGACGACGAAACAGCAGTGGTGGAACCGGGAGTCATCAACGCTGTGCTCAATGAAGCAGCAGCGCCGCATGGCCTGATGTACGCGCCAGATCCAGCCAGCTTCCGCACCTCCACTATCGGCGGCAACGTTGCCACCAACGCGGGCGGGCTGCGGTGCGCCAAGTACGGCGTCACCAGGGACTCGGTCCTTGCGCTGGACGTCGTGCTGGCTGACGGCTCCCTCATCCATACCGGTCACCAAACCTTCAAGGGCGTAGCGGGCTATGACCTGACCGGGCTGTTCGTCGGATCGGAGGGGACGCTTGGCATCGTGGTGGGCGTGACCGTGCGGCTGAAGTACCTTCCCAGGGAGGTGCACACCGTTGCTGCCTTCTACCCCGATTTCCGTCGCGCCGCCGCCGGCGTCCTTGCCGTGGGCAGGGCGCGGGTGCAGCCCGCCATCATGGAATTGCTCGACGGCGGTACGCTGGCGCAGCTGGACGGGATCCACGGATCGGACCTCACGTCACGCGGCCGGTCCCTGCTCCTGATCCAGACGGACGGCTTCGGTGCTGCCGCCGAGGCGGAAGTGGTCCGGGAGGTCCTGAGGGCCGGCGGGGCAACCGTCACCACGGAAGTCAGCGCCGAGGCTGAACGGCTGGTGGAGCTCAGGCGGCACAGCAGGGGCGTGGAAGTGGATGATGAGTACCGCGTGGGAGAAGACGTCGCCGTGCCCCGCTCCCGGCTGGTTGACTACGTCGCCGCCCTGGAGGTCATGGCCGCCAGGTACGGCGTGCACCTGAAGGTAGTGGCCCACGCGGGCGACGGCAACCTGCACCCCACCTTCTGGGTGGACAGGAAAGACAGCATGGTGGATACCGCCGCCATGGCGAGCCTCCAGCAGGTCCTTGACGAATCCATCACGGCAGCCCTGCGGATGGGTGGAACCATCACCGGGGAACACGGGGTAGGGCAGTACAAACTTCGGTGGCTGGGCCAGGAGCAGCCGGAGCCGCTCCGGGAGTTCCAGCGCAGGATCAAGGAACTGTTTGATCCTGCCGGCATCCTGAATCCCGGCAAGGCAATCTAGCCCTAGTCGTCCGAGTCCGGATATTCATCGATCGTCTCGTCGTCGCCGTAGCGGGACTCTTCTGTTTCCACGTCGAGGATTTTCAGCAGTTCCGTGTCCGGGTTGAGCATGATCGCCGCTTCGTCCCGGCGGTGCCTGAGGATGGAGTCGATGTAGGACTGGACGGCCTCGGCCAAGGGGATATGCCGCTCCTGCTTTTCGGACATGTACCAGCGGTGCTCCAGGACCTCGTGCACCACTTCCGCTGGCTCCAGCTTCCCGGAAAGGTCCCGCGGGATGGACCGGACGATCGGCTCGAAGATCTGGCTGACCCAGAGATGGGCGCTGTATTCCTCGTCCATGTCCGGGTTGTTGTCGGCACGGAAGGAATCCATGTCATTAAGGAGCCGCCGGGCCTGGTTTTCCTGCGCGTCGATACCCGTAAGCCGCAGGAGTCGCCGCTGGTGGTGTCCGGCGTCCACCACTTTGGGCTGCAGCTGGATGGTGGACCCGTTCTGGGTGGTTTTGATGGCGTATTCCTCGACGTCGAAGCCGAGTTCGTTCAGCCGGCGGATTCTGGCACTTACGCGCCACCTCTCACCGAGTTCGAAGGACTCCTTCTCCGTCAGCTCCGCCCAGAGGCGCCGGTAGCTGTCCATGATCAGCTCGCTGGTGGCCACCGGGTCCACCTTTTCCTCGATCAGCCCGCCGTCCAGCAGGTCCATCAGCTCGCCCGCGATGTTCACGCGTGCGATTTCCAGGTCATACTCGCGCTGGCCGGTGGACAGGTCCGGATACAGCTCGCCGGTTTCGGCGTCCACCAGGTAGGCGGCAAAGGCTCCGGCATCACGGCGGAACAGGGTGTTGGAAAGGGAAACGTCGCCCCAGTAGAAGCCGATCAGGTGCAGCCGCACCATCAGCAGCGCCTGAGCATCGATGAGGCGCGTGAGCGTGTCCTTGCGGAGCATCTGCGAGAACAGGGCGCGGTACGGCATGGAGAACTTCAGGTGCCGGGTGACCAGCACCGGGTTCAGCGGCCGCCCGTCCAGGGTGGTGCGGCCGGTGATGACGGCGACGGGCTCCACGCACGGCACGTCCAGCCGGGCCAGCTTCCGAAGCATGTGGTATTCATGCCGGGCAACGTGCTCGGAAGTTTCCTTGATAGCGATCACGGAGCCGCCGAGGTGGGCGAAGCGGACGATGTGCCGGGAGATGCCGCGGGGAAGTGCGGCCAGGTTCTCCGCCGGCCAGTCCTCCAGCGCGATGTGCCACGGCAGGTCCAGCAACTCAGGATCAGCCGCTGCCGCCGTGATGTTCAGCGAACTGGAGACCGAAGCGAGCTTGCCGTCGTCGGCACTCGCCGCCACAAACCGGGGCAGTTTCCCCACCTGCGCATAGTCGGTGGGTTCATCGTGCCACTGGGCGCTGTATTCCTCGGTCATGGGTCAATTCTTCCGTACATAGGCGTGGCCAGCTAATTTTTCAGCAGGCACGGTCAAAGGCCGACGGCGGCCGTCCAGTTAAGGAGGGCCGCCGTCGGTTCCATGCGGTGCTTACGTCGGGCCCACGCCGGCAGGGTTCTCAGGCCGAAGCGGAGCGAGGTTAGGGTGCCGGTTGGGCCCACGCCGGCAGGGTTCCCTGGCCGAAGCGGAGCGAGGTTAGGGTGCCGGTGGGGATTAGTCGCCCAGGCGCAGGCCCGTCTTGGTGTCGAACAGGTGCACGTGGCCCGACTGCGGACGGACGTAGATGGACTCGCCCTTCATCGGGGGGCGGCGGCCGTCGACACGTGCCACGATGTCGTGGTCCTTGCCGTCAAGGGTGGTGTGGCCGTAGACGTAAGCGTCGGCACCCAACTCCTCGACGACGTCGACCTCTACCTTCAGGCCTTCACCGTGCGGAGCGGTCTCAAGGTCCTCCGGGCGGGATCCCAGCGTTACGGTGGAGCCGTGTGCCTCTTCAAGGACGTCGCGCGGTACAGGGTAGACCGTGCCGCCGAACTGAACGCCGCCGTCGACAACCGGCAGTTCGAGCAGGTTCATGGCCGGGGAGCCGATGAAGCCGGCCACGAAGACGTTCTTGGGCTTGTCGTACAGGTTGCGCGGGGTGTCCACCTGCATCAGCAGGCCGTCCTTCAGCACGGCGACGCGGTCGCCCATGGTCATGGCCTCGACCTGGTCGTGCGTCACGTAAACAGTGGTGACGCCCAGGCGGCGGGTCAGGGATGCGATCTGGGTGCGGGTCTGCACACGGAGCTTGGCGTCCAGGTTGGAAAGCGGCTCATCCATGAGGAAGACCTGCGGGTTACGGACAATGGCGCGGCCCATGGCAACACGCTGGCGCTGACCACCGGAGAGCGCCTTCGGCTTGCGGTCCAGGTAGGGCTCAAGGTCAAGGAGCTTGGCAGCTTCACGGACGCGCTCGGCGCGCTCTTCCTTGGAGACCCCGGCGATCTTCAGGGCGAAGCCCATGTTGTCGGCCACAGTCATGTGCGGGTACAGCGCGTAGTTCTGGAAAACCATGGCGATGTCGCGGTCCTTCGGCGGAACGTCGGTGACGTCGCGGTCGCCGATGAGGATACGGCCTGCGTTGACGTCCTCAAGGCCTGCGAGCATGCGCAGGGAGGTGGACTTACCGCAACCGGAGGGTCCAACGAGGACCAGGAATTCGCCATCGGCGATGTCGATGTTGAGCTTATCGACGGCGGGCTTTTCTGTGCCCGGGTACAGACGCGTAGCGTTATCAAAAGTAACTGTAGCCACAGTTATCAATCCCTTCACCGGCAGGTACGTGCCGGACGATCCGTTGTGAATGGTTCATGTTTGTTCAGTTTTGTGCTGCAGACGTTTCTCAACCAAGGTCAGAGAGCGTCGAGTGACGCCGCACGGTGCTTGTGCGCCACATCACAACCAAGAGTATGTCAGACGTTGCGCTTTTAGTCGCAAATGTTACGGACGTCACATATGACCTTGCTCAACTTCTGCCCTGGAAGCCCTGCTGGTCCTCCTCGGCAACGGCAAGGCTCCGCTCCTGGAGCAGCACCTCCAGCATCTCCGCCACGTGCACGGGTGCCTCCACGCGGTACTCGGCCTGGGTGAAGTCCAGGCCCACCTTCACGCCCACATCTCCGGGCCCGAGGCGCGCCAGCGCATCCTCATCCGTGGTGTCGTCGCCTGCGAACAGGACGGCCGTGGCCCCGGTGACCTGGCGCAGGAAGGTAACCCCCTCGCCCTTGGAAGCGTTGACGACGGAGGTTTCCAGGACGCGCTTGCCGTCCTTGAGGAAGACGCCCTTGCGGTCCTGCAGCACGGAGCGGGCGGCGGATACCGCGTCCTGGGCTACGTCGTCGTCGGCCAGGCGGGTATGCAGGACCACCCCGGCGGGCTTGTCCTCCAACATGGTGCCGGGCGCCTCCTCGACGATTTCCGCCAGGACGCCGCGGACCTCGGCAAGCAGGGCCTTTTGCTCCGCGTCGAGCGTCAGCCCCGTGGACCCTGGCCCCAGCCAGGCCTCTGCCCCGTGGCTGCCAATCAGGAGGGTGTCCACCGGCGGCGACGCGACGGCGCGCAGGCTGGCAAGGGCGCGCCCGGAGATGAGGGCCGTCGTC
>NZ_JBNHFF010000139.1:0-8700 GCF_059089965.1 Arthrobacter sp. SPT-J7
GCGGCTGGACGTTGCGGGCTAGATTGAGGCCCCTGCGGGGATGTCCGGGCGGTGGCTCCGCCAGGAGTATTCGGGCTCGAAACCGAGCAGCCGCCTGGCTTTGTCAATGGACAGCATGGTCTCGTGCTCGCCCAGGTCCTTCGTGACCTTGACGTCGGGGAACACCTCGGCCGCAAGTTCCGCGCTTGGCCGGCTCATCACCGTGTCCGCGTTGGCGATGATGTAGGCCTCGAAGCCCGGTCCGGCGTTTTCCAGCGCTCGGACCACGGCCTGCGCGCCGTCCCGGCCATCGATGTAGCTCCAGAGGTTCCATTTCCGCAGCGTTGAGTCGGCATCGAAAGCCGGAAATTTGTCATAGTCTTCGGGGTCCATGACGTTGGAGAACCGGAGCCCGGAGATGCTCAACTCCGGGTCCCACCGCGTCAGCTCCACCGCCATTTGCTCCTCGAGGTGCTTCACCAGCGAGTAGGTGCTCTCCGGCCTGGCAGGATACTCCTCGTCCACCGGAATGTAGGGCGGGTCGACGTCGAACGGCAATCCCAGCACCGTCTCGCTGGAGGCGTACACCACCTTCTTGATTCCGGACCGGCGGGCCGCCTGGAACACGTTGTAGGTGGCGAGCATGTTGTTTTCGAACGTGGCCGCGTCCGGAATGATGCCGGGGGCGGGAACGGCACCGAGGTGGACCACTGCGTCAAACCCGCTGTGGCGGTCGTCCACTCCCAGCAGGACGTCCAGGACCTGGCCGTAGTTGCGGAGATCCACCACCACCAGCCCCGGGTTCCGCTCCCCCGCGCGGTCCAGGTTGAGCACCTGGTGTCCGTCATTGGCCAGCCTGCGCACCACGTGCCGTCCAAGCTTTCCGCTTCCTCCTGTTACTGCCACCCTCATGCGCGTTCTCCCTTCCCGTTGAAAAAGCGTTCGACGGCGGCGATTGCAAGTTCGGTGATGTCGCCGGGGTCGCCGCTGCCGTCCACCGGCACCAGCAAGCCCCGGCCTGCGTAGACGGACACGACTTCATGGGTCTCGCGGTGGTAGAGATCAAGGCGGCGCCGGAACACGTCCACAGTATCGTCCCTGCGGCCTTCGTCCTTGGCGCGTTTCAGCATCCGCTGTTCCAGCTCTGCGTCGGCGGCCTGGAGCTCTATGACCGCATCAAGGGCTTGCCCCTGGGAAGCCAGCATGTTGTCCAGTTCCATGACCTGGGGCGCGGTCCTCGGGTAGCCGTCCAAAAGGAACCCTGCCTTGACGTCGGACTCAAGGAGCCGGTCCTTGACGAGGGCGTTGGTGAGGTGGTCCGGGACGAAGTCACCGTCGTTGAGGTACTTTGCGGCTTCATTGCCGAGTCTGGTCTCCCGGCTGACATTGCTCCGGAAGATCTCTCCGGTGGAGACGGTGGGGACACCAAAGTGCCGCGCCAGGTGTTCCGCCTGCGTTCCCTTGCCTGAGCCGGGCGGACCGATGATAAGCAGTCTGGTCATGTTTCTGTTCCTCCGCGGCGCAGCACCGCTGGTTTCCGGGTCCGCCGCCGGCAGCTCGGGCGCGTGCCCTATTCTGCCCGCAAAACACGTTCAGGCGCCAGCAGCCCCGGGGCATTCGGGGAAGCAAACATGACGTTTCCCGTGCCCTGAGGATGTATATACTTCTCGGTATCGGTTTAGCAGCAGGCCGTTGGAAAGTTCGTCGATCCAGCGAGCATTGCCACCTTCCGCCCTTCGGGTGGACGGAGCATGTTGCCGGCTCGTTTTGACCTGAGCGAATGGCACCAAGAAACCGTGGCCAGCGAGTCAACTACAAAAACCGATACATCCATTACTGACCACCTGCATGAACTTGTCCTCAACAGCTCCGATGTTGAGGACTTCCTTAACGAACTGGCGCAGGTGTCCGCCCGCAATCTTTCCGAGCCCGGCGACGAGATCCTGTGCGCCATCACCCTGCTGCGGGAACGGAAAGCCGCCATGGTGGCCAGCAGCAGCCCGTCCGCCGAGGCCGTGGCACGGCTTGAGTACGAGTTCAACCAAACGCCGAGCATGATTGCCTCCACCACCGAGGAGACCGTCCATGTTCCGGATATCCGCGAGGACGGGCAGTGGCCCGAATACTCTGCGGCCTTGCTGGGCGAGGGCGTCCGCTCCGTCCTTGCGTTGCCTTTCCAGTTGGAAGGCGGCACCAAGGCGGCTCTATTGCTGTATTCAGGCCGCCCCAAACGGTTTGAAGAACGGGTGCTCGAATTCGCCGAGGACTTCGTCAGCCAGACCTCCCTCGCGCTCCGGCTTGCCGTCCGTTTTGCGCATTACAGCGAGACAGCGGCAAATCTGCGTGCCACCCTGGAGTCACGGACAGTGATCGACATGGCAGTGGGCATAATCATGGCCCAGAACCGCTGCAGCCAGCACGACGCCTTCGAGATCCTGAAGACGGCGTCCAGCACCCGCAACTCAAAACTGCATGACGTTGCCACGGCTGTAGTCAACGCCCTCGGCCAGGGCCCGGCACGCACCCATTACGACGGGTAGCAGCCGGCGTCGGGCCGCTTCGACAGCGCTGGGGCGCGCCGGAGTCGGCTGCATTGCCCGGCGTTGTTGCTGTCCACCGGCACCGGTGGCCGTTAGACTAAGGCAACTTGTGCCGGGGGGCTAATGGAAACGAAGCGTGTCTGCCTCGTCGTTGAAGACAACGACGATATCCGCGGACTGATCACAATGGTCCTGGTGCGTGCCGGCTTCCAGGTGAGGGCCGTCCCCACTGGAGCCGAGGGCATCGCTGCAGCCGCGGATCCCGCGGTCGGGCTGGTAACCCTGGATCTGGGGCTGCCTGATATGGACGGGCATGTGGTCGCCCGCGCCATCCGGGCGTTGAGCAAGGCTCCCCTGCTGTTCCTCACGGCCAGGTCCGAAAATGACGACGTGCTGGCCGGAATGGCGTCCGGCGCCGCCGCCTACCTCACCAAGCCCTTCCATCCGAAGGAGCTCCAGGACGTGGCGGAACAGCTCTGCCCGGCCCATCACCCACCGGTACCCCTTTCACAGGCGCCACACATATCCGGCAGATCTCTCTGCTAGTTTGCCTGCCTAGAAATGAGGCATGACTCTTCAGTAGACCGAACCCAGTAAAGGCAGCCGCTTCCGGCGCTTTACGGGGAACGCTGCGGGGAGGGCCCCGGAGGTGGCCGGCGGTGCCGGACGGGGCCAGTAGCGCCACGGTTGTTATCCGATAGTGCCCGTCGTTTCGGCGTACGCGGCGGCCTGGTCACGTACCTGGACCAGGTAGGTATCCGACTGGTTGTAGGAGTAGATGGCGTCAGTCCAACCGCGCGCGGTGGTGACATCACGGCCGTGGGCGCACAGGTAGCTGGCTGTGCTAAGCGCAGCGTCGTCAATGTTGAAGGGATCCGCTGCCCCGTCACCATTGCCGTCGCGCCCCGCAAGCTCCCACGTGGAGGGGATGAACTGCATGGGCCCCACGGCACGGTCCCAGCGTGCGTCACCATCGAGGGCTCCGGCATCCGTGTCAGCAATGGCGGCGAACCCGTTTCCGTCCAGGCTCGGGCCAACAATGGGTCCGCTGGCCTGTCCCGCGGAGTCCAGGCTTCCGCCGCCGTAGGCCCCGTGGTGGGATTCGACGAAGCCAACTGCCGCCACCGTATTCCAGCCGATCCCGCAGCGCGGAGAGGACTGGTTGGCCGCGCCCGCCGCAGCCACATAGGCCCGCAGCGCCCGCTCGGGAATGCCGGTCTGCGCGGCAGCCTGCGCGAGCCAGCCGGCATCCGCGTTCCGGGTGATGTTCACGGCGGGCGTGATGCCGGTAGGAAGCGCTTCGAGTTTCACCCCCGACCGTGGCGGCGGATCGAGGGCCACACGGGCATCCCCGCCGGACTGCTGGAGTGCCCAAAATGACAACGCTGTGCTGACGCAGACCGCGAACACGGTGAAAACGATGAGACGCCTGAGGCGCAGCTCGGTGTCGCGGCAGTCAGTCACGCGTTTGATCCTACCGATCGACGCCGGCCGGGCACATCAATTGCCCGATGTGGCGGTGGTCCTGCCTGGAAACAGCAGGTAAACGTGGGCTGAACACTCATATTGCGTCCTGGGTTTCGTCACAGCACCTGCACAGCTTGGGCCCGGAAAGTGAAGCCCAGCCCACCAAAAACACCCGGAGAATCTCATGAACCCAGTAATTTTCATTGTCGCCGACCTCACGGCCATCAGTATCCTGACCTTCGCCATGTACCTCCGGCGGCACCGCCGCCGCGACCTGGTGGTGTCCTACCTGGGTATGAACGTGGGCGTACTTGCCGTTGCCACGGCACTATCCGGTTCGGCCGCCGGCCTGGGACTGGGACTGGGTCTCTTTGGCGTCCTGTCCATCATCCGGCTCCGCTCCACCGAGTTGGCCCAGCACGAGGTTGCTTACTACTTCTCCGCCCTGGCCCTTGGGCTGATCGCAGGCCTGGGCATTGAGCCCCTCTGGCTGACCGGTTCACTGATGGCCCTGATCCTGCTGGTGATGTTCGTGGGGGACCATCCCCGCGTCCTGCCGGCCCATCGCCACCAGACCGTGGTTTTGGACCGGGCCATTGCCGAAGATGGCGAACTCTACGCCCGGCTCGAGGAAGTACTGAACGGCGAGGTCCACTCAGCCACCATTTCGGAACTGGACCTGGTCAATGACAAAACCATCGTGGATGTCCGGTACGCCTACGCTCCCGCAGCCTTCCCGGCCGCTCCGGCAACCATCTCGGGAATGACGACGGCGGCGTCCGCCGTCCCTGCCCACTCCCCGGCCGCGGCACCGGCACCGGCTCCGGCACCTGTCCACGCCTCCGCCCCCTCTCATGTCCGGGCAGGCGCGGCATGAGCACGTCTGCAGCTGCCGCCGTCGGGAACGTCCACCTGCTGCCTCCGGTAGGGCTTGAAGAGCTCAACGCCGAGGCTGCGCTCCAGACCCGGGTGGACCGGAAGTACGTGGTTCCCGCCGGGCTGGCCCGCCGGCTGCTGGGCACCTTCCGGGCAGATGCGCGGGTGCTGGAGATGCACGGCTCCCGCAACTTCGCCTACGACTCCGTCTACTTCGATACCGCCGCTCTGGACAGCTACCTGCTGGCCGCCCACGGCCGCCGGCGCCGCTACAAGATCCGCACTCGAACCTACGTGGACAGCGCGGTGAGTTTCCTGGAGGTCAAAACCGAAGGCGCGCGGGAAGTAACGGTCAAGGAGCGGATTCCTTATCGCCTTGAAGACCGGGCCCGGCTGACCGTCGAAGGCCTGGAGTACGTGCGCGAAACGCTTACTGCGTCGGTGGGTGCCATGCCGCCCGGCCGCCTCGGGGCAGTACTGGAAACCCGTTACAACCGGACTACTTTATACCTGCCCGAGTCCGGGAGCCGCGCCACGATCGACACCGACGTGACCTGGCGGCGCCCGGCCCAGGCAGCGTAGGTGCTCGATGAGGCGGTGATCCTGGAGACGAAGTCTGGCTCCACCGCGGGGCCGCTTGACCGGCACCTATGGTCCCACGGCGTCAGGCCCTCCCGGATCTCCAAATTCGCCACGGGGATGGCGGCGCTCTGCCCCGACCTTCCGTCCAACCGATGGCACCGGACCCGCCGCAGCATGTCTCTCCGGCCCGCCGCCTAAACTCCCTCTTTCCGCTTCGCGCTCCCCACAACTTTTTAAGGACCCACCATGAAGAACCTCCGTGCCCACCTTTCCGTTGCCGGCCTGGCCGTGACTATCGGCCTGGCGGGCTGCTCAGCTGCAGGCACCACTCCCACCGGCGTCTCAGCCATCAGCGGCACCGGTACCACGTCCGCCGGCGTCGCCCAGGCCGTCTCACTGGACACCCTGGCCGAGGACACCCACTACAACGCCGACGACCTCACCTGGGACGCCGCCGCCGAAGTAGCCGTAACCCTGGCTGACGGCGCCAGCACGGCAGCCCCTACGTCGTCGGACGCCGTAAACGTCGACGGCGACACCATCACCATCACAGCGGCCGGCACCTATCGCCTCAGCGGCTCATTGCCGGACGGACAGGTAGTGGTGGCGGCCGGCGAAGAAGACGTGGTCCGCATAATCCTTGACGGCGCGGACGTCACCAGCTCCACCGGCTCCCCGTTTGTGGTGCAAAGCGCCAATGAGGCCATCGTTCACCTCGAGAACGGAACCACCAACACCCTCGACGATGCCGCCACCTACTCGGACCAGGGGACTGACGCGCCCAACGCCGCGCTGTACTCCATGGCAGACCTGACCATTGCCGGCACGGGTTCGCTGGCGGTGGACGGCAACTTCAACGATGGCATCTCCTCGAAGGACGGACTGGTCCTGGCTGCTGGTTCCGTGACGGTGGACGCAGCGGACGACGGCATTGTGGGCAAGGACTACGCGGTGCTGCTGGACGGGGCATACCAGGTGTCGGCCGCCGGTGACGGCTTCAAGTCCGACAACGACGAGGACGAAGGCCGCGGCTGGGTGCTGATCAACGGCGGAACCCTCAACGTCGCCGCCGGCGATGACGGCATCAAGGCCTTCAATACCCTCACCATCGCCGCCGGCACCACCATGGTGGAGGAATCCGAGGAAGGCCTGGAGGCCCAGCACATCACCATGACTGGAGGAACCGCTACCGTCACCGCCAACGACGACGGCGTGAACGCCTCGGGTGGCAGCAGCACTTCCGGCACCGGCGGGATGGGCGGGGGTGAAATGGCCGCGGGGGACTACACCGTGGACGTCAGCGGCGGCCTGCTGACCATCAACTCCCAGGGCGACGGCCTGGACTCCAACGGCAACGCAAGCATCTCCGGCGGCACCGTCGTCGTCAGCGGCCCCACCAACAGCGGAAACGGCGCCCTGGATGTCAACGGCGAACTGGCCGTTACCGGCGGAACCTTGGCGGCGTCAGGAAGCGCCGGCATGGTGGTTACGCCGGGCTCATCCTCTACCCAGTCCGGTGTTCAGGTGACGCTTGGATCATCAGTCGCCGCGGGTACTGTCATCCAGGTGGCCGACTCCGCCGGAACTGTGGTGGCGGCCTTCGTCACCAGCAAGGCCATGGCATCACTGGTCTACTCCTCTGCTGCCATCACGGAGGGACAGGAATACACCATCTACACCGGCGGCACGGCGACTGTCAGCGCGGGTATCGGTGAAGGCTCACTGGACGGCGCCACAGAGCAGGGCGCGGTTACGGCCGGCGAGTACACCGCCGCCCAGGGCCCCGGCGGCGGTGGCGGCGGACCGCGCTGGTAACCCACAACGCCCCACCCACTCCCGCACACAGAACCACAACGCCCCATCACGCCCGGCGACGGAGGATTATCACCGTCGCCGGGCGTGATGGAGCGTTAAGCGGGACTACTGGGCGAGGAAGCGCAGCAGCGCTTCATTAACCTCCGCGGCGTGGGTCAACAGCAGGCCATGCGGGGCGCCCTCAATCTCCACATACTCCGCGCTGGGTAGGGCCTTGGCGAACAACCGTCCGGTGGAGTCGATGGGGAGGATGTTATCCGCGGTGCCGTGGAGGATCAGTGCCGGAACGTCAATATTGTCGATGTCCCCGCGGAAGTCCGTAAGCCAGGTTGGCTGCGCCGCAACAGATGCAGTGGCCCCTGCGCTGGAGGCCGTGTTCCAGCTGGCGGTGACGGCCTCCTGGCTGAGGCGGGGCGTGCCAAGGAACGTGTCGGTGTTGTAGAAGTTCTTGAAAAATTCAGTGAAGAACGAATATCGGTCTGTCGTGACAGCCTGATTCAACCCATCGAAGACCTCCTGCGGGACACCGTTCGGATTGTCGTCGGTCTTCAGCAGGAAAGGTTCCAGGGATCCGAGGAACGCCGCCCTCGCCACCCGTGTCGAGCCGTAGGTGCTCAGGTAGCGGGCCACCTCGCCGGTACCCATCGAGAAGCCGACCAGCACCACGTTGCTGAGGTCCAGAGTGGTCAGAATGGTGTTGAGATCGGCAGCAAAGGTGTCGTAATCATATCCCTCGGTGGTTTTGCTCGACTTCCCGAAGCCGCGGCGGTCATACGTGATGACGCGGTAACCGGCACCCAGCAGCGCGGCGGTCTGCTTCTCCCAGGAGGCGCCGTCCAGAGGATAGCCGTGGATCAGCACGACGGGCTGGCCCGAGCCATGGTCCTCGTAGTAAAGCTCGATGTCAGTGCTGTTTTCAGTTCCAACGGTGATGAAAGCCATCGCGGCGGTCCTTTCGAGACTGTGGGATCGATGCGGGCGGGAGATGCTTGGCCCGCGCAATTCCTACTCTAGGGTGGTCCGCCGTGCTCCACGCTACGGGGAGGGCTGCGGAAGCTCGCAGGATATCTGGGGGTTGGCACCCATATAGTTCAGCGGGCCGGCGGCGATAGTAATCGCTATCGTCCCTGCTTGCGCGCAGTTCCCCGGCGCGGAACCGAAGTAGCCGCGCTGCCACGCAGCCACACCGCCGATGATCAGCCAGATGACAACGAGAGCTCCGAGAATCCGCATGATTCCTCCATAGGCCGTGGCGGCTGTGGGTTCAATTATGCGGTGTCAGCCGGCAAAAGTGAGAGAGCGATTGGGGAAAACCTGCGGAAGGTGAGAGAACGTTCCGGGAAAACCCGCGGAAAGTGAGGGAGCGTCCGGGGGCGGACACAAAAAGGCACCTCCGGTCCCGGACGAATCCGGTACCGGAGGTGCCTTCTGTAGTGAACAG
>NZ_JBNHFF010000140.1:0-8643 GCF_059089965.1 Arthrobacter sp. SPT-J7
GGGCCCTGGAGCGTTGCTGCAAGCCCTGCACGGTGGGGGAGTGCCCAGGTGCCATCGCCTGCCGGTTGCCGCCTTGCTAAACCCGGGCGGGAACCTTATCGGCTGCACTCGAATCCGTGATGTCCTGGGTTTCGAACGGGAGTTCGTCCAGGTCGATCAGCGGGTTTTCGTCCTGAGTGGCCACCAGTTCGCGGGCCTCTGCCTGGGTGTCCACGCTTGGCATGGAGCCCGGCAGGGGTCGCTGGGCCGATTCCTTCAGGAAGTAGATGGCGACGGCACCCACCAGGGACGTTCCCATCAGGTAGTAGGCCGGCATCATGTCATTGCCCGTGGCACTGATGAGGGCTGCCACGATGAAAGGCGTTGTTCCGCCGAAGATGGCCACCGAGAAGTTGTAGGCGATGCCCATGGCGCCGTACCGGCTGGACGTGGGGAACTGGGCCGGCAGCGCGGAGGCGAGGTTGGCCACGTAGAACGTCACCGGGAAAGCAATCAGTGAAAGCCCGGCCAGCGTTGACCAGATCTCGCCGATGCCGATCAGCAGGAAGGCCGGGGTGGCCAGGACAACTGTGCTCAGCGCACCGATCCACAGCACGGGGCGGCGGCCGATCCGGTCGGACAGCTTGCCCGTGAGCGGGATGCAGAGGCTCATGACTACCAGCACGGGGATGGTCAGCAGGGTACCGTGCACCTCGTCGTAGCCCTTGGACTCCGTAAGGTAGGTGGGCATGTAGGAGGTCAGGGCGTAACCTGCGGTGTTGGCAGCTGCAACCAGAATCATCGCCACGATGATGGAGCGCCAGTAGGCCTTAACGATTCCCACCGGGCCATTGACCGTTGCTTCATCCGAGGCGGCGGCATGCTTGGCAAGGTCTTCCTGGGCGTCCAGGGTCGCCTGGAACTGGGGGGATTCCTCAATTTTGCTCCGGAAGTAGACGGCAATCAGGCCCAGCGGACCGGCCACCAGGAACGGGATGCGCCAGCCCCACTCCTCCATGGCCGCCTGGCCAAGGGTCAGCTGCAGGGCGGACACCAGCGCCGCGCCGAGGGCGAAGCCAAGGTAGCTGCCCATATCCAGGAAGCTTGCGAAGAAGCCGCGGCGCTTGTCCGGTGCGTACTCGCTGACGAAGGTGGTGGCACCGGCATACTCGCCGCCGGTGGAGAATCCCTGCACGATCTTCAGCAGCACCAGCAGGCCTGCTGCCCACAGCCCGATCTGGGCGTAGCCGGGAAGGAGCCCAATGGCGAACGTGCTTGCCGCCATGATCATCAGCGTGGCGGCGAGGATCTTCTGCCGGCCCATCTTGTCGCCCATCCAGCCGAAGATCACGCCGCCCAGGGGGCGTGCGATGAACGTGGCGGCAAAGGTACCCAGGAGGAAGAGGGTCTGGGTGGTGGGGTCGGACTCCGGCAGGAAGACCGGACCCATGGTGGTGATGAGGTAGCCGAACACGCCGACGTCGTACCATTCCATGGTGTTGCCCACGATGGTTCCGCCCAGGGCTTTCTTCAGCATGGGCTGATCAACAACGTTGACGTCCGACTCCTTGAGTCGGCGGCGCTTCAGAATTTTTGGCTTGCGTGGTCCCTTGGCAGCCGCGGGTGGGGTGCCTGGGGGTGTAGCTGGGTTGGTTCCGGAGGCGTTGTATACGCCTGCAGAAGAGTCGGTGATGCTTCGGTCTGTGGGCATTTGGGCGGCTCCCGTGGAGGTCATTTGCTTGCGACTTGTAGCTGCCCCGCTCCGGGCAGGCCTTCAATTTTACGCGAATGCCGTAGCGCTTGCTCGCTTCATGCCGTAGGATCACCCTCTTTGGGGGGCTCTTCGTGCCCGTTCCTGGAAATTTCTTTCCCGGCTTATCCCGCGCCCTCATGGGGATCGGCGGGGTTAGGCACCCTTGGCACCGAAATTTTTTCGCCGTGGGCTTCCCTTGCCGTCATTTTGGACGCTTCACACGCGGAAAAGTGACGCCCCCCACGGCTCCCGCAACCCTCCCACAGGACCCGGCAGGGCCGCCGTCGTCCATTTCCGCCCACCTCTCATATGGGGGTTCACAGGTGCCCGGCGCTTCCCTAAGGTTGTGCCATGGGAACACTTTCTTTCAAGTAGGCGGACGCCTGCGGCCCGGCATGGCCGGCCGCTCCGACAGTCACTGAAGGCCCTGGCTGGCCTCCATTGGCAGCACTTCATTTTCATTGCGTGGCGGGAAAGGAAGAAAAATGGCTGACGAAAACAAGAAACACATCGCGCCGGAGCTGGCGAGCCACCTGGCGGAGGCAATGGACGCCCCCGACATGCCTGGCGCGGCGGCCCCGCTAGCTCCCATGGGAGCTGGCGGGCAGCAACGGTGGCCCGATGGCAACGGGAAGCGGCGGCATCCCAAGGAACGCGGTTCCGGCCTTGGCCGGATGGGGCAGGGGGCTGCCGTCACGGCGGTTCACCGCACCAGCCGGCCACAGATGCCGCACTCGTCCTGAGGACACTTAGACAAACGCAGCACTGAGGTCCCTAGGACCGTAAAGGAATGGGGCCACCGGAATCCGGTGTCCCCATTCCTTGGCAACCGCGGGGCCAGCCTCGGCTCGCCACACGGGCAATCGGTCCGGCCCACCCTGCTCCTGTTTCCTGCCGCCTTCCCCTTGGAATCAGAGGGTGGCCGCCTTGGCGAGCAGAACAGCCTTTTGTTGTTCGTTGGCTGTAAGTGCGGCTGCCTGAAGCAGCTCTGCTTTGGCCTCATCCGTTCTCCCGAGCTTGGTGAGCAGCTCTCCCCGGATGCTGGGCAGCAGGTGTGAGCGGCGGAGGGCGCCCTCGGCAACGAGGCGGTCCACGATCTTCAGCGCGGCGGTAGGTCCGGTGGCCATGGAAACCGCTACGGCGTGGTTGAGTTCGACGACAGGGCTGGGTGCCAGGCGTCCCAGGGCTTCATAGAGCAGCACAATCCTGTTCCAGTCGGTTTCGTCGAAACTGCCGGCGGTCGCGTGGCATTGGGCGATGGCAGCCTGAAGGCAGTAATTACCCCTTCCGCGGCCGAGCGCATCGGCCCGCGCCAGGGATGTAAGGCCACGGCTGATCTGCGTCCGGTCCCAGCGTGACCTGTCCTGGTCAGCGAGCAGGATTGGGCTGCCGTCTTGGGTGAGGCGCGCGGCGAACCGGGACGCCTGGAACTCCATCAGCGCTACGAGTCCGTGAACTTCAGGCTCCCGCGGCAGCAGGCCGGCGAGCACGCGGCCAAGGCGCAGCGCTTCGTTGGCAACCTCGGTCCGGATCCACCGGTTACCCGTTGTGGCGGCATAGCCTTCGGTGAAGATGAGGTACAGCACGGCCAGTACCGCGCCCAGGCGCGCGTTCCACTCGTTCGGGTCGGGGGTGTCAAAGGGCACCTGGGCGGCCGACAGGGTCTTCTTTGCCCGTACGATGCGCTGCTGGATGGTGGCGACGGGAACGAGCAGCATCCGTGCGATTTCCTCGGTGGTCAGGCCACCGACGGTTCGCAGCGTCAAGGCGACCTGGCCCTCACGCGAGAGCACGGGGTGGCAGGCGATGAAGACGAGCCGGAGCACGTCATCGGGGATCGGCTGCCACTGGTCCTCGGTCATCTCCCTGAGGTCGTGGGCAATCGCGCGGTAGCGTTCGTCGAGCCGCTCCCGGCGGCGCCAGGCATCGATAGCCTTGCGTTTAGCCACGGCCGTGAGCCAGGCGCCCGGGTTATCCGGAACGCCCGACTCGGGCCATTGTGTCAGGGCATCGATCAGGGCTTCTTGAGCAAGGTCTTCAGCCAGGCCGACGTCGCCCGTCACCTTCGCAAGCGTTGCGACGATCCGCGCGCTTTCGATCCGCCACACGGCGTCCAGGGTGCGTTGGATCGCCGGCGTGGGGAGGTCCTTGTTGGCCATGTAGCTAGGGCTGGTTGAGTTCCTCGCGCCAGCCGGCTTCCTTTTGCAGGAACTCGTTGTCGGAGAAGTCCTCAAAGTCACTCATGTCGGTGACGCGGCGGACTTCGAGCTTATTGCCAGGGCCCAACGGGCAGCGGCTGGCCCACTGGACAGCTTCTTCCTTACTGGCGGTCTGGATAATCCAGAACCCGTTGAACAGTTCGTGGGTTTCCCCGTACGGGCCGTCGGTGACCATGGGGTTCTCGCCTGAAAAATCAACAACGAAAGCTTCGCTCATATCGTCGGCGAGCCCCTCACCGGCGAGCAGCACTCCGGCGTTCATGAGGGATTCGTTGTAGGCGCCCATGGCGTTGATGATCTGTTCGATGTCCGCCGCTTCGTACGCCTTTTTTGCCTCATCGGTAGCGCGCATAATCAGCATGAACTTCACGGTTCTTCTCCTTCTTGGTGAGAACGCCTGTTGCGTCCTTCTACTATCGCGTCGAACGGGCCTGCATTGGATCGACAAGGACTGGGAAGATTCTTCTTAAGGAATGCCGCATTGGCCAAAGTATTTCTACCCGGGAGCCATTTGAGGCGCCTGTGGTGCTGAATAGTCTTCGGCGTCCTCGGCATCATGCTGATGTTCTCCGTCGGCCACGCCGTCGGAACCGGCCTGGGGCATTCCCTTATTTTCGGCGGATCCCAAGGTCCTGTGGACTGTCGTCTGCACGGTCGCCGTGGCCCTGATCGTCATCGCCCAATCACTCACGGTCCTCATCGCACCCCTGCTCGGCGTCCTAATCGTGATTATGGCCAACAGGCGCTCCGTCATGGGCGATCTCCGCAACAAGTGGTGGCACAACCTCTTCGGAGCCGTCGGCCTCGTGGCCATCATCGACTCCTCCATCAGGCTCATCACCACCTTGCTCGGCTGAAAGCACCCCGCACTGAGTCAGAACCATAAGGAGCACCCCCTGCACAAGCAGGGGGGCGCTCCTGCCACTGTCAGCCTTCGTCCACCACGTCCGCCGGGTCCTTGTCCAGCCGCCAACCCCGCCACACCGGATGCCGAAGCCGGCCCGTCCCGGTCCATTCGCTGTACGTCACTTCGCCAACCAGTTGCGGAGCCACCCAGTGCGCGTCTGCCGCGTCCTCGCGGGGGACCTCCTGGAACGGTGACGTTTTTTTGGCGAGCCGTTCCACGGTCTGCCGGAGTTCCGTCAGTTCGCGGAAACTGAAACCGCTGCCCACCCTGCCTACGTAGCGCAGGCTCCGTCCCTCCGGGATGCCCACCAGCAGCGAACCCACGGAGTCCTGGCGGGCGCCCTTGCCCGGCCGCCAGCCGCCCACCACCACCTCCTGGGTCTTGTCGAGCTTGAGCTTGATCCAGGTCCGCGTCCGTTGCCCGCTCACGTAGCGGCTGTCCGTGCGCTTAGCCATCACGCCTTCGAGGCCAAGTTCCTGCGCGCTTTCCAGGATGTGCTCCACGCGGTCTTCCAGCACGCTGGAAAGGTCCACCGGGCAGTCCGACGGGCTGAAGAACTCCTCGAGCCGATGTCTCCGCTTGGCGAGGGGCAGCCTGCGGAGGTCCGTGCCGGCGTCGTGCAGCAGGTCAAAGAGCATCAGCCGGACGGGGATGGCCTTGCGCGCCTTCGCGACGTCGCCGGGCCGGGTGAGCTTCATGCGGCCCTGAAGCAGTCCGAAGTCCGGCCTGCCTGAGGGCCCGACGGCGATGATCTCGCCGTCAGCGACGAACGGCTGGGGCGGCCAGCAGTTCCTGTCCGTGAACTCGGGGTAGGTCTTGCTGACGTCGTTTCCGTTGCGGCTGAAGATTCGCACTGCATCCTCGTCCGCAACGAGGATGGCTCGGACCCCGTCCCACTTGAGCTCGAACTGCCAGTTGCTGCCCTGCAGATCCGCTGTTGTCCCCGAGGTGGCCATCATGGGGCCGTAATCCTCGGGTGATGCGGAAGCGGCAGCCGAAGGGGGCGCCGGAAAGGTTTCTTCAGCGTGGTTGTCCCGACCCTGGGCATCCTCCGGCGCCTCTGCCTGCTCCGGCTTTACAGCGTCCGGCGCCTCCTCACCTACCTCCGCAGCCGCTTCGGCGTCGTCTCCAGTTTCTTCGGGCCCGTCAGCGTGCGCCGGCGCATGACGGTGCCGGTTGCTGCCGAGGTCCTTGTCCATGAGGTGGATCAGCCACTGGCCTTCGGATTCCTTGCCCTGCCCCCGGCCCGTATGGATCAGGGCGAACTTTCGCGTGCCGCCCAGCCCGCCGCCTTCGGAGCCGGTCAGCGTAACGATGACTTCCCTGCCGCTGATCCACTTATGCAGTTCATACGTGCCGGTGTCCCAGATGGTCATCTCACCGGCGCCATACTCCCCTTTGGGAATGGTGCCCTGGAAAGTGAGGTAGTCCAGCGGGTGGTCCTCCGTCTGGACAGCCAGGTGGTTCTTGCCGCCGGATTCCGGCACGCCCTTGGGCAAGGCCCACGACACCAGGACGCCGTCGTGCTCGAGGCGGAGGTCGAAGTGAAGCCGGCTGGCGTGGTGCTCCTGGATAACGAACGCGTCACCGCTGCCGGCGGCGCCGGAGAAGGGCTCGGGTGTTTTCTGCGGGTCCCGCATGGAGCGGTACTTGCCCAGGCGGGGGTCGCCGTCGTGATGTTCGTTGCGTTCCCCGGGGTCCCTGCCGGAGGCGCTTACGACGGCGGCAAAGGGGTCGGTGCCCTCCTGCACCCGCTGCAGCACGGCCAGGTAGTCCAGGTGCGTCAGGCCCGGTGAGCCGATTTCCTGCCAGGTCCGGGGCGCGGCGACCATCGGGGTGGGACGGCCGCGGAGCGAGTAGGGCACGATAGTGGTTTTGGCCGCGTTGTTCTGGCTCCAGTCCACCAGCACCTTGCCCTTGCGCAAGGTCTTCTTCATGTCGCTGACAGCGAGGTCCGGATGGTCCGCCTCCAGAGCGCGTGCCAGCTCACGGGCAAAGGCCGAGATCTGATCCGAGGTCTGGCTCCGGTCCAGGGGTGCGTAGAGATGGATGCCTTTGCTGCCGCTGGTCACGGGGACGGGATCCAGGCCCACGTCCTCGAGGATTGAGCGGGCCAGAAGGGCCACTTCCACGCATTCCTCCAGGCCGGCGCCTTCACCGGGATCCAGGTCCAGAACAAGCCGGTCCGGATTCAGCTGGTTGCCGTGGGAGTCCACCTGCCACTGGGGAACGTGGATTTCCAGCGAGTTGATTTGGCCGAACCAGGTGAGGGTAGCGGGGTCGTTGACCATCGGATAGTGGATGGTCCGGTCCTTGTGGGTAATGGCGGCACGCGGCAGCCAGCCGGGAGCGGAGTCCTCAAGGTTCTTTTGGAAGAACACCTCGCCGGGCTTCGCTGCAGTCCCGACGCCATTAACCCACCGCTTCCTGGTGGCCGGCCGGTTGGCGGCTGCAGGGATCAGGACGTGTGCCACCGCGGCGTAGTAGGCGAGCACATCCGCCTTGGTGGTGCCGGTCTCCGGGTAGATGACTTTGCCCAGGTTGGTAAGGGTCAATTCCCTGCCTGCAACCCGGACACGCTCCTTAGCTGCGGCCATGGGGCTTCACCTCCGGCGCTGCGTGATGTTGACTTAGGGAATGAGAGCCATCTGGAAAGGCGCCATCGCGTTCGGCCTGGTCAACGTGCCCGTGAAGGTCTACAGCGCAACCGAAGATCATGACATCAGTCTGCACCAGGTCCACAATGCCGATGGCGGCCGGATCCGCTATCAGCGCAGGTGCGAAGTGTGCAGCCAGGTCATCGATTATTCCGACATCGAAAAGGCCTACGAGGAGGACGGGCGGACGGTGATCCTGTCCAAGGACGAGCTCAAGGCCATCCCCGCCGAGAACAGCCACGAGATCGAAGTGGTGCAGTTCGTTCCGTCCGAGCAGCTTGAACCCATGATGTTCGAGAAGAGCTACTACCTGGAGCCGGACTCCAAGTCTCCCAAGGCCTACGTCCTGCTGCGCCGGGCGCTTGAGGACACGGACCGGGTGGCCATCGTCCAGTTCGCCCTGCGGGAGAAGACCCGGCTGGGCGCCCTGCGGATCAAGGATGACGTGCTGGTGCTCCAATCCCTGCTCTGGCCGGACGAGGTGCGCGAAGCCAACTTCCCTTCCCTGGACGCCTCCATCAAGATCTCCCCGCAGGAACGCGACATGTCCGCGGCGCTTGTGGAGTCCATGGCGGCCGACTTTGATCCCGCGCACTTCACTGATGACTACCAGGTGCAGCTGCGCCAGCTCATTGAGGCCAAACTGGAGCAAGGCGACTCCCTGGATACCGAAGAAACCTTCGGCGTGGAAGCCGGCGAAGGCGGCAAGGGCGAAGTCATCGACCTGATGGAAGCACTGAAACGGAGTCTGGACCGGAAACGCGGGGGCGGGTCCGACGCTTCCGCCGCCGACTCGGGTGGCGGGGATTCGGGTGATGAGGCCTCCGGTGACGACGAAGAGGCCGCCAAGCCGGCGCGCAAGAGGTCCACCGCCAGTGAGTCCACTGATTCCACGTCGGGTGGGAGCAAGTCCGGCGCTGCGAAATCGACGGCTGCGAAGGCCAGTACTGCGAAGACGGGTACGGCAAAGTCCGCAGCTTCCAAGGCCGGCACAGCAAAGTCCACGGGGGACAAATCCACTGCAGCAAAGTCCACGTCGGCCAAGTCCTCTGCCAAACCGGCCGCTAAAACCACTACCAGCAAGGCAACGGGCACCAGGGCGCGCAAGCCGGCATGAGGGTCCGTAGC
>NZ_JBNHFF010000141.1:0-8498 GCF_059089965.1 Arthrobacter sp. SPT-J7
GGGCATCTACCACATGATCGACATCCCGGAGTCCGACTGGGACCTGCTGCCGGATGTCCCCGAGGGCGAGGACTCGGTCAATATCGACGTCGCGACCGAGCGCCGGCTCCAACAGGCCGGCTACATCATCGGCGAACTCCAGCGGGTCATTTTCTACGAACCCGGCGTGAAGGAAACCAACTGGAGCGCCACCCGCGCCATTGTGGATACCACAGGCCAGAAGCGCCGCTGGGTGTACCTGCACTACTTTAAAGCCGGGCAGCCCTCCATCAACTGGCTTGACCCAACGTTCTCGGGCATGCGCCTGGTGGTAGGCGACGCGCTGCATTCGCTGCTGGACCTGGGTACCGGTGCGCTGCGCCTGGATGCCAACGGCTTCCTTGGTGTGGAAAAAAGCGCAGAGGAACAGCCCGGCTGGTCCGAAGGCCATCCACTCTCCGAGGCAGCCAACCAGCTCATCGGCAGCATGGTGCGCAAGGTGGGAGGTTTCTCCTTCCAGGAACTGAACCTCACCATCGATGACATCAAGGCGACCTCCGAAACCGGGCCGGACCTGTCCTACGACTTCATTACCCGGCCCGGCTACCACTACGCCCTTGTCACCCAGGACACTGAATTCCTGCGGCTGACCCTGCGGCTGGCCATGGAGATCGGCGTGGACCAGGCGTCACTGGTCCACGCGTTGCAGAACCATGACGAGCTGACCTACGAGCTGGTGCACTTTGCCACCCGGCACAAGGACGACGTCTTCGAGCTGGCAGGTTCCGAACTGACCGGCACCGAGCTGACCGAACATGTGCAGGACACCCTCCGGAACAAACTCACCGGCGAAAACGGGCCCTACAATGAGGTCTTCACCACCAACGGCATAGCTTGCACTACGGTCAGCGTGATCACCGCAGCCCTGGGCATCAAGGACATTTCCTCGCTGACGGACGAGCAGGTGGAGACGGTGCGGGAAGCCCACCTGCTCCTGGCGATGTACAACGCGCTGCAGCCCGGAGTGTTCGCGCTTTCCGGCTGGGACATGGTGGGCATGACAACCCTGGACCGGGCCCAGGTCAGTGAGCTCACGGCCCAAGGCGATACCAGGTGGATCAACCGGGGTGCCCACGACCTGATGGGCACCAACGCCGAAGCCACTGTCTCGGCTTCGGGGATGCCCCGGGCACGCAGCCTCTACGGTCCGCTGCCCGAGCAGCTCAAGGACGACCAGTCCTTTGCGCGGAGGCTGCAAAAAATCCTTAAGGTTCGTGAGGAATGGGGGATCGCCACCGGCCTGCTCCTGGACGTACCTGACGTTTCCCACCGGGGCCTGCTGGTGATGGTGCACCGACTCGCCTCCGGGCAGATCCAGGTGACCGTCCTGAACTTCTCCGCTGAGAGCATCACCGGCAGCGTCCACTCCACCTATCTGGAGGCCGGCGCGCAGGTCCAGGACCTCTTCACCGAGAAGGCCGTGGGCCAGGTGGATGACCTGCACAGTTTCTTCATCGAGCTCGGGGCGTTCCAGGGCACGGCGTTGCTGATCGAGGATCCGGTCAGCGTGGAGGACGAAGCGTAGGGACACCTGTGGTGGGGGCGCTTCTCCAGGTCGCACTGCCGTAGGGCAGCTAGGCTGCCCTGACGAGCGGGAGCTCGTCCCAGTGGGTGGTGTACCTGGGGGAGCGCATGTCCCGTTTCATGGTCCAGTCCGGCCCGCCGCGGATCCCGGCATGGCCCAGCCCGATGGAGCCGCGGCCGTAGCGGCGGGTGATGTCCTCCAGCAGCGGCCCGATATGCCTTTCCTCGTGCGGATTCTCAAAGGGTTCCAGCGGTTTTTGGTTGCCGCTGGGCCGGAGGTCCGTGACCATGATGCCGGCGCGGGCGTACTTCGTGCCGTCGATGATGGCGGGCAGCAGTGCGTGGGCGGCTTTGGTGAGGATGACAGGGTCAGCCGTCGGCATGGGAAGCGGGACGCACACGGAGGGAAGGGACGTTTCCTGCGCGTTGAAGTGGGACGTTCCGGCGAACGCTGTGAGGAGTTTCGCCTGCAGGTGGTGCTTGGCCAGCCGGCCGCTGGCCATCTGGGCATAAACGCTGAGAACCTGCCGCACGTCGCGGGCGGTGGTGATGGGTGTGGAAAACGAGCGGGAGAAGATCAACTGGTCGCGGCCCACTTTGGCCTCCTCCATGGGGATGCAGGGTGTCCCCTGCAGTTCGAGGACGGTCCGCATCATCACCACCGAGAAGCGCTCGCGGATCCGGACGGGGTCTGCGCGCTTGAGGTCCAGGATGGAGTGGATGCCCATGGCGTTAAGGCGTTTGGTGATTCTGGTTGCCACGCCCCAGACTTCAATCACGGAAAGCCTGGCCATCAGTGCTTCCTGCTGCTGCGAGGGTACGGAATCCCAGCGGCAGACGCCGTTGAACGCCGGATTGTGCTTGGCCCACTGGTTGGCCAGCTTCGCCAGGGTTTTGGTGCGGGCGATGCCCACGCAGACCGGGACGCCCACGTTCCGGGCCGCCGCAGCCTTGATGGCCCTCCCGAGTTCCAGCAGGTATTCCGGGGTGCCTTTGACTCCCAGGAATGCCTCGTCGATGCTGTAGACCTCCAGCCACGCGGAGTAGCGGCCCAGCAGTTCCATCACGCGGGCGCTGATGTCTCCATAGAGCTCGTAGTTGCTTGACTTTGCGATCAGGCCCCACTCCTTGGCCCGGGGTGCAAGCTTGAACCAGGGCTCGCCGGCTCCGATGCCCAGGGCCTTCGCTTCGGGTGAGCGCGTGACCGCGCAGCCGTCGTTGTTGGACAGCACGATCAGGGGCTTCCCCTCAAGGGAGGGGTCAAAAGCGCGTTCGGCGCTGGCATAGAAGCAATTGACGTCCACATGGGCGATCTCGGGCATCTGCCGCATGAGGGCTGGCCGGGTCACGTTCCCCTTAGACATGGTGCAGGCACCTGGTGGCCACACCCCAAATGGTCAGCTCGCTCAGGGCAGGAACCTTGATGTCTGGGTACTTCGGGTTTTCCGCCTGCAGCACCACGCCCGTGGCGGTGATGCGAAGCCGCTTGACCGTCAGCTCCCCGTCCAGGACGGCGATGACCACGCAGCCGTCCCTGGGTTCAAGGGCCCTGTTGACGATAAGTTCATCGCCATCGCTGATGCCCGCGCGCTCCATCGAGTCGCCGGTAACGCGGACCACAAACGTGCTGGTGATGTCCTTGATCAGGTGCTCGTTCAGGTCTATCCGGCCGTCGAAGTAGTCCTGCGCGGGCGAGGGATAACCGGCAGCAACCGGCACTGGCGACACCCAAGCCAGCTGCAAAGAGAGCCCCGCATCTATCACGCGGGGACCGACAATAACGCCCACAACACACCCTTATTCGAATATATGTTCGATACATTGAGTGTACAGCCGCGGGGCGACAATGACGACGAGAGGCTAGGGTGTCCGTTCCACCGCAGCAAGGATGGCGCGGGCGAGTTCCTCAGGCTTGGTGAACTGGGGCCAGTGCCCGGTAGGGAGGTCCACGTACTCCACGTCGCGCATCCGGGCCAATTCGGCTACGAAGGGGTGGCCGCCGTCGATCCATTGCTTCAGCATCGAGGACGGAAACTCGCAGGCGATGATGGTGGCCGGCACGTCGTAGCGGCGCTCGTCGCTCAGGTGTTGCTGGTCGTACGCGACGCCTTTCGGTTGGGGGATGGCCCGCGCACGGAAGGCTTTGCGCAGCCCCTCGTCCAGATCCACCAGGTCGGCGTCTTCAAAGTCCTCCCATGGCGGAAGTGGTACGTCGTCGCCGTCGGCCGGCAGTTCGTCGTTGATAACGCCCCCTTCGCCAAGGGGGCCGCTGTCCACATAGATGGCGCGCTCTACCCGGTTGGGCCGGGCATCCAGGGCGCCGTGGATGATGGCCCCTCCGCCGGAATGCCCCACGAGCACAACCCTGCCTTCCAGGGAATCGAGGGCGGCAACCACCGCGTCGACATGGTCGCGGAGGCCGATCCCGGCACGGCTCGCGTCCACAGATTCGAGCCCGGGAAGCGTCAGCGGGTGGGTCCGGTGCCCAGCGGCCTGCAGGGCAGGCGTCACCTCCTCCCAGGATGAGGCGTCCAACCAGAATCCGGGTACGAGGATGATGTCCATGACGGAACCCTACTACCGGGGCAGGACACGCGTCCCGAATCCTGTGCCTCCTCCAGGGGCGCGACTTGCACAGGGACTTCCCGGAGGGGTGGCATCCACAGTAAAGTCCCCGGATAGCCACTGCACCGGACACGCACCTCTACGCGAGAGAGAGCTTCACATGAACCGGACACAGTACCGCCGCAGCGCGCGCGGCGTTGTCAAAGCCTGGCCAAGCGTTGCGGGCGGGGCGGCATGAGCAGCGCTGCCGCCGAGAGCTCACCCGGGGCCGGCCCTGAGCCAGCGAAGCGCGAGACCTTTTCCACGCGCCGGCTCTTCATCCTGTCCGCCATCGGCTCAGCCGTGGGACTGGGCAACATTTGGCGGTTCCCCTACATCGCCTACGACAACGGCGGCGGTGCCTTCCTCATCCCGTACCTCGTGGCCTTGCTGACGGCAGGCATCCCGCTGCTGTTCCTCGACTACGCCGTAGGCCACAAATTCCGCGGCTCTGCTCCGCTGGCATACCGCCGGCTCCACCGGGTCGCGGAGCCGCTGGGCTGGTGGCAGGTCCTGGTCTGCTTTGTCATCGCGGCCTACTACGCGGTGATCATCGCGTGGTCCCTGATGTATACCATCTTTTCCTTCACCGAGGCATGGGGTGACGACGCCGAGGGCTACTTTTTCGGGAGCTTCCTTCGGGTAGCGGAGGCGCCGGGAGTCGGCTTCACCTACGTGCCGTCTGTGTTCTTTCCGCTGCTGCTGGTCTGGATAGCGGTCATCGTCATCATGGTGGCTGGGATTCGTAAGGGCATCTCCCGCGCAAACTCCATCCTGCTCCCGCTGCTGGTGGTGATGTTTGTGCTGCTGGTAGTCCAATCGTTGTTCCTCCCTGGTGCCGCAGAGGGTCTCAACGCGTTCTTCACTCCCGATTGGTCCGCCCTGGCCGATCCGTCCGTCTGGGCTGCGGCGTACGGCCACATTTTCTTCTCGCTCTCCGTGGGCTACGGCATCATGGTCACCTACTCCTCCTATCTGAAGCGCAGGACGGACCTCACCGGTTCCGGCATGGTGGTTGCCTTCGCAAATTCGGGTTTCGAGATCCTTGCCGGCATCGGCGTCTTTGCCGCCCTGGGGTTCATGGCCCAGGCTGCGGGGGCCGGTGTCAACGAGGTGGTGACGCAGGGCATCGGCCTGGCGTTCGTGGCGTTCCCCACCATTGTTTCGCAAGCTCCATTCGGGGCCGTTATGGGGGTGCTGTTCTTCGGATCCCTGGTGTTCGCGGGAGTCACCTCGCTGATTTCAGTGCTGGAGGTTATCGTCTCGGCCGTGCAGGACAAGCTCGGCTGGGGCCGTATCAAGGCTTCCCTGGTGGTCAGTGTGCTGGTCGCGGCAGTGTCCCTGGCTCTGTTTCCCACGGCAACGGGGCTGTACCTCCTGGACACCTCCGACGCGTTCGTCAACAGCTTTGGCATTACGCTCGGCGCGCTGGTGACCGTGGTGGTGCTGGCATGGTTCCTGCGCAAGCTGCCCCTGTTGTCGGCCCACCTCAACCACATCTCAACAATCAAGATGCGCCGGACGTGGATGGTACTGGTGGCTGGCGTGGTTCCGCTCGCGTTGATCTACATGGTGTCCAGCGAATTCATCAGCAAGATCTCCACCACCTACGAGGGTTATCCCGAATGGTTTGTGGGCCTGTTCGGCTGGGGCATGGCCGGCGCGCTGGTGGTCCTGGCGCTGGTCCTGACCTTCATTCCCTGGAGCCGCACCTCCAAAGCGCACCACGACCCGGAGTACCAATCCATAATGGACGAGGAGAAAGAGGAGACGGCACGGTGACACCCATTGCGATCACCATGATGATCATCGCCATCCTCACGGTATGGGGCGGCCTGGCATTGGCGCTGCTCAACCTGAAGCGGCACCCGGAAGACGAGGGCGCACTGCCCGAGGAGCACGCCCCGGAGCTCTGACCGCCGGTTTATGACCGCCGGTCCGGAAGTTACGGGACGGGCCGCCGCTGACGGAGGTCAGGGCGCCTCCTCAGCGCCGCTTTCGGCCCGACCGGTCCTTCCGCTCGGCTGTCTCGCGCTCAGCCCACCGCTGTGACTTCCCGGCCGACACCACCTTCTGGTGCCACTCCCGCTGGTAGGCTCGCTGCGCCGCGGCGTCGCTTCGCCGGGCCAAGGCGGCCAGCTCACGCTGCAGCTTCAGGTAGTTGTGCCAGCGGCGCTCCTCCAGCACGCCGCCGGCAATGGCTTCCTGCACGGCACAGCCAGGCTCGCCCTGGTGGGTGCAGTCCGAAAACCTGCACCGGGCTGCCACTTCCTCAACATCGCCGAACATCTCGCCGAAGCCGTACTCAGCGTCGAACAATCCGAACCCCCGCACGCCGGGCGTGTCCATCAGGACGGTCCCATTCGGAAGCGGCACCAGTTCCCGCGACGTGGTGGTGTGTTTGCCCTTGAAGTCGCCGGCCCGCACCTCACCGGTGTCCTGGACGTCGCGGCCCACCATCGCATTAATGAGCGTGGACTTTCCGGCGCCCGATGGGCCTAAGAGGACGATGGTACCGCCCGCCGGAATGTGCGCCAGCAGTTCGTCGATGCCGTCATCGTTTTCCGCGGACGTGGTCACCACGTCCACTCCTGCAGCCTGCAAAATGACTTCACCAACGACGTCGTCCGCCACCTCGGCGAGGTCCGCCTTGGTGATGATCACCAGGGGAGTGGCGCCGGAGTCCCACGCCGCCACGAGGGTGCGCTCCAGCCGGTTGTGCGTCAGCGGCCGGTCCACTGGCACCACCACGCCCACCATGTCCATGTTCGCCGCCAGGACCTGCGCCGCCGAGGAGTCCTCGAAGGCACGCTTACGGCTGAGTTCGGAGCGCCGCGGGAGGATGCCCAGGATCTGGCGCCCGCCGGCCCGGTTGGGTCCGATCCAGACCCAGTCACCGGTGACGGCCGTTTCGCCCGATAGCGGATAAGGCAGGTGCAGGAGATCCGCACCCGCCGCCACCAGTAACAGGGTGCGGTCAACACGGACCACCCGACCAGGCTCGGTCGCGTCCGGGAGGGCGTGGTCTTGGAAGTGTTGGGCGACGGCGGCGGTGTAGCCGTAATGGAGCGGGCCGCTGCTGGTTGAAGCGGAAGTGTTCGATGTGTTGGCGCTTGACGTGCTGCTGCTGTCCAGGGCGGTGCCTGAAGATGTTTTCACTGTGATACCTCGGGGAATGTCCCCTGCGCACCGGTTGCTTTCGGCCTTGGTGTTAGGCGCTCCGCGAAGAGGTCAGGCGGGGCCGGTACGGTACAGGGGAAGGGCGTGGGTGATGGGTGCGGAGCGCATTGGGCGCGTGGCTGCGACAGTCATCGAAAACACCTCCCTTTCCCGTAGGGGACTGGTATCAAGTCCCTCAAATCCGGAGCCTAACTCTTCCGTTCCTTGGCACCTCCGACGTGTCGGGTGTGCCGATCCGGTCCTACTGTAGCTGCGGGCGGGGGGATCCACCAGAGCCTTGTTAAAGATCCCGTGTCCGCCATTGGACAGAAACGCGGCGGAACTGCCAGGCCGGGTTGGGTCGGTCCTGGTTCGGTTTCCGCCAGTCGTGGACAGTGCTGAGGGCCCGGTTCACAATGAGGGGTGTGGCGCAATGGCCCCTGATGCTCCGAGTGCCGGCGGCCCAGAGCGCCAGTGGCCACGGAGGAGGAATAATGCGGATGACGTTGATAAGGGCGGCCGTACTTGTTGCCTTCGTTGGAAGCATGTTTTGTATTCCTGCTGCGGCCATTGCCTCCGAAGGCTTCGGAGCCGCCGCGGCCCAGGTCCTGGCTGCCTCACCGGGAGTTGCCCAAGGACAGCAGCCCTCCCCTCCTGATGCCCCGACCGGACCCACACCCGCGCCCACCGGAACGGCAACTCCGGCCGAATCCTCACCACCTCCTCCAGGAGGTCCAAGCAACACCGGACCGGCCGAGGCGAACGACAGTACAGCCCTCGTGATTGCTGTTGCGGTCATTTTGGCAATTTTGCTGGTGGTGTTCTACCTGTGGAGACGGCGGAGATCGGTGCGGGACCTGTAAAAGGGAACAATAAGTGCCAGATAGGAATCACCGCCTGGAACAAACGGTCTTCCTACCGGTGCAGTTCCAGCGCCCGCTTCTCCCGGGCGGAGATTCTCGAGACGTAACCGCAGTTCGTGCAAGTGATCTGGTAGGACCGCGACGTTGTGAACACCGGGATGAAGAACAGGGTGAACTTCGTCGCCTTCTCCTCGAGGTGGTGGTGTACGAAGGAGCGGCAGTATTGGCAGGTTGCCGCCTTGCCGGGGAGTGCCTTAAGTACCGTCTTGAAACCGAAAAGAAGGAGCATGGGTTTGCCTCTCGGGGGTT
>NZ_JBNHFF010000142.1:0-8485 GCF_059089965.1 Arthrobacter sp. SPT-J7
CCGAGCCTTACCGTCGCCGACCTCGACGCGGCGCTGGACCGGCTGCTCGTTACGTCAGGCGCAGGATCGGCAGCGGAGCGCGCGGCGACCCTCCGGACGCTGACGGCGGCAGCCACGGAGCGAGAGCAGGCCTTCATTGCCGGCGTGCTGCTCGGCGAACTGCGGACCGGTGCGCTTGAGGGTGTTCTCACCGATGCCGTTGCCCGTGCCGCCGACCGGCCCGTCGACGCCGTACGCCGTGCGGCGATGCTCTCCGGCGACCTTGGCGAAACCGCCCTGCTCGCGATGACCGGCACGGCAGCCCAGCTTGGCGCCGTCGGTCTGGTGGTCGGCCGCCCCGTCCAGCCCATGCTCGCCTCAACCGCGGCCAGCGCCGGGGCAGCGCTGGAAGTCACGGGGGAGGCATCGGTGGAATACAAGCTCGACGGCGCGCGCATCCAGGTGCATCGCCTCGGCGACGAGGTGCGCATCTTCACGCGTACCCTGGCCGAGGTGACCCACCGCCTGCCCGAGGTGGTGGACGTGGTGCGCCGCCTGTCCGTGCGGGATGTGATCCTCGACGGCGAGACCCTGGCCCTCAACGAGGACGGCGGCCCGCGACCGTTCCAGGAGACCATGTCCCGGTTCGGTGCGGACGCCGCGCGCGCAACCTTGCTTCATCCATGGTTTTTCGACGTGCTGCACGTCGACGGGCGGGACCTGCTCGACGAGCCGCTGGTGACCCGCATCGAAGTGCTCGAGCGCATCGCTCCCGGGTACCGGATCCCTGGAGAGATCACAGCGGATGCGGCAGCAGCTGAGGAAGTGGCTCGGAATGCACTGGCGGCGGGGCATGAGGGCGTGGTGGTGAAGGCTGTTGGATCTGCCTACGCGGCGGGCCGCCGGGGGTCCAACTGGGTCAAGGTGAAGCCGGTGCTCACCTACGACCTGGTGGTGCTCGCGTGCGAGTGGGGGTCAGGACGGCGGACCCGGCTGCTGTCGAACCTGCACCTGGGAGCCCTCGACCCCACGGGCGAGTTCGGCGAACCCGGCGGTTACGTGATGGTGGGCAAGACTTTCAAGGGCCTCACCGACGCCCTGCTGCGGTGGCAGACCGGGAGGTTCCAGGAGCTTGAGGTGCGGCGCACGGCGGGCACCGTCTGGGTGGAACCCGTCACCGTGGTGGAGATCGCGATCGACGGCGTGCAGCAATCCTCGCGCTATCCCGGCGGAATCGCCCTGCGGTTCGCCCGCGTCAAGCGCTACCGTGACGACAAGACGGCGGCTGACGCCGATACCATCCAGACGCTGCGAGGACTGTTGCGTTCGTAGCCGACCGGCGCCAGCGCGGTGCCGCACAGACCGCGGCCGGAGGCACCGCCAAGGCAGGTAGGAAGGCACGTGCGGTGCCGCTTGTGCCCGATGTGCGCCGGGCGTACCGTGACGATTAAGTACCGTCGCATACAGTGCACGACGGCGGCAGTCGGCTGGGTGGGCACCGGAAGGAGGCCACATGTCAGCTGAAACCGGCATCGACCAGGGCCGGTCAGCGTTCCGCGACCAGCGCTGGACCGATGCCTACGAGAACTTCCGCGATGCCGACCGGCGGGGTGGGCTGCCGGCCGCCGATCTGGAGCGCCTGGCCACCGCCGAGATCCTGACCGGCAACACCGGTGAGGGGCTGGAGTCGCTCACCCGGGCGCATGAGGAATACCTGGTGGTCGGCGACCTGGCAGGGGCCGCCCGGTGTGCCGCCTGGCTGGTGATTCATCTGATGAACGCGGGGGAGATGGCGAGGGCCGGTGGCTGGCTGGCACGCGGCCAAAAGCTGGTGCATGAACTTTCCGAACCGGACGCGGTCCAAGGCTTCATTCTTGTGCCGGTGGCGTTGGGGAGGCTCTACGCCGGCGATCCCGAGGGCGCGCGCCAGTTGTTCTCCCAGGCTGCAGACGTGGGACGGAGGTTCCAGGACAAGGACCTGTCAGCGTTCGCCCTGCTGGGGACAGGTCAGGCCAACCTGAAGCTTGGCCGGGCCGAGGAGGGCCTCAGGATGTTCGACGAGGTGATGGTGGCCGTGACATCGGGGGAGCTGTCCGCTGTGCCGTCGGGAATCATCTACTGCGCCGTCATAGGAAACTGCCAGCTGGCGTTGGACCTGCAGCGGGCGTTGGAGTGGACACGGGAACTTGACCGCTGGTGCCGTACCCGCCCGGACACGGTGGCGTTCAGTGGCCAGTGCCAGGCACACCGGGCTGAGCTGTTCCGGTTGCATGGTGCATGGGCCGACGCGCTGGAGGCAGCCGCGGTGGCGCAGGAACTCTCCGGCAAGGGTGATCCTTGGGCACTCTATGGCGGCTACTACCAGCAGGGCGAAGTGCAGCGGCTCACCGGCAACCTGGACGACGCCGAGGCCTCCTATCGGCGGGCGGCCCGCAGCGGTTACGAACCGCAGCCAGGCCTCGCACTCCTTGCGTTGGCCCGTGGGGACGTAAAGCAGGCGCAGGCGATGATCCGCAGGGCGGCCGGCGTCGCGGATGCGGCTACCCGGCGGCACCTGCTGCCCGCGCTGGTGGATATCGAGCTGGCCGTCCCCCAGGTAGAGGCAGCCCGGCAGGCCGCAAACGAACTCGCTGTATTTGCGGCGGAGTTTCCAAGGCCGATGGTCCAGGCGGTGGCCAGCCAAGCCGACGGCGCAGCCCGGCTGCACGAAGGAGACCCCGCTGGTGCGTCGCAGGTCCTTCGCCAAGCCTGGCATCTGTGGCTGGAACTCGGAGTGCCCTACGAGGCCGCCCGCTGCCGCGTGCTGGTGGGGCGGGCATGCCGCGACCTCGGCGATGAAGCGTCAGCCCTGATGGAATTCGAGGCGGCGCACGCAGAATTCCTGGAATTGCGCGCTGCTCCAGCCGCAGCCTGGGTGGCGTCGCTGATGCGGGCAGGCAACGGGAACGGTGCCACCGGGCCGCTTTCCCCGCGTGAAACGGAAGTGCTCCGGCTGGTCGCTTCCGGTAGCGGCAACCGGGCCATTGCCGCGGAACTCTACCTCAGCGAGAAAACCGTGGCGCGGCACATCAGCAATATCTTCCTGAAGCTTGGCCTGTCCTCACGCGCAGCCGCCACCCGGTACGCGTTCGAGCACGGGCTCGCAGGATAGCGACGGCTGCATAAAAATACCCATTCCGCTGGCAGGGGCAGTTACACGATTTGGCCGACGCGGACCCGATGGCCCCGGCCATAGCCTCAAAACATGAACCTTCCAGTCCTTGCCGGCACACTTTCAACGGTGCTGTTCGCCGTGGGAATGCTGCCAATGCTGGTCAAAGCCGCACGCACCCGGGACCTTGCTTCCTACAGCCTGGGGAACCTGGTCCTGAGCAACGTGGCCAACGCCGTGCACTCCATTTACGTTTTCAACCTCCCGGCCGGACCCATCTGGGTCCTCCACCTCGCCTACGTCCTGGCGTCCGCCCTGATGCTGGCCTGGTGGCTGCGCTACAGGGAGGCGGACCGCGACAAAAGAGGCACATACGCAGCGGGACCGGAGGGCTCTGCCGCAGGCCTCCCCGTCAGTGAAACAGGAGCACAGCCATGAACAACAACACCGTGACCGGCATGCTGGACACGATCATCATTGGTGGCGGCCAGGCAGGACTCGGCCTGGGCTACCACCTGAAGGAGCAACAACGGAACTTCCTTATCCTCGACGCTAACCCGCGTACCGGCGACGCATGGCGCCAGCGGTGGGACTCACTCCGGGTGTTTACCCCCGCGAAGTACGACGGACTCCCCGGCGAAGCGTTTCCGGCGGACCCCCTGTCCTTCCCCACCAAGGATGAGGTGGCAGGATACCTGGAAGGCTATGCCGCAAGGAACAGCCTGCCGATCCTCCACGGGACCCGCGTGGAACGCCTGTGGCGGGAAGGGGGCCACTTCGTCGCAGCATCCAACGGCCACCGCTGGGAGGCGCACAACGCCGTCGTAGCCACCGGAGTCAGCCAGGCTCCCAAGGTTCCGGCGTTCGCTGCAGAGCTGGCCCCTTCCATGGTTCAGCTCCACTCCAGCGCCTATCGGAATCCCGGGCAGCTGCAGGCCGGCCCGGTCCTTGTGGTCGGGCTCGGAAACTCCGGAGCGGAAATCGGGCTCGAAGTGAGCCGGACGCATTCCACCATCGTCGCCGGAAAACCGGGCGGCGAAATCCCGGTAAAACATGGCCGGACCGCGGCCCGCTTCTTCCTGCCGCTGGTGCGCTTCCTCGGGCTGCACGTACTCACCCTGGGTTCACCCATTGGACGCAAAGCCGCACCCGCCTTCAAAGCACACGCCGCCCCCCTGATCAGGACCAAAACCAAAGACCTGGCGGCAGCCGGGGTGCAGATCCTGCCGCGGGTCACCGGCGTGCAGGACGGGAAGCCCGTGCTCGCGGACGGCACCCGGCTGGACGTGGCAAACGTCATCTGGTGCACCGGTTTCCGGAACGACTTCAGTTGGATCGATCCGGACCTGCTCGACGACGGCGCGCTGCCACGCCAGCACCGCGGCGTGGCGCTTGATACACCGGGGCTGTTCTTCCTTGGGCAGGAATTTCTCTACGCAGCGGCCTCCGCCACCCTGCCCGGTGCAGACCGTGACGCGCGGTACCTGGCCGGGAAAATACCCCAGTTGGGTAGAATTGATGTTTTGCCTATGCGCCTGTGAGGTCTTTTTGTGTCAGTAGCGAGAACAGCGGTTGCAGCGGGACCGCCTTCCGGAGCCGATGCCAAGAGCCGGAAACCCACGTTCCGGCCAGAGGTCCAGGGGCTCCGGGCCCTCGCCGTCCTGATGGTGGTTGCCTACCATGTGTGGCTTGGCCGGGTGTCCGGCGGGGTGGACATTTTCCTGCTGATTTCGGCTTTCCTGCTCACGCTTTCCTTTGTCCGCAAAGCTGAATCAGGGCGTCCCTTCGGGCTTCCGGGACACTGGCTGCACCTGTTCAAGCGGCTGTTGCCGGCTGCCGTTGTGGTCATCCTCGGCGTCCTTGCCGGGACGTGGCTGATCCTGCCGCAAAGCCGCTGGCCGCAGGTGCTGGACCAGGCGTGGGCGTCGCTGCTGTACAACCAGAACTGGCTGCTCGCTGACACCGCTGTTGACTACTACGCCCAGGACAATGCCGGCGCCAGCCCGCTCCAGCACTTCTGGTCATTGTCCATCCAGGGCCAGGTCTTTGTTGTGTGGCCCCTGATCTTTGCCGGTACCGCGGCGCTGTTGGCACTGCTGCGCCGCGTCCCGGCACTTGGCGCGGTGAACTACCGGGGGCTGCTGGCGCTGGTCTTCGGAACGGTCTTCGCCTTTTCGCTGGCCTACTCCGTAGAGCAGACCGCAACCAACCAGGCTTACGCCTACTTCGACACCAGGGCCCGGCTTTGGGAATTCGCACTCGGATCCCTTCTTGCCTTGGCGCTGCCCTACCTCAAACCAGCCCGGGCCCTGCGGGTGGTCCTCGGCTGGGCAGGACTGGTTGCCATGATCTCCTGCGGCCTGCTGCTGACCGTTGACCGGTCCTTCCCCGGGTACGTCGCGCTGTGGCCCACCCTTGCAGCGGCGGCCATTATCGTCGCGGGACAAACCGGCAGCCGATGTGGTGTGGATGCGTTCCTGGGCAGCAAACCCATGGTGGCGCTGGGGGACAATTCCTATGCACTGTACCTGTGGCACTGGCCCGTCCTGGTGCTTGCGCTCGCCGCTACCGGGGTCGAGGCGCCCAACCTGGCCCAGGGACTGGGCATCGTCGGCGCATCAGTCGTTCTCGCTGTCCTCACCACCCGGTTCGTTGAAAAGCCGCTCCGCGACTGGCACTGGCCGAAGCGCCGGGCCTGGCGCACCGCCGTCGTGATTGCTGCCTGCGGCGCCGTCCTCGCCGGTCCGGTGGCCGTGTGGCAGACGACGCTCACCGCAGAGGAAAGCGCGACGGCGGCCCAGCCGCGGGAGCTCACGCCAGGGGCAGCGGCCCTGAACCCGGAGAACGCTCCGGTGCCTGCTGCTGACGCCAAGATCATTCCCGGGCCGGCGGCGCTGGACAGCGACTGGGCCGGAATCCATGCCCCCTGCACCGGTGCCAACGCCACCGCCGACTCCATCCTCGAAGGGTGCCGGCAGGAGGTCCCGGAAGGGGAGTTCACCAAACGGATTGTGGTCCTTGGCGACTCCCACTCGCAGCAGTACCTGGGTGCGCTGGCGCCGATTGCGGCTGCACGGGGCTGGGAACTGGTGACGCTGCTGATGCCGGGGTGCCGCTTTGGTGCCGAGTCGGTGGAAAGGAACGCGGAATGCAATGCCTACAACCAGGCCAGCGCCGCCTACGTCCTGGAACACAAGCCCGACGCAGTGTTCACGGTGGCATCACTGACCCATGAGGAAGCCCCGTTCGAAACCGAAGTCCCGGGCTACGTGGCGGGCGTCCGGCCGTTTGCCGACGCCGGGATCGAGATCATCGGTATCCGGGACAACCCCCGCTTTACGTTCAACATGCCCGAGTGCATCCAGCGCAACGGCCCGGACGCCTCGGAATGCAGCGTGTCCCTGGAAGAATCCCTGGTAAGCCCCTCTCCGCTCGAAAACTACGCGGGCCAGGTCGAGGGGCTGCACCTGATGGACCTGAGCGACTTCATTTGTGCGCGCGGCATCTGCCCGGGCGTGGTGGGAAATGTCTACGTCTACAAGGACGACAACCACCTCACCCGGACCTACGTGGAAACCATGATCCCCATGTTCGAACAGCGGCTCCTGGCCGCGACCGGCTGGAACTGACGGCTCCACAGCATCCCGCTGGGGCTGCCGTTGGTGTGGTTGCTCACATTGCCGGCATGGAATAGGGGGATCGGCGCCAAGGTTCTAATATTTACTCAACACTTTCTGAACCGGAGCGCCGCACGCAGTGGTGGTCCCGATCTTCTGCACAGGCCAGTCCCGTAATGACGGGCTGGTCATCGGCTGCAACCCCTACCCGCACAGCAACCAAGGTAAGAGGCGCATTCATGACCGAGCCCGAACACAACCCCTTTGGCTTCATCGGCCTGACCTACGACGACGTCCTGCTCCTGCCGGGTCACACCGAGGTCATCCCTTCCGAAGCGGATACGTCCTCGCGGATCTCCAAGCGCATCACCGTTCAAACCCCCCTGCTGTCCGCAGCCATGGACACAGTGACGGAGTCCCGGATGGCCATCGCCATGGCCCGGCAGGGCGGCCTGGGCGTGGTGCACCGCAATCTGTCCATCGCCGACCAGGCGGACCAGGTGGACCGCGTAAAGCGCAGCGAGTCCGGGATGATCACCAACCCGCTGACCATCCGGCCGGAGGCAACCCTGCGCGAGCTGGATGACCTCTGTGCCCAGTACCGCGTGTCCGGCTTGCCGGTGGTGGACGAGGACAACCGCCTGCTGGGCATCGTCACCAACCGCGACACCCGCTTTGTGCCCGAATCCGACTTTCCGCTGCGGCTGGTCAGTGACGTGATGACCAAGATGCCCCTGGTCACCGGTCACGTTGGCATCAGCCGCGAGGAAGCCTCGCACAAGTTGGCCACGAACAAGATCGAAAAGCTGCCGCTGGTGGATGAGCAGGGCCGGCTGAAGGGCCTGATTACCACCAAGGACTTCACCAAGGCGGAGCAGTACCCGCTGGCCACCAAGGACGACGAGGGCCGGCTACGGGTGGGTGCAGCCATCGGCTTCTTCGGGGACGGCTGGGAGCGCGCCATGGCACTGGTCGATGCCGGCGTGGATGCCCTGTTCGTGGACACCGCGAACGGCCACTCCCAGGGCGTGCTGGACATGATCCGCCGCCTCAAGTCCGATCCCGTGGCTGCTCACGTTGACGTCATTGGCGGCCAGGCCGCCACCCGCGAAGGCGCCCAGGCGCTGATTGACGCCGGCGCCGACGGCATCAAGGTGGGCGTGGGGCCTGGCTCCATCTGCACCACCCGCGTGGTGGCCGGTGTGGGCGTCCCGCAGATCACCGCCATCTACGAGTCCGCCAAGGCAGCCATCCCTGCGGGGGTTCCCCTCATCGCCGACGGCGGCCTGCAGTACTCCGGGGACATTGGCAAGGCCTTGGTGGCCGGCGCCGATACGGTGATGCTCGGCTCCCTGCTGGCTGGCTGCGACGAGTCACCGGGCGAGCTGATCTTCGTCAACGGCAAGCAGTTCAAGTCCTACCGCGGCATGGGCTCCCTGGGCGCCATGCAGTCGCGGGGCAAGAACACGTCCTACTCCAAGGACCGTTACTTCCAGGCTGACGTCTCGGGTGATGACAAGCTCATTCCCGAGGGCATTGAAGGCCGTGTTGCCTACCGCGGTCCGCTGGCTTCGGTGGCCTACCAGCTGGTGGGCGGCCTGCGCCAGACCATGTTCTACACCGGTGCCCCTACCGTCCACGAGCTGAAGGCCCGCGGCAAGTTTGTCCGGATCACCCCTGCCGGGTTGAAGGAATCGCACCCGCACGACATCCAGATGACGGTCGAGGCGCCGAACTA
>NZ_JBNHFF010000143.1:0-8457 GCF_059089965.1 Arthrobacter sp. SPT-J7
CCGACGCCGACGGCAAGAAGGTCTCGCTGTCCGACTACGCCGGCTGGAATGTGGTGCTCTACTTCTACCCCAAGGCTGCCACCCCCGGCTGCACCACCGAGGCCTGCGACTTCCGCGACAGCCTGGCTTCCCTGCAGGGCAAGGGCTACGAGGTCATTGGCATCTCCCCCGATGCACCGGAGGCCCTGGCCGGCTTCACCGGCGACTTCTCACTGACCTTCCCGCTGCTTTCGGACCCGGACCACGCAGTTGCCTTGGCCTACGGCGCCTGGGGCGAGAAGCTGGTCAACGGCGAAATCACCGAGGGTATTGTCCGCTCCACCGTGGTGGTGGATCCCGAAGGCAACGTCACGCTGGCCCAGTACCAGGTCAAGGCCGACGGGCACGTGGCAGCCCTGAAGGAAGCCCTGGGAATCTAGTCTTCCGCAACGCCCCATCACTTCCCGCAGCTTGCTGCCGAACGCCCCATCACCTCGTGCCGGGGCGTTCGGCTTTTAAGCGTCGTTGTCCGCCGTCTCCTGCTTAGCTGGTACCGCCTCCGCATACGACGCCGACACCCTCCGGTACACGGGGGTCAGGAAGGCCAACAGGGCGGCCATGACCATAATGGTCCCTGCGATGAGGAACACCAGTGCGATGCCGCGGGAGGTGCCTTCGCCCAGCAGCGGGGCCAGCTGGGCTGCGCCGTCGGCAGAGCGCGCATAGGGGATGATCCAGAACTGGGCGATCGGTGCAATGAGGAACGCCGTGACCGGCGCTGCCGCGGACTCAAACGCCATGGCGAATCCGAACACCCGGCCCTGCCGCTGCAAGGGCACCACCTGCTGGATGACCGTCTGCTCCGCGGCCTCCACGAACGGCACCAGGACCAGGTAAACCCAGATGCCCGCGACGTACAGCCAGGGCCACTCGCGGATGGTGAACGCCGCGCCGACTACTCCCATGACCACTACCGCGATGAGCAGGGTCCGCAACGGGTTGGACCCGAGCCCGAACTTTCCGATCAGCGCCCCGCCCACAATGAACCCGGTTGAGCCGAGCGCAAAGAAGGTGCCCCACAGCTCCACGGGGAACATTTCCAGGCCGTACGGATCCATCAACGCCATATAGACGCCGCCGATGAAGTTGTTGAAGGTGGAGAACAAGATCAGCGCGAACAGTCCGGAAATGGCCAGAACGGCGGCGAGGGAACCGCGGAAGTCGAAGCTGCCATGCGCGTCCGTAGCTGCAGCGCGCACTTCCTCGGGCATGCGCAGGGTGAGCAGGTGCGCGAAGGCAAGCGCCGTAAGCACCAGGGAGACGACGATGGTCCAGCCCATGCCCAGCAGCCCCACCGACAGCCCGGAGAGCAGGGACGTGACGATGAACATCAGCCCCTGCACCATGCCCACCAGCCCGTTCGCGTTGGCCCGCCGGTCCGGCTCGATGAGGATGGTGACGGTGGTGGAAAGGGCGATGTTGCGCATGTTCTCCACGACCGCGCCGATCAGGATGACCAGGGTGAATACCCAAAACCACGGCCGGGTCAGGTCCAGCAGCGAGGAAGCGGGTATCAGCAGGAACATGACCCCGGACAGGACGAACATCACCAAGGTGAAGGCGGCTGCGAAGCGCATCACGGCCAGCTTGCGGTAGCGGTCAACGAAGGTTCCGAAGCTGATGCTGGAAAGGGCAATCAACAGCATGTACGCGCCACCCACCACCCCGGTGGCGATGACGTTGCGGGTTTCGAGGTACACCCAGAACGTCAGGGCAAACCACAGGTAACTGGTGGTGATGTTGGCGAGGGCGGTGTTCACCAGGATTCCGGTGAACGTGCGGGACCTTTCTGCCGGGCTGCGCACCGAGGTGTCGACGGCGTCCGGGTCAGCCAGGTGTGTGGCTTCCCCGTCCTCACCGGGCATGGAGGTAACTGCCGCGTCCTCGCCATGCCCTGTCCCGCCGTCGGACGCCTCAGCAGCCCTGCCCCGGGCCGGTTCCTGCTCGGTCATGCGTCCCAGTGTAGTGAGGACCGACCGGAAGCCGACAGGGTGGACCCCCCTCCTCCTGGCGCCCCTGCCAGCCACCAGGGTTGACCTCTGCAAAGCCGCTGCATGGAGCATCGGACAAATTGCTGTGGGCTCAGAGCCGTGCCGTTGCCCGGTCCGCTGCACGGTGAAAGGATGGCGGCATGGCGATCGAGGTCCGTCCGGCCACCGAGTTCGAGGATGTCAGGACGATGGTGGGGCCCAAGCGGCCCGACGCCAACGTCTGCTGGTGCCTGAGCTACCGCATTCCGTCCACACAGAACCAGGCCTTGCGTGGGACGGAGCGCGGGGACCTGATGAAGGAGCTGGTGGCCCAGGATCCGCCGCCGGGGGTTCTGGCGTACGACGGCGGCGAGGTAGTTGGGTGGGCAGCGGTCCACCCCCGCGCTGACACCAGTTTCGCCGGCAACCGGAAGATCCCGCGCGTGGACGATCTGGAGGTGTGGTCGGTGTGGTGCATCAGAGTACGGCCTGGCCATCGGGGCAAGGGGATATCGCCCCACCTGCTGAAAGGCGCGGTAGACCTGGCGCGGGCCTATGGAGCAGAAGCCATTGAAGGCTACCCCGTGGATAACGGCGGGCGGAAAGTCGACCTTACCATGGCGTATGTGGGCACCCGGAAGCTCTTCGAGAACGCCGGCTTCACAAAGGCTGCGGACACGGAGTCAATACTCAACGGCTTCCCGCGGGTGCTGATGCGCCTGAATCTGGCAGGTTGATGGCCTCCGGTCAGCGGGTCAGGGCTTTTTCCACTGTTTTCCGGGACCAGTCCTCGTCATTGGCTCACAATGCCAAAAGCAGGGCGTTGACTGTCATGAGTCCCGCAATGAAGTACGCCCAACCTGTCCACCGACCCATACCAATTCTTGACCGGTAGCCCCAGCCACTCGATTGCTCCTGGAGGGTGGCACCTAAACCGCCGCGGCGGTACGCCCCGGATCCACACTTTTGGAAAGTGCCTCCAACCGGTTCTGCGCCTCCGTCTCCAGTTTGAGGCGGCGCGTCAGCCTCTCCACCTGCAGAGACATCTCCGTGCCGACCGGAAGCCGGTCGCCCGGCCAGCTGGATGCCTCCCTCGATGCGGCCAGCGCCTGGGCCAGGGCATTGGAAGCGGCACGCACTTTCCGTGAGTGGAAGTAGACTCGCAGCAGCGCCCTTCCCTTGTCCGCAGCGGCCTGCACCAGGTCACCCTGCACCGCGTCCCATCCTGAAACCAGGGGGTTCAGTTTCGGACCAGCCGGCACAGCACGGGCCGGTTCTGCACCCGCGGCACCACCCGCCGTCGTCTGGTCCTTCTTGTTGAGGTGTCCCATGGGCTGCTCCGCCTTCCTGCAAGCCGTGCAGCCTCCGGCGGATCGTCGTTGACCCTCGTACCTGAAGCTGCTCCCTGCCTTGAAGTGTCCCGGGCCTTCCTCAACGTCCGGGCAAGCGGGTCCCAAGATTCACTCAAGATCTCCCGGACGGCCGCTCCCGCCGTCGTAAGCGAGGGAACAACCACGAAACCCAACGCTGTAAAGCGGTGCGACACGGGCCGCAGCCGTTAATACGGTAGAAGTAGAGCTATGGTCTATCCCCCCGAAATCCGTCGTGCCGTTGTTATTGAGGACGACCCGGACATTCGCGGCCTGTTGGTTCGCGTCCTGGTCAAGCAGGGCTTCGACGTCACTGAGGCCGACGCCGGCCTGCCTGGCGTCGAGGAAGTCCGCCGCCGCAAGCCGGACCTGGTCACCCTGGACCTGAACCTGCCGGACCTCGACGGCCTGGAAGTCTGCAAGCTGCTCCGAGAATTCTCGGATGCCTTCATTGTGATGCTCACGGCCCGCGCCGACGAACTGGACAAGTTGACCGGCCTGGACAACGGGGCCGACGAATATATCAGCAAGCCTTTCAGCCCCCGCGAGCTGCAGTCCAGGATCAACGCCCTTTTCCGCCGCAGGCCCTCGGCCGCCGTGGACTCAGCCGCCCGCAATGACCTGGAGCGCGCCACGGAAGTCCAGCAAAGCCTGCTTCCCAAGGAGGACATTCGTGTTGAGGGTTACGACGTAGCCGGCGTATTCCGTCCGTCCCGCAGTGTGGGCGGGGACTTCTACGACTGGTACCAGACGCCGGACGGGCTCCACCTGACCTTCGCCGACGCCATGGGCAAGGGCATGGGAGCCGCGTTGATCGCAGCAACGGTCCGTGCGGTGATGCGCTCCACCGGCCGGCAGGACCTGGACGGCGCATTCGCCTCCGCCAGCAAGGCGATCGCCACGGATCTGGACTCCTCCAACTCCTTCGCCACCTTGTTCCATGCGCGGCTGGACGCGGCGTCGGGTAAGGTCCGCTATGTCGACGCCGGACACGGGCTTGCGCTGCACGTCCGCTCAGGCGGCACTGCCCACCGGCTTCCTTCCGGCGGCCCGCCGGTGGGCGCCTGGGAGGGGAGCCAGTGGCCCCAGTCCACCCTGGATCTCGCTCCGGGAGATTCCCTTGTGGTGGTCAGCGACGGCGTGCTGGACGTCTTCGGCTCGGTGGAGGACTTTACCGACGCCGTCCGCAGCGCCGCCCAAAGCGGGGATTCGGCCCAGGCAGCCAGCAATGCCATCCTGGCCCTGGCTCCCGCCGAGACCGCCGAGGATGACGTCACCGTCGTGGTGGTTCGCCGGCTGCCCCAAGAAGCAACCGCGTGACCCGCTTCCTGACCCGCCTGGTGGTGGTCCTGACGGTCATTACCGGCGTCAACTACATTGCCTGGCGCTGGGCAGCCTCCCTCAACTGGGACGCCTGGTGGATCGCCGTGCCGCTGGTGGTGGCCGAAACCTACAGCCTGATCGACGTGATGCTGTTCGGCATGACGGTCTGGAAGCTGAAAATCCGCAAGGGCGCACCGCCGCCCCCGCATGATGCAACCGTTGATGTCTTCATCACCACCTACAACGAAGACCTGGACATGGTGATGACCACGGCACTGGCCGCCCAGAAAATCCGGCATCCGCACAGCACCTGGATCCTGGACGACGGCGCACGGACCGAGCTGAAGGCCCTCGCCGAGCAGCACGGCCTGGGCTACGTCACCCGCAGCGAGGACTGGACCTCGAACGTGCCCCGGCACGCCAAGGCCGGCAACCTGAACAACGCCCTGATGCAGACGCACGGCGAATTCCTCCTGATCCTGGACGCAGACCAGATCCCCGAGCCGGACATCCTCGAAAAAACGCTGGGCTACTTCAACAACCGCCGGGTGGCGTTGGTCCAGACGCCGCAGTACTTCAGCAACGTGCCCGCAGACGATCCCCTCGGCAGCCAGGCACCCCTTTTCTACGGCCCCATCCAGCAGGGCAAGGACGGCTGGAACGCCGCCTTCTTCTGCGGCTCCAACGCCATCCTGCGCCGCGAAGCCCTGATGCAGCTGGGTCTGGTGGGCTACGTGAAGGAAACCGAGAAGAGCATCCGCCGGGCGCTGGCCGCGTCCCGTTCCGCCATCAAGCAGGCCCGGAAGTCCGCGGACGTGGAGACTCCTCTGGTGGCCCAGGTGCTCGACGAGGTGGAGGCCGCCACCCGCGAGGCCCAGAAGGAACTGGACGCCGGCCAGCCGCTGAGCGAAATCACCTACCGCGTCCGCCGGCGCGTGGACGCCGCCGTGCAGACCCTGGTGCTGGCCGACGTCGAAGCCCTCCAGGCGGACCTCGAAGAGATCGCCGCCATGGAACTGGCCCACGTGGGCGAATCCGGCGTTCCCGTGGTGGCGGACGACGCCGTGCAGCGCATGTCCGCCCGCGACTGGTCGCCGCTCGGAGCCCTGGAATCCGTACAGGCCGTCCTGGACGCGTTGTCCGTGGAACGCAACGACGAAGCGCAGCCCGTCATGCCGCTGGCCACCATCTCCGTCACCGAGGACATGGCCACCGCCATGCGCATGCATGCCATGGGCTGGGAGAGCGTCTACCACCACGAGGTGCTGGCGTACGGCCTGGCACCGGAGGACCTCAAGACCATGCTTACCCAGCGCCTCCGCTGGGCGCAGGGCACCATCCAGGTGCTGCTCCGCGAAAATCCGCTCGTCCAGAGGGGCCTCAAGCTGGGCCAGCGGCTGATGTACTTCGCCACGATGTGGACCTACCTCAGCGGCTATGCGGCGGTCATCTACTTCGCCGCCCCCATCATCTACCTGCTGCTGGGCATTCTGCCGGTGACAAGCCTGAGCTGGGACTTTTTCATCCGGTTTATTCCGTTCATGGTGGTCAACCAGCTGCTGTTCGCCGTCGCCGGCCGGGGTATTCCCACCTGGCGCGGCCAGCAGTACAGCCTGGCCCTGTTTCCCACCTGGATCAAGGCGTGCTCGACGGCGGCCCGGAACGTCTGGTTCGGCCGTCCCCTCGGGTTTGCCGTTACCCCCAAGGCCCGCCAGAGCGGCGGACCCGGCTGGAGCCTGATCCGGCCACAGATCGTGGTGTCCGTGCTGCTGGCCGCGGCCGCCGTCGTCGGAATCATTCGACTGGCGAGCGGCCTTGCCGAACCGCTTGGCACCCTGGTGAATGTCGCCTGGGTCATTTTCGACCTGGTGGTCATGAGCATCCTGGTCCGGGCAGTGCTTTACAAGGGTTACGAACCGGCAGCAAAGCCTGTAGTCCCATAAACACAGAGAGGAATTCGGATGGAGTTTAGCTATGAGGTCAAGGACTCGTATGCGGAGGTCAGGGCGGAGGGGCGGCTGAACATGGTGTCAGCGCCAAAACTCCGCGAGTTTGTTAACGGCGTCATTGCCGATGGATCCAACCGGATTGTGGTGAACCTGGCGAACACGGCGTTTATGGACTCCTCCGGCCTCGGCGCGCTCATTGGCTGCCTCAAAGCTGCACGGCAGGCAGGCGGGGACCTGCGGATCGCCGCGGTCCAGCCGCAGGTGAAGATGGTCCTGCAGCTGACCAGCATGGACAAGGTCCTCACGGCCTACGGGTCAGCCGAAGAGGCATTCAGCAATGACTGAGGTCCTGGCATCCCGCAGCTTCCGCGGACTGGCCGCGGGGGACGCGATCGAGTCCGTCCACAATGATCTCGACAGCCTTTGGCTCGACGTCCCCTTCGTGCAGGACATGGACCAGATGACGTTCACGACGGCGGTGATAGAGTCCGCGTCGAACATCGTCCAGCATGCGGAGCCGGCCGGGCAGGAGCCTGTGGAGCTCGGGGTGGACATCGAGGTGCGGCCCACGCTGCTGCAGGCGCGGGTCAGCGCCTATCACGCCAAGCCTCCGTTCGGGCCGATGGAACCGGCGAGGCCGGGCGAGGAGGCTGAGTCGGGCCGGGGGCTGGCGTTGATCCACGCCTTGGTCACCACGGTCACTTTCGAGCGGCAGGACGCCACGAACACCTGGGTCCTGTCCCGGACCTCGCAGCACGACTGAACCCTTAGGGTTTGCTGTCGCGTCCCGCATTCTTTAGGGCCCGCCCCCCGGGATCCCGTCGACCCTGAGGCTCTTCCGGAACGCCGGCTCGGTCTGGCAGCTGATGTAGTCTCTTGACACCACAGGGATGCTCCACTTCAATATTACGTATGCTGAAATAACAGTTCCATGATGCGGAAGCCCGAGCTGGTGTTGCTGATGCTTGGGTGCCGAAGTCCGGCCTCCGCATAGCCGTCACCATGGATGCCAGCATCTTGTCATCGAGGACCAGCCAGCATGAAGCTTGCCGAATTCAATACCGCGGACCCCGCAAGGGCTGCCGAAACCCTCAGGCCCTGCATCGACGTTCAACGCTGGGTGGCCACCGTCACCGCCGCCCGGCCGTTCCCCACCAAGGAATCCCTGCTCGCTTTCGCGGCCGGTGCCGCCAGCCCCTTCACATCCGCCGAAGTGGAGTCCGCCATGGCGCACCACCCGCGGATCGGCGAACGGCCGACGGCGGCCACCACCGAAGCCTCCATGTCCCGTTCCGAGCAGGCCGGGGTAGACCCGGCGGACACCGCGCTGGCCGAGGCTTTGAGCCAGGGGAACAGGGAGTATGAGGATAAGTTCGGCCGCGTCTTCCTGATCCGCGCAGCCGGCCGCACGGCCGACGAAATCCTGCAGTCCCTGAAGGAGCGACTGGCAAACTCCCCGGCCGAAGAAGACACCATTGTGGCCCAGCAGCTGCGCGAGATTGCCGTACTGCGGCTTGAAGGACTGATTACCGAATGACCGTCTCCCACATCACCACCCATATCCTGGACACGGGCGCCGGACGGCCGGCGGCAGGGGTCGCCGTCGTGCTGTACAAAAACGACGGCGGAAACTGGCAGGAACTGGCCGGCTCCACCACCGACGCCGATGGCCGCGCGAAGGACCTCGGTCCGGAGCAGCTGGACCCCGGACACTACAAACTCAACTTCGCCACCGGGAGTTACTACGCCGGCCTGCAGACCGCCACGTTCTTCCCGGAAGTTGACCTGGTGTTCGAAGTCACGGGC
>NZ_JBNHFF010000144.1:0-8442 GCF_059089965.1 Arthrobacter sp. SPT-J7
GACGACACCAAGTGGGTCAACTCCGTCATCGGACCACGGACGGAGATACGGGACCACCTTCAACAGCACGGCAAAAAACTGGACGCGTTCCATGACAGCTGGTGGGACACGCTCGCGGCCGTCCTGGACGGCGGCTCCATGCCGGAGGCAGTCACCCCCCTCCCCATCGTGAACAGCAACTTCTCACTGGTCCTGGAACCGGGTGAAAGCCAGGAGGCGGCACGCCTCAACGCGAGCAATGAAGTAGCCATTGGCACTTTGGCCCAACACAGTGAATGGCTTCAGGGCGAGCTCAGCCAGCAGGCAGGACATCCGGACCGCCTTGGCCAGGGCATCGCACTGCTCTCGCAGGCCGGTCAAAAGCTGCTCAGGCGGAAGCCTTCCCTGACAGCTGCAAAGCGTCTTGCAGGACGGTTTGTTCGCTAGCCTCATCGTCCACTGCGACGGCAGGACCGGTGCCCCTGGCACGTGGGCCGGTCCTGCTGGGATGGGGTGACCCTAACAGCGCCTACGGCGGCGGCGCGCAGCCGCCGTCGTACTTTCGCAGTCAGGGGCATTCCCGAGTCTGCTGTTCCTCCAGCCTCACAGGCTTTTTCAGGGCTGCGGCATTATGATGCTCTCTACCTGCCCGGGGAAAAACACGGATTGGACGGCATGAATGCCTGACACCAGCAATACCGTCCGGAACATACGGCCCAAGGTGTGGCGGCCGGTTGCCACCCTTTTGGGGGCTGCCCTGCTCTGTCTGGTCGCTGGATGCGGTGTGGACAAGCCTGTGCCACCGCCACCGGTCCCGCCAGCCGAGGTGGGCGAGCTGGGCATCGCCGTCCCCGCCTACGTGAATCCGAGCGACTCAGCGTACTGGCAGTCCGTGATGGAAGCCGCTCCGCAGGTCCGCGATGTCATCGTCAACCCGGACAGCGGACCCGGGGCCGCGGTGTCCGAACCGTACGTCCAGTTGATCCGGACCCTGCGCGATGCCGGCGTCAGGGTCCTGGGCTATGTCTCCACAGGGTGGGGCGAACGTGACCCCGCGGCCGTTTCCTCGGAAATCGACCGCTGGGGAGAGTGGTACGGCGTCGACAACATCTTCCTGGACGAAGCAGCATCCATTCCAGAGAAGGTGGGCACCTATGCGGCCTACGCCCTCACCGTTCACGAAGCCGGAGGGATCGTGGTGCTCAACCCGGGGCTGATCCCCGACCGTGGCTACTTCGAGTTCGCCGATGCCGTTGTGACGTTCGAGGATTCGGTGGAGGCATACTTCAACAGGCGGACGCCCCCGGACTGGCTCCGCACCGAGACGAGCTCGGAGGTGTGGCACATCGTCATCGGTGCCTCGCAGGACCGGCTGGGCGACGTGGTGGACCGCGCCCGCGAGTACGGAGCCGACAAGGTGTACGTGACCGATGACGCAAAGCCGAATCCGTATGACCGCCTCCCGCAATACTGGCTGGGCCAGCTGGAAGCAGCCATGTTCTAGCGGACGTCCGGCAACTGCTAGGACTGCTCCTGGATCAAACTGGCCCAGGACTCCAGGAACTTCTCAGCGATGTAAGCGTGGCCGGCCGTGTTGACGTGCCCGCCGTCGAAGTCGAAATTTGGGCTGTTGGCGCTGGTAAACCAGCCGGCCTCGAGGGCGTCAATGTACGGAGCGCTGGCAGCTGCGGCACCAGCGCGGACGGCGCTGTTCACGCCGCGCAGTTCCTCAGCGAACGGTTGCGGTGCCGACGGCCCAAGCACTACCACCTGGACGCCGGGCCAGAACCTGCGGGCCGCCTCGATGGTCTGCGCCGTGGCAGCTTCAACTTCATCGGGGTTGGGGATCTGGGAGTCGTTCTGTCCGCCTTGAAGAATGAGGATGTTGGGCACGAAGGCGGGGTTGGCAGCGATGTCCCGCAGCCGGACTTCGTACTCACCAGCCAGCTCGTCCTGCGCCCCGCCGCCCCAGGCGAACCCGGTTCCGGGAACCCCGCTGATGTTGGTGGGGTGTCCGAGCTGCCCGGCAACGAGGTTGGCCCAGCCTTGGTCGGGGCGACCTGCTCCAACGCCGGCAGTGTACGAATCACCAAGAATAAGGAGGACGGGCTCGGCGGGCAGCTCAATTCCCGGCTGCTGGGCTGTAGCCGTCGCCGTGGGTGTCGGAGCCGGGGCTGCGGTAGCAGTCGGTGTGGCCGCGGGCGAACCAGCTGGCACGGGGACGGCTTCGCCCGCACCGCGAGGACCCATCAGGGCGATGGCGGCTACCCCGAAGGCGAGCACTGCCAGCACGAAAAGTGCGCTGTACTGGATCCACTCCTGCCTGGTTATCCTGCGCCGCACGCCGTTTCTGGTCACCGGCACATCCTACCGGCCCCGCATTTCGTACGACGGCCCCAGGCACCGCCGTCGTACGCCTCGGCACAACGCTCGATCGGGTTCATGCGCCTTGCCCGGGCTGGTAACGCCGCGGTAACACCGCGGGAGGTAGCTCTAGGAGGGTCGTTTCACAGATACGTCAGTCGCTTGTTGGGACGCCTGATAAAACTTGGCGGGAGAAGAACCATGAAGAAACAATCGCCTCGAGAAACAGAGCCCGCACGAGTTGACCGGAGTGGTTTTGCTGTACGCCGAGGGACCTTGGCCGTCATCGTCGCCGGACTGCTGGCCAGCTCCATACCCTCTCCGGCAGCTGCTGCACATGACTCCGAACCGCTGGATTACGTAGCTTTGGGGGACTCCTATACCTCGGGCATCGGAGCGCCTAACGTCAGGACGGCCACGCTCTACCCAGCTGGTCCGGGGAATCCGGAACCGTGTTTCCAGGCATCACCCGGCTACGTGGACGTGCTGGACAAGCGGGGCGACGTCGGGCTCACCGCCAACGCCGCCTGTTCGGGCTGGACCGCCGCCATGGTGCCCATTCAGGTCCAAGTGGCGTCGGCTGCCGGGCGGCTGAACGCAGAAACGGACCTGGTCACCATTACCGCCGGCGGGAATGACGTCAAGTTCCTGGACGTGCTCAAAGCCTGCCTATTGCACTCCATAAAGGACTGCAAGGCAGCCGTCAAAGCCGGTGAGTCCGTTGCCGAGACTGAGGTCCACCCGGCCCTCGTTGATGCCTATTCAGCCATCCGTGCCGAGGCACCCAACGCAACGATCGTAGCGCTGGGGTACCCGCACCTCTTCTCCCCCAAATTCCGGGACAACCGGTTCATCACCGACGAAGCCGCAAAGGTCTTCAACAAGGGCACGGACACACTGAACAAGGTCATCAGGGATGCGGCCAGGAAGTCACCCGGGACCGTGTATGTGGATGTTACCGACGAGTTCGCCGGGCACGGCGTCGGCTCGCCCCGTCCCTGGATCGTCTTCGATCCGGCGGACCCGCTGGGCGGCGTGAACTTCCACCCGACGGCCGAGGGCTATGCCAAGGGCTACTATGCCGCCATCGTCCACGAGGCGGGAATCCGGGCGCTTCGGCGCTAATAAATCGCCCGGCACAACCGAGCGCCGCACCAGAAGGAGGCGTACGACGGCGGGCGTGCGCCGCCGTCGTCAGCCCCCGGAGTAGTACCGCCTGTCTGAAAACTTAGTGGGCGTAGCCGGACCTTATCGTTGCGACGCCGTCCCCCGCCAAGTCATCGCAGTAGATTTCACGGCCGGCCATGGCCATTGTCAGTGCCAGGGTTGTCCCGGAGACCAGCGGTCCGGAACCGAATTGGAAGGGCCCGTCCGTCGCTTCCAGGCGAAGACCCTTCACCGTGGAATGGCTGTTCACAGCGAAATCCCGGGCCGCGTAGAACTCCGCCACAGCAGTGACAGCATCGGCTGCCGGGATTCGTTGGAGCCCGAGAGGTCGGCGTATGTCCTGGCTGTGCACAACAACTTCGCCCAGCCATGCCGCTGTGTGTTTAGACGGCGCCTTGGTGCTTCCAATAACGTTCCGGAACCGGCTCAGGGTTTCGCTGGGGTTGGCGCCACGCTGTTCCTCCAAACGGCGCTGGTTGTGGAGCTCGGCGTTGAACCGGGCCGCGAGGATGCTTCCAATCCAGCGGAACGAGCCGATGCTCGCGGCTGCAGTCAGGTGGGCGACGACCTCCTCAACCACCCACTGCCCGCACAACGACGGTTCAACCCACTGATCTTCATTCAGGCCAGCCAGGTCTTCGGCGAGTGCCGCCCTTTCAGCATGCACCGCCGCCCAGAGGACCCCGTTCTTCAATGGCTTCACGGCTACATTCAATCACTGTCACAGAGAAGGGTTAGGCAACCGTGACCTTCCGGTCATTCCTTCAGCGCGCATCACGCATTACTGTCAACTCCACCATTGGGGACAACGGAAGAGGCACGATGAGCATCGACATCGGAATTGGCAGCAGCCTCAGCAACGAGGACGCAGCGCACTTTGCAGCCAAGACAGAAGCAATTACCACAGCGATGCAACAGGTACGGGCACAGCATGCGGCGTACAGCTGGGTGTGGACAGATGAGATCCGCTGCCGAGGATGCAATGCCAGCCTTGACATACCGATCCTTGCCAGTACAAACGCCAACGCGGACAAGGCTTTTCAAGCACACCAGTCCGCCCAGCTCGATGCCCTTTTGGCTGCTGACGGCAGGCATGAGCCACCAGCGGTGGTGTAGGCGGAGAGCAGGAGCGGGGGCTTTCTTCTGCTGGGGACGTTCCACAGGAGGTCATTACATGCGCCCGAACATATATTGACTATCGATAGAAAAAGCTGAACTATGGAGCTATGTCTATCGTAAGTCGATTGGTCCTCCCACTTCGGATCCTCCTAGTCATGGTATTCCTCGGGCTGCTGGTCGCCCAGGTCATGTCATTCCCCGGCGAATTTCTCTTCACCACCGAGGAGGGGCCGGAAATGGACCCCTGGCGATGGCCACTGCTGTTGTTCTCAGAATTGGAAGCCTTGTGCCTGCAGGTTGTCATCGTCTGCATCTGGCGGTTGCTGACCCTGGTCCAGCGTGACCGAATCTTCACCACGGCCTCGCTGCGGTGGGTTGACGCAATCGTGTGGGCCTTCATCGTGGCATGGCTGCTGCTGGCGGTCATGGCCGGTTCGCTCATTGCGTACATCTACTTCACCCCCGAGCTGCGTGACCCCGGGACCCCTGCCCTGCTGATCGGCGTCACGCTGATCGGTGCGGTGCTGGTTCTGCTGATTGTGGTGATGCGGGATCTGTTGCGGCAGGCGACGTCACTGCGGGCCGACATGGACGAGGTAATCTGATGGCCGTCGTGGTGCGCATCGACGTGGAACTGGCCAAGCGCAAGATGAGCGTCGGGGAGTTCGCCGAGCGGGTCGGGATAACTCCTGCCAATGTAGCGGTGCTGAAAAACGGCCGGGCCAAGGCGGTCCGCTTCAGCACCCTGGACGCCATGTGCCGGGTCCTGGACTGCCAGGTGGGCGACCTGCTCGAGTGGGTCGACGACCCTGCGCTCGACCGGACGGACAACCCGTGAGCTGGGTGGGCTCACTCCTCGTCGTGGCGCTCGGCGTAACCCTCTTCGTGCTCGGCGGTGCCGACGATTCCCCGGGCCTGCAGGGCATCGGGGCGGTGCTTGTGGCATGCGCAGCCATACTCCGCGTCAGGGCGGTGCGGAAGGACCGCCGTCGATAAGGCCCCACCCGGGGCGGCCGCAACTCTCCCCGCGCCCGCCAGCCCACCCTTTTGAGCGGAAGGCGCTACTGACGTTCGCCGGAGAACAAAACCGAGGCAACGCCCCGTGCAGCTTCCCGCGGGTCGGCCGGCAGGCCGGGAGGCAGGCTGCCGCTCAGCCAGAGCGTGGCGAAGCCGTGGACCAGTGACCAGGCCGCCAGCGCAGCCTCCTCTGCCGCCGCATCTGATTCCGAGGCAGTGAACGGCGCCACCCCCCGGTGGAGGGACTCACCCGCCCGCACCTTCGCATTGATGAGTTCCGGGTCATCTGCCCGGTATAGCTCCGGCCGGAACATCACGGCGAAGTGCGCGGGGTGCCCGACGGCGAAGCCGACGTAGGCTACACCCACCTCCAGGAAGTCGCCGGTTTGCCGTTGCGCCTCAGCCAGCGCGTCCGCCAGAAGCCCAAAACCCTGCACCGCGACTGCGGTTAAGAGACCTGCCTTGTCGCCGAAATGGTGTGCGGGAGCGGCATGGGACACCCCGACCCGCCTGGCCAGATCCCGCAGGCTCAGTCCCGAAGGTCCGGACTCCGCGATGACATCGAGGGCAGCACTGATGATCGTCGCCGGAAGGTTCTTGTGATGGTAGGTCCCCTGGGTGCTCATGAACCAAGCCTAACGCCCATCTAGCCATTGACAAGTCAGGGGTTCGGAGTAATCTAGTCAGTGTCAAGATTAAATCGATGCACCTGAAAGGAAGCATCATGGCACCCCTCATTACCCTCCTGGCCGTCACCCTCCTACTGCGCGCCGCCGGCGCTGCCGGCATCAGGGGACTGCGGTCCTGGCACACCAGCCTGCGTGGCGGGCTGGCGGCAATGTTTGTTGTCACGGGGACGGCACACTTCAATCACATGCGCGGAGACCTTGTCGCCATGGTGCCGCCCGCCCTGCCCTACCCGGAACTGCTGGTCACGCTCACGGGCGTACTGGAACTGCTGGGGGCCGCTGGCCTGCTCCTCCGCCGGACGGCGCCGTGGGCAGCCGCAGGACTGGCCCTGCTTATGGTGGCCATGTTCCCGGCGAACGTCTACGCCGCACTGGCCGGCCTCACGGTTAACGGGGCTCCAGCCACTGCGCTCCTGCCGCGGACGCTGATGCAGCTGGTTTTCATCGCCGCCGCGATTGCAGTGGCACTCCCCTACACCAGGACGCTGAACCGCCACCGGTCAGCATCTAACCGCCCGCCACTGCGGGCCGGGGAACCACACCAGTAAGGCACAACCGGCAGCGGCGTCCACCATCGAATACCTTCCGATGCTGGACGCCGTAAGCCCGCGGGTCAGTACGTCTAGTGCTCCCGGCGGGTCTCCTGGAGCCGCTTGATGAACCAGCGCGACTGCTCCGGCCCGTAGGGCAGGACCGGGATGGCCTTGGTGGCGTCGGAGGGGGCTTCGCGGATGGAACGCTGGGCCTGGCGTACCGCCGTGGTCATGGTGTTTGCCATGGTCCTGACGAACTGGTCGCTGCATGGTTTCCCGTGCCCGGGGATCAGGAACTCGTACCGGTGGCGCAGCGCTGAGATGTGCCGGAGCGCGTCCGCCCACTCCTCCGGATACGAGTCTTCGAAGGACGGGTGGGCGCCCTGCTCCACGAGGTCTCCCACGAACAGGGTGGTGGGGGTGCCCACCAGCAGGTCGCCGTCAGTATGGCCACGGCCCAGGTAGAACAAGGTGGCGGTCAGCCCACCCAGGTCTACCAGCACAGGCTGGTCCTTGACGATGGCGTTGGGGACCACGAGTTCCACGTTCTGGCCTTCGCCGGTGGACATCTCCGGTTCCAGCGTCCCCACGAAGCGGCGCTGGAGGTCCCCGCGTTCGTTGATCTCCCTGGCGCAGTTCTGGTGGGCCCAGAATTCGGTGGCGCCCGCTGCCGCGAACACGGCGTTACCAAAGAAATGGTCGTAATGGGCGTGGGTATTGACGACGACGAGCGGCAGCTGGGTCTTCTCCCGCACCGCGTCCAGGATCTCCTGCCCCTGCCGGGGCCCGCAACCGGTATCAATGACCATGGCCCGCTCGGATCCGACGATCAGTCCGGTGTTCAGCAGCGATCCTTCGGTGACCAGCACATAGTTGTCCGCGCCGACTTCGAGCCATTCCGACATTGTTTCTCCGTACCTCCGGCAAAGCAGTGTGCGTTCATCTAGGCGTCGATTGTACCCACCGGCCCTTGGAGTTCCAGGGAGGCAGGGCGAGTACGACGGCGGCACGCGTACGACGGCGGCACGTGCCGCCGTCGTACGTCACGCCTTTTAGGAACTGGCTGCTCAGTCTGCAGCGTGGGTTGCTCCGAGGAGGTCCCGGATCCGCGCAGATATCCTGACGAAGTCCGGGTTCTCCATCGTTTCGCCGTAGTCGCGGTTGTTGCCCAACGGCACATCGAGGGTTTCGAGGATGCGGCCAGGGCGGGGGCTCATCACCACAACGCGGTTGGCCAGGAACACGGCTTCGGCCACCGAGTGGGTCACCAGGATGACTGTGGTGCCGGTGTCGCGCCAGATCCGATGCAGCTCGATGTTCATGCGCTCACGCGTCAATGCGTCTAGGGCACCGAACGGTTCGTCCATGAGCAGCACATCGGGCTCGTGGAGAAGGGCCCGGCAGAGTGAGACGCGCTGCTGCATGCCGCCGGAGAGTTCATGAGGCATCGCATTTTCGAACCCGGTCAGGCCTGTCATTTGGCCCCAGCAGCGCAACCACGGCCGCCATCGCCGGCGAGGTAAGTTACAGCGCCGCCTTCTGCCAGGCGTTGGAGTCAGCCCCACCGGCTACCG
>NZ_JBNHFF010000145.1:0-8414 GCF_059089965.1 Arthrobacter sp. SPT-J7
CCGGGCGGGATCGCGCTGCCTGCCCTGCTGGACGCCGGCTTTGAGCAGCCTCCCGCGAACCTCCCGCCAGTCCTCCTGCCGGCCAACGCAGCGCCGCAGGACGTGGACCGGGTGCGGTTTTCCTTGGGCCTGCGGGGCTACCGGATGGACCAGGTGGACCAGGTCCTCGATGAGTTGAGGGACCAACTTGCGGCAAGCCGGCAAGAGGTGGAAACTTTGAAAGCCCGACTGGAGGCAGCGGAACAGGCCAGGCCTTCCTCTCAGACACAGGCGCAGGATGAGGGGACAGGGCCCCAGGCGGAACCACCGGCCGCGGAGTCCGATCGGCCTGCCGATGCAGGGTCGGGGGCAGGGGAGGACCAGGCGTGAGCACTGCCACCCGGCGGGGCACAGGAATTTCAGCGTGGGGCCAGGCGCTCACACTGCGGTTCCGGGCAACCGTAGAACGCTGGCCCTGGTGGTTCCAGGTTTCGGCCATCTATGTTGCCGCGAGGCTCGTCAGCGCCGCAATTTTTATGGCTGCCGCCCTGCACCAAGGGCCCAACCCCTGGTTCCCGGCCAAGCCCGACTACTGGAACTTCATCAACATCTGGGACGCGCGCTGGTACGCCAGGGTGATCGCGAACGGTTACCCCACCACCCTCCCGGTTGATAATGCGGGCAATGTCCAGGAAAATACGTGGGCCTTTTATCCCTTGTACCCGTCCCTGGCAGGGGGGCTCAGCAGACTGACGGGGTTGGCCCCGGCTGCCTCGCTGACCATTATCGCGATGCTGTCCGGACTGGCTGCCGCGCTGGTCATCTACACGCTTTTCCGGCATATGGCAGCACATGGACCGGCACTGTGGGCGGTGGCGTTCTTCGCCACTTTCCCCGTGTCCGCGGTCCTCCAGGTGCCTTATGCCGAACCGTTGTCACTGCTGCTGCTCGCGGCCGCATTGCTGCTGGTCGTCCGGCGGCAGTATCTGACGGCGATCCCGGTCGTGGTGATGCTGTGCCTCTCGCGTCCGGTAGGCGTTCCATTCGCGGCCATGCTGGGGTTCCTCCTGGTCCATCGGCTGGTGCAGCGCTTCCGCCCCCGGGACGGGGATTCGCATTCTGTCCTGGACCTCGCGGCACTTACCGCCCTTACAGCAGTGGCAGGCCTATCGGCGCTGGCATGGCCCGCCGCAGCATGGGCGGCTACCGGCGATATACAGGCCTATACCAAGACTGAGACCGTGTGGCGGGGCCACGATCTGGTGCCATTCAAACCCTGGTTCGACACCGGCGTCGACCTCTTCGGCCCGGTGCTCGGAATGCTGGCCCCTTTTATCTTTGTGGCACTCTTCGGCGCCATGCTGTATCTGCCGCCGGTGGTCCGGCTCGGGGCCGAACTCCGGCTGTGGTGCGCCTGCTACATGGGCTACCTGGTGATGTTCCTCCACCCGCAGACCAGTACTTTCCGGATGCTGCTCCCGCTTTTCCCACTGGCGTTGGGGGCCGCGCTCCTGTCCCGGTCCCGGGCTTACCGGGGAACTGTCGTGGTGATGTTCGTGCTGTTGCAGATCGTCTGGATTGTCTGGCTGTGGGCGTGGGAGCAGTTGCCGGGCGGCGGGGATTATCCGCCGTAGAAAATCCGGCTTCTGCGCTGGTGAGAGTGGAAATTGGACCCGTCCACAAATGTCCATCGATTAGCTACGGACGGGTAATTCCGCGATAATGGTAGGTAAGCAAGGACAAAAAGCATTCAGAATACGCGCAGCCCCGGCGGTGTCCATCCACTCCGCCATGGCAGCTTGATCTACATGCGGACACAGCCCACCCGGGCTGATCAGTCCTGGGACTAAATGGAGGGGAATTCCTCATGGCGGCTATGAAACCACGTACCGGCGACGGCCCAATGGAAGTCACCAAGGAGGGCCGCAGCCTGATCATGCGCGTCCCGCTCGAAGGCGGCGGGCGTTTGGTGGTCGAACTGAATGCAGCTGAAGCGGCCAACCTCAAGGAATGCCTGGTCGGCGTTACCGAATAATCGTGCAGGACAGGGTCCGCAAGCCTTCGGGCTGCGGGTCCTGTCTTATTTTTTGACCGCCACGAGCAGGCCGTCGCCGGTGGGAAGCATGGCGGAGGCGAGCCTCTCGTCGTCGCGGATGCTCTTCCCCACCTGCCGCAGGATTACTGTGGTGGCCTCGCGGCCGGCAGGGTTGGCTACCTTGTCCTTGTCCAGTGCATCGTTGATGATCAGCAGCCCGGCGGGCTTCAGGAGCCGAATGGCCTGCTCCACATAACCGGGCAGTCCCGGCTTGTCAGCGTCGATGAACACCAGGTCGTACGCGCTGTCCGTGAGGCGGGGCAGGACATCACCGGCGCGGCCGGAAATGGTCCGCGTCCGGTTAGCCGGGCTGCCGGCCTCCGAGAAGGCTTCCCGTGCGGCTTTGAGATGTTCGACGTCCACGTCGATGGTGGTGAGGACAGCGTGCGCACCGAGACCGCGGAGCAGGCAGACACCGGAGACACCTGCACCCGTTCCGATCTCGACGGCGGTCTGGGCCTTCGACGCCGCAGCAAAGACGGTGAGGACTGCTCCCACACCCGGCCCGATCGGGGTCACGCCCAATTCAAAGGACCGCTCCCGTGCCCGCAGCATAACCTCATCCTCAGCGGGCAGATCTTCTGCATAGGACCAGCTCGTGGACTTGTCGGCGCTCATGGATTTCGCTTTCTGGGCGGCAGGGGGATGTCCTCTACAGCCTACTGTGTCGTTCGGCGACAGCCGGGAAGGCGGGCCGTTGCGCCTACGGCTGAAGTTACCCGGCAGTCAGGAAATTCCCAGCCGAATTTGAAATGATTATTATCCGGTCATCCAAAGGGCGGCCGGCGCCGAATCATAGATGTCAACAGTGTCCGGGCGTACGCATTCCATGAGGGGAGTGGACGATGTCATCATCAGTTGTGGCACCTGTCCCTGCAGCAAACAAACCGGATTCCGAGTGGGTGCGCCCCACTTGGGAAGAAGTGGTGACCAACCACTCCGCGAAGGTTTACCGGCTGGCTTACCGCCTGACCGGAAACAAGTACGACGCCGAAGACCTCACCCAAGAGGTGTTTGTCCGCGTCTTCCGCTCGCTGGAAAACTTCAAGCCCGGAACGCTGGACGGCTGGCTGCACCGCATCACCACCAATCTCTTCCTTGACCAGGCGCGGCGGAAAACCCGGATCCGGTTTGACGCCCTTGCCGAGGACGCCGAATCAAGGATTCCAGGGCGGGAACCAGGTCCCGAGCAGAGCTTCGAGCTGAACAACCTTGACCTTGACGTCCAGGCTGCCCTTGAGGAACTCCCCCCGGACTTCCGCGCGGCCGTGGTCCTCTGCGACCTCGAAGGACTGTCCTACGATGAGGTTGCCGAGGCCCTGGGCGTCAAGCTCGGTACAGTGCGCTCCCGCATCCACCGTGGCCGCACCATGCTTCGGGAAAAGCTGGCCCACCGCGACCCGCGTCCGCAGCAGTCGAGGCCCAAACTGTCCTTGCCGCGCATCGCCGGCATCCTCTGAACGGCACATGAGGCCCCAATTTTCGCTCAGCCGCAGGCATCAGCGTACCGCCAGCCATATCCAGTCCTGCCACGAATGTGCTTCAGCCCTGCGCCGGGAGCGGCAGTACCTTGAGCGGCTGCGGGACGCGCCAATCCCGCCGGCCAGCGATGACCTTGCTGCCCGCCTGTTGGCCAGGACCCAGGAGTTGGCGGCCCGGCCGCCGGCTCCTGCCCCGCATCACCAGGCACCCAGGGCAGCGGTCCGGGTGCTGGCCATGACGGCGGGGGGCACCTTTGCGGCAGCAGGTGTCCTCGCTGCCGGTGCATTAGCCGTGGCCGGTGACCCGAATCGGGCAGACGGTGCCGCAGCCGGAGCCACCCTCTGGCAGGTCTCGGCCCAGACGCCCGCCGACGGCAGGACGCTGAGTGCGGAACGGCTCTCAGGCCTGCGGTCGGAGGGGTGGGTATGCCCCGAACTCGAGGCTATGGGATTCCACCTCGAATCGGCCAAGGCCGTGGTGCTGGAGGGCCGCCCCGCAGTCGAACTGAGGCTTTCCGACGGGACGCACTACGCGACCATCACCGAACGGCACAACCCTGGAGGCACCGAAACAGAACCCGCTTCGGGGCAGGCCGGCCCGCCGTTGCAGATCCTGGAGTCGTCGCCCGGGTCCGCCACCTTCCGGACGCAGGGCCGCACCTTTACCTATGTCTCCGATCTCCCCGCAGAACACGCTGACGACGCCGTGCCCATCCTGCAGCGCCTCAGTGAACAGGCGGGAGAAGGTGTAGCAGCCGAAGCTTTGGAGGAGCCGTCGGGGCCGGGCGCCGAACCGGTGGTACAACGCATCCAGCGCGGCGTGAACAAGATCGTGGCCCTTTTTACGCAGTGAAGCGGACAGTTTCTGCCGTCCGCGGGCGGGAATCGTCACTGGCAGCCCGGAGAGGGTAATCTTCCTAAAGTGTTTGGAATCAACGGCCCGGAGTTCTTTCTTCTGCTGATCATTGGCGTCCTCGTGATCGGTCCCCAGCGGCTGCCCGAATACACGCAGAAACTGGCCAACCTGGTCAAGGAAGTCCGCCGCATGGCCTCCGGCGCGCGCGAACAGATCAAGGAAGAAGTGGGAATCGACATCGATGATGTCGACTGGAAGAAGTATGATCCCCGCCAGTACGACCCCCGGCGCATCATCAAAGAGGCGCTCCTGGATGACGACACCAAGCCCGTAAGCGCGGGTGCTCCTGCTGCCGTTGCAGCCGTCTCCGGAGCCGCAGCCGTAGCGGTGGCCGATGCCGCCCCGAAGCGTCCTGCCAGGGCGGTCCAGTCGCTTCCGCCAGGCGAAGCTGCCCCCTTCGACACAGAAGCCACCTGACCCAGAAAGCACCTGACGAAGGCGCCCGGAAAGCCTTCGACGTCAGGAGCTCAGCGGGGCTGCAGACCCAGCTTCAAGCCGGCCAGGCCTCGGGGTTTAGCTGCCAGCCTCCCGGCAATGTGCGAGAGCGCTTGTGCTGCCGGCGTGCCTGCCTCGCCGAGGACGATCGGTACTCCCGTGTCACCGCCCTCCCGCAGCTGGATGTCCAGCGGGATCTGCCCCAGCAGGGGCACGTCGGTGCCCACCGTGGCGGTCAGCCGTTCGGCGAGGACCTCCCCGCCGCCGCTTCCAAACAGGTCCATCCTGCCGCCGTCGGGCATTTCCAGGTAGGACATGTTCTCGATGACGCCGGCCACGGACTGCCCCGTCTGGGTGGCGATGGCGCCGGCCCTCTCGGCGACGTCGGCCGCGGCGGCCTGGGGCGTGGTCACCACCAGGATCTCCGCCTTGGGCAGCAGCTGCGCCACGGAAATGGCGATGTCTCCGGTGCCCGGCGGCAGGTCAAGGAACAGGGCGTCCAGGTCGCCGAAGTAGACATCCGTCAGGAACTGCTCAAGGGCCCGGTGCAGCATGGGTCCGCGCCAGGCCACAGGTTGGTTGCCGCTGACGAACATGCCAATGGAGATCACCTTCACGCCATAGGCAACGGGGGGAAGGATCATGTCGTCCACCCTGGTGGGCGCCTGGCTGATGCCCATGAGGCCGGGGACCGAGAAGCCATAGACGTCGGCGTCCACGATTCCGACGCGCAGTCCCTGTGCAGCCAGGGCGCAGGCAAGGTTGACGGTCACCGAGGACTTTCCCACGCCGCCCTTGCCGCTGGCGACCGCGTAGACCCTGGTAAGGGAGTTGGGCTCGTTGAACGGAATGCCGCGCTGGCCGCCGGCCCCGCGGAGCAGTTCCTTCAAGGCATCACGCTGTTCCTGCGTCATCACCTTCAGTTCAACGTCGACGGTGGCCACTCCGGGAACTGCGAGCAGCGCCTTTGTTGCCTCGGCGGTGATGGTGTCCCGCAGCGGGCAGCCGGCAATGGTGAGCAGGACAACCAGGCTGGCTTTGCCGTCGTCGGAAACGTTGACGGAGTCCACCATGCCCAACTCAGTGATGGGACGGCGGAGCTCGGGATCGATGACCGTGGCCAGGGCGGCAGCGACTGCCCCGGCCAGCGAGGTGTTATTGATGGGTGCGCTCCTTAGCGGTCCTGGGTGGAGTGCCCGGGCTTCACCCGGGGAATCTGTTGGGTGCGGGGGTTCCGCTGCCGGTCACGCTGCTCCTTGAGTTTCTCCCGCACCTTGTCGCGCGGGGACTCGTGTTGCCCCTGTCCGGCAGGATCGTGGGTCCGGAGCTCCTCCTGGGCTTCCAGCATGTCTTCCAACAGCGAGCGCAGCTCAGCGCGGACGTAGTCACGCGTTGCCACCTCGCGGAGCGCGATCCGCAGCGACGCCAGTTCCCGGGTCAAGTACTCGGTATCGGAGAGGTTGCGTTCAGCGCGCTGGCGGTCCTGCTGGAGCGAGACGCGGTCGCGGTCGTCCTGGCGGTTCTGGGCCAGCAGCAGCAGCGGTGCCGCATAGGACGCCTGCAGGGACAGCATCAGGGTCAGCAGGGTGAAGCCGAGGTCCCGGGAGTCGAACTGCCAGGCCAGTGGTGCCCACGTGTTCCAGGCCAGCCAGACCAGAACGAAGACCGTCATGTAAACGAGGAACTGTGGCGTACCCATGAAACGGGCGAAGCCCTCGGTGGCGTGGCCGAAGGCATCCGGATCAGGGGAGAACTTGGGCAGGATCCGCTGGCGGCCGCTCAGCGGTGTGTCCAGGCTGCCCTTCGCCGCCGCCTTGGCGGGGGGCCGCACGTTGGGGTTTTTGGGAGCACCAATATCAGCCAATGCGGCCACCGAGCCTTCTTATCGGGGCTTCGCCGTCATGGGCTCGCCAGTCGTCCGGCAACAGATGATCCAGAACGTCATCAACAGTCACCGCCCCCACCAGCCGGCCGGCGTCGTTGACCACCGGAAGGGAGTTCAGGTTATAGGTAGCCAGGGTCCGTGCCACTTCGCTGATGTGCGCCTGGTCGGACAGCGGCTCAAGGTTCTTGTCCACCAGGTTTCCCAGCGGCTCGAAAGGCGGGTAGCGGAGCAGCTGCTGGATGTGCACGACGCCCAGGAAGCGTCCGGTAGGAGTCTCCAGCGGAGGCCTGGTAATAAAAATGGACGATGCAAGCGCGGGGGAGAGTTCCTCGCGCCGGACATGAGCCAGTGCTTCGGCCACGGTGGCTTCCGGCGGCAGGATGACCGGGACGGGCGTCATCAGGCCGCCGGCAGTGTCCTCGTCGTATTCCAGCAGGCGCCGCACGTCTTCTGCACCCTCGGGCTCCATCAGCTGGAGCAGTTCCTCCGCCTGGGCGGAGGGGAGCTCGCCGAGGAGGTCCGCGGCGTCGTCGGGGTCCATTTCTTCCAGGACATCGGCGGCGCGCTGCACATCCAGGGCGGAGAGGATCTCCACCTGGTCATCCTCCGGCATCTCCTGCAGGACGTCGGCGAGGCGCTCGTCCTGAAGTTCACTGGCCACCTCGAAACGGCGCTTGTCGCTCATCTCCTGGAGAGCTTCGGCGAAGTCCGCGGGCTTGAGGTCTTCGTGGTTCGCCAGGAACTGGGTGGCTGCCTGCGGCTCCGTACGGGGCCCCTGCAAGGCATCAGCCCAGTCGATGATGAGGGTTTCGTTCCGGCGGAGCCGGCTCAGTGGCGAGAGGGAATGGCCCCGCCGTACAAACAGCTTGCTGACAAACCAGTCGCGTGAACGGTGCTGGTCCATGGCAATGTCTTCAATGGTGGCGTCGCCGCTGCCGTCCCGGAGCGTGACGCGGCGGTCGAACATCTCCGCCACCACCAGGGTTTCGGCGCCGCGCTGCTCAAAGCGGCGCAGGTTGACCAGGCCCGTGCAGATGATCTGGGTCTGGTCGATGGAGGTGATCCGCGTCATCGGCACGAAGACCCTTTTCTTTCCCGGAACCTCCACCACGATGCCCACCACGTGCGGGGCACCCTGGGTGCCGCGTGAGAGCACAACAACATCGCGCAGCCGGCCCAGCCGGTCGCCCAGCGGGTCGAAGACGTCCAGGCCCAGTAGGCGCGCCACGAAGACGCGCGTAGGAGTTGTACTCACTCCTACAGGCTACCTAGTCTGCTCTCTTTTAGCTGAATTTACAGGCAGCATACATAGTCATGGGCAAGAATGGGACTATGGCAAACATTTTTGGCGCTCCCAAGGCTGGCGGGCCCAACGGCCTGGACGAAGCCCGCGCGGTTCCCACCGGCGACACCGTCGGCTCCTACACGTCCTATTTGGACGCCCAGAAGGCTGTGGACTACCTCGCGGACCAGCAGTTCCCGGTCCATATGGTATCCATCGTGGGCAACGAACTGAAGATGGTGGAGCGGGTTACGGGGCGCCTGAGCTACCCGCGCGTGGCTTTGTCCGGAGCGCTGAGCGGCATGTGGTTTGGCCTTTTCGTGGGCGTAATGCTCTCCTTC
>NZ_JBNHFF010000146.1:0-8382 GCF_059089965.1 Arthrobacter sp. SPT-J7
CTGGCCGTGTGGGCCGGCTGCTCCTCGTCGGGCGCCCCGGCAGCCGCAGCGCGCGCCTGGCCGATGCCGTCGACGCCGTCGAAGCGGTACTGCGGGAGGCCAATACGCGTGCCGGCGAAGCGTGGACCGACACCGCCGTCGAGACAGGCGATGACGCGCCCGCGGCGGCGCGCCGGGCCGACGTCGTCATCACGGCCAGCTCGACGCCGCACGCCCTGCTGGGTGCTGACGACTTCATTGCTGATGCCATCGTGTGCGATGTCGCGCAGCCGCCGAACCTCCCCGCGACGCTTCCCCGGGATCGGCCGGACCTCGCCGCGTTCGCGGGCGGGATGGTCACGGTGCCGGCGGGGTCGGACTTCGACCTGCGGTACGGCCTGCCCACCGGCATCACCTACGCCTGCATGGCGGAGACCATGCTGCTTGCGCTGGCGAAGGAATCCGGCGTCAAGGACTGGCAGTCGCTGGCGAGCCAGGGCGAGGCGCTCTCCCAGGACGCGCTCGACCGCCTGGGACTGCTCGCCGACCGCCATGGGTTCCGGCTGGCGGGTATCGACTGCCGCGGGGCTGGCAATGCGGAGCCTGCCCGATGACGTCCTACGGCGACCGCTGGGAGGCCGCACAGGTCTTCGACGCGCAGCTCGCTTACGCCACGGTCAAGGACCTCCTGGCTCCGCGGATGGCGGTCTACTGGACAGACCTGATCGTCTCGGCGGTGGTCGGCTGGTCGGGGTTCGCGCTGGCCGTCACCTACACGCCGTTGCACTGGCTCGGAATCATCGGTCTCGCCGTCTCGGTGCTCGCGTTCTATCGCGGGGCGCTGTTCATCCACGAACTGGTGCACTTCCGCAGCAAAGCGCACACCCGCTCTTTCGGTCGCGGATGGAACGCGCTGATCGGGTTCTGGCTGCTCATCCCGTACTTCATGTACGAGGGCCACGCCGAGCACCACAGCAAGCGTCTCTACGGCACAGCGTTCGACGCCGAGTACCTGCCTTTCGCGCGGCTGTCACGGCGGGAGATGGTCAAGGTGGCCGCGGCAGCGGTGGCGCTGCCGCTGTTCGGGCCTATCCGGTTCGGCATCCTGGCGCCTGTGTCGTGGCTGGTGCCGGCCACCCGGGAGCGGGTCTACGCCCGTGCATCGACGATCAAGATCGACCTGGAGTACCGGGGGCATCCGCCGAAGAAGTCCCAGCGGCTCTCGTGGTTCCTGCAGGAACTCGCCTGCTTCGCGATCGTATGGACGGTCGGCGTCCTCATCGTTCTCGGGCACCTCCCGGTCCTGCTGCTCCTGTGCTGGTACCTATTGTTCGTCGGCGTCGTATCGCTCAACACCATGCGCCTGCTGGGGGCCCACCGCTACCTCGGCAACGATTCGGACGCGAACATCGTGCTGCAGATGATCGACACGATCAACTACCCGTCGTCGCGCATTGCCGGGTTCTTCTGGGGACCGATCGGCCTGCGGCTGCACGCTCTCCATCACCTGGTCCCGTCGCTGCCCTACCACTCGTTCGGCAAGGCGCATGCCCGGCTCGTCGCCGCGCTGCCGCCGGACTCCGCGTACCGCCTCACCGAGAGCCCCGGCCTGGTCGCCGCCGTCGTTGACCTCTGGCGGGCACCCCGCCCGCTGCCCGGTGAGAACCCCTTCACCGAAACCGCCAGCCTGCACGAGGCCCGAAAGGACGCCCTATGACCGTCGACAGCTTGGCAGCCCCGCCGCCGGGGCTGCGAACGCGCAGCCCGCTCGGTGCGCTCCCGGCGATGCGCCGGGACCCCCTTCACCTGTTCGAGACGCTCGCCCGTGAGCACGGCCCGGTTGCGGCCTTCCGCCTCGGTCCGCAGCCTGCCATCGTGGTCTCAGGCCCCGAGGCCGTCCGTGAGGTGCTGGTCTCGCGGGCTGATGACTTCGACAAGGGCGACATCCAGCGCCGGGCCTTTACCCCTGCGCTGCGGAACGGGCTGCTGATCGCGGAGGGCGACCTGCACAAGGTCCAGCGCAAGCTCCTCGTGCCGCACTTCCAGGCGCGGCGCATATCGAACTACGTAGACATATTTGCCCGCGAGGCACAGCGCCACGCCGACCGCCTCGAAGACGGCAGCGAGGTGGACCTGCTCGCGGTCATGGGTGCGATCACGCGCGACGTGATCGGCCATCTCCTGTGGAGCAGGTCGCTGGAGGAGGAGGCGGAACTCGCCGCCGCCGTCACCCGCGTGTTTGAGTGGGAGATGCGGGCACTGTTCGCCGTGGTCCCGGTTCCGCTGGGAATCCCGACGCCGGCCAACCGGCAGATGAACGGCGACCTGGGCTGGGTCCGAGGCCGCATCCAGGCGATCGTGGACGCGCGCCGGACCGCGGGCGGGGAGCACTCCGACCTGCTCGACGCCCTCCTGCAGGCCCGCTACGACGACGGCAGCGCGATGTCCGATGACCAGTTGCTGGACGAGTTGATCACCCTGTGGGGGGCCGCACATGAAACGTCCGCGGACGCGCAGTTCTGGACTGCCGCGCTGCTGGCGACGCACCCGCAAGTGCGCGACGTTGTTGCCGAGGAGGCGGACCGCGTGCTCGGCGACCGGCTTCCGACAGCTGAGGACCTGGCCCAGTTGCCGCTGGCGATGGCGGCGTTCAAGGAATCCATGCGCCTATATCCGCCCGCCGCGTCGCTGATGCGCGCCGCCGTGCGCGACACGACCGTCGGCGGATACCGCATCCGCAAGGGCACGATCGTGTTCATCTCCACGTACTCAATGCACCGCGACCCGGCCCTGTATCCGGACCCGGAGCGGTTCGATCCGGCGCGCTTCCTCGCCGGAGCCGACGACAACGGCAGGCCGTCCGCCCCGCCGGCCGAGCGCAACGGATTCGGCTACCTACCGTTCGGTGCCGGCAGGCACGTATGCATCGGCTCGACCCTCGCACTGACCGAGGGGCAGGTCTTCACCGCCGTCCTTGCCCGGCGCCTGCGATTCGACCTCGTTGACGACGGGCCCGTCGAGCCGCAGCTCCTGATCAACCTGCGCCCGCGCGGGACCGTGCGCGCCACGGTGAGCCGCCGCGTGCCCGCACGAGCGGACAACGTGGCATGAGCGTGCAGACCGATCTCCCGTGCCGGCAGGCCGAGCTCGCCGATGCCGTTACACACTGGGCCGCCGAAGACGGTGCGCGCCCCGCGCTCACCTTCCTCACCTACAGCGGCCGCCATCGCAGCGAGCAGACCCTCAGCTACGCCGATCTGGACCGCTCCGCGCGGGCCTGGGCTGCGCGCCTCACCGCGCTCACGGCTCCCGGGGACCGCGTTGCACTGCTGCTGGGGCAGAGCCTCGACTACATCGAAGCGTTCCTCGGATGCCTCTACGCTGGCCGCGTCGCGGTGCCGCTGTACGCCCCGGATGCCCGCCGCTCGGACGAACGCCTCGTGGCGGTGCTCGCGGATGCACGCCCGACGGCGGTGATCACGGCGGAGGACGCGGCAGCCGACGTCGATGAACTGGTGGCGGGCACCGGCATCCGCATACTGCTCGCCGAGGGCGCCGAACCGCCCGCTGATGGGTTCGCTGCGGCGTTCACCCCGGTGCGCGGCGACGGGACCGCCTACTTGCAGTACACGTCCGGTTCGACCCGCACTCCCGCCGGGGTGCAGGTCACTGCTCGCAACCTCGCGGTGGCGATGACGCAGTTGCGCGAGTCGCTGCCGATGGCCGAGGGGCCGATGGTCAGCTGGCTGCCCTACTTCCACGACATGGGCCTCGTCTACGGCATCTGTGCGGTGCTGCAAGGTGGCGGACACTGCTGGTCGATGAGCCCGATGTCGTTTGTCCAGCGCCCGTTGCGCTTTCTGCACGCTCTCAGCGACGCTGGCGCGGCACTGACAATTGTCCCGAACTTCGCCGTCGACCTGTGCGTGCGGCGCGTGCCCCAGCCCGAGCGCGAGGGTTTGGACCTGTCGAGGCTACGGGCGTTCGGCAACGGCTCCGAGCCGATCCGCGCCTCCTCCATGACAGAGTTCAGCGAAGCCTACGCACCGTACGGATTCGATCCGCTCGCCCACCAGCCAGGATATGGGCTGGCCGAGGCAACCCTCATGGTCACCGCGCACCGGTACGGCAGCCCCTTGAGCGTTGCGCGCCTCCTGCGCGGGGCGCTGGCCGAGGGCGTCGCGGTCGCGGCGGACCCGGACGTGCCGCCCGAGGACGTGTCGGAAGTGGTTTCCTGCGGTGTGCCCGTCGACCAGGCCGTGCGCATCGTCGATCCGGCGTCGCTCGCCGCGGTATCCGACGGCAGTGTCGGTGAGGTGTGGGTCCAGGGCGGCAACGTGTGCCGTGGCTACGCCGGGCGGGAGGAGCTCACCGCAGAGATCTTCGGTGGCAGGCTCCGTGACAGTCCTGACGCAGGGACCTGGCTGCGCACCGGTGACCTCGGCTTCCTTTCCGATGGGGAACTGTTTCTGGTTGGCCGTCTCAAGGACCTCATCATCATCGCGGGGAAGAACCACTACCCGGCTGATGTGGAGGCAACGGTGTCGGATGCCGTCGCAGAGATCCGTTCGGGCGGGGTCGTGGCGATGCCCACCCGCGGCGATGGGCCCGAGGGCCTGGTGGTGGTGGCCGAGATCGAAGCGCGGTCGCTGCCCACCCTCGACCATGCACGCACGGCGCTGGCCGTGCGCGCGGCGGTGGCTGCGGTGCACGCGATCACGCCCGCCGATATTGTCCTGGTCCGTTCCGGGACTATCCCCCGCACCACAAGCGGAAAACTGCAACGCCGGGCATGCTCGGCACGATACGAGGCCGGTGAGTTCCAATAGCACATGCAACACAGACCCCTTCCGCCCGTCGGGCCGCGCGCACGAGCGCGGGCAACGGGGAGGAAGCCGCAATATCCCTTAAGGGGCTCACCAAGCAGTTTGGACGCTTCCGTGCACTTGACGGGCTGGATCTCACCGTTCGGGCCGGTGAGACGCACGGTTTCCTTGGGCCGAATGGTGCTGGCAAATCGACCACCATCAAGATCCTGTTCGGGCTGCTGACGAAGACGAGTGGATCGGCCATTGTGCTCGGCGGTGATCCGAGGCGCGACGCCGTGGCCCTCCACCGGCGGATGGCGTACGTGCCCGGCGACGTGATGCTGTGGCCGTCCCTCACGGGCGGCGAGTGCATCGACCTGCTGACCCGGATGCGCGGAGCGCGCGCTTCGCGCGCCCGTCGGGACGAGCTCATCGAGCGCCTCGACCTAAATCCTCGCAAGCGCGCGAAGGCCTATTCGAAGGGCAACAGGCAGAAAGTCGCGCTCGTGGCGGCATTCGCGACGCCGAGCGACCTGCTCATACTGGACGAGCCGACGTCGGGCCTGGACCCCCTCATGGAGGTGGTGTTCCAGCAGCTCGTGCAGGAGGCTTCGGCGCAGGGCACCACGGTGCTGCTGTCGAGCCATATCCTCGCCGAGGTGGAGGTCCTGTGTGATCGCCTCACCATCATCCGCAACGGGAAGGCCGTCAGCACCGGAACCCTCGATGAGATGCGCGAGCGGACCGTGTCGAAGGTCGTCGCCGCCACCCAGCATGACGTGGTGGGACTGTCCGCGATCGAAGGGCTCCACGGCCCGCGGCTCGAAGGCCGTCACGTCGAGTTCAGCGTAGGACCGTCCGGTCTCGCGGCTGCGCTGGCGCTGGTGAGCGCGGCAGGGCCCACGAGCCTCGTCAGCCAGCCTCCGAGCCTAGAGGAACTGTTCCTGCAGCACTACGAGCTCAACGAACCGGAACCGGCCGAGGCGGTCTCACGATGACCGCTTTCGCAGGAACAGGTTGGCAGCTGCGCCTGACAACACGACTCGAACGCTGGCAGATCCTGCTGTGGACGGTAGGCATCGCCGCGCTCCTCGCCGCGATCACTGACAGCATGGCCTCGCTGTACCCCACGGCCGCTGACCGTGAGCAGTACGCCGCTATCAACGACGGGAGCCCGGCCTTGCGGGCCATCAACGGGCCCGGACACGCACTCGACACCCCCGGGGGGATCGTCGTGTTCGAGGTCGGCGGGTACCTTCTGGTCGCGGTAGCGCTGATGGCAGCGCTCGGGATGACACGGCTGACCCGTTCCGAGGAGGAACACGGCCGGGCCGAGCTGGCACTGTCCACGGCAACCGGCACGCTAGCCTCTCTCACTGCGGCCGTGTTCACGATGATCGCCACCTCGGCGCTCATCGGCGCAGCCTGCGCCGCAGGAATGATCCTGCTCGGGCTTCCCACCGAGGGCGCGTGGGGCTACGGAGCCTCCGTTGCCGTGATCGGTGTGTTCTTCGTCGGAGTGACCTCGCTCGCCGCGCAGGTGTGCGGCACGGCCGGAGAGACGCTCGGCGTATCGGGTTTGGTCATCGCGGCGTCGTATGGCGTCCGTGCGGCGGGTGATGTGGGCGACGGTGGGCTGTCGGCGTGGTCGCCGTTCGGATGGGTCCAGCATGCCGCGCCCTTCGCGGATGACCAGCGCAGTTGGCCGCTGGGCATCGCGGCCGGCGCCGGCCTGCTGCTGGTCGTTGTAGCGATGACGGTGCGCATCCGGCGCGACCTCGGCGCGGCGCTGCTCACCCGCGGACCAGGCCGCCCCGCCGCAGGCTCGTCGCTCGTCGGCCTACTGACGGCAACGGCAAGAGTGGCGACACCTGCTGTGGTGGGATGGGCTCTCGGCGGACTGTTCGTGGGCTGCGTGTTTGGCGTTGCAGGCGAAGAGGTCACCAAGGTCTTCGCGGCGACTCCCGATATCGCTCTGCTGTTGGGCACCGGCCAGACCGAGGCGACGGAGGGCTACCTGCGTCTCGTCCTGCTGCTGATCGCGCTCCTCGCCACTGGGCACGCGGTCTCCGCCCTCCAGCTTGTGCGAACGACGGAACGCAACGGGCTCGGCGACCTCACCCTCGCGGCGTCCGTCAGCCGCACCCGCTGGCTGCTGTCGGGTGTGCTTCCGAGTCTCCTCGGCTCTGCGGTTGTCCTAGCGGTCGGCACGGCAGCGCTCGGCGGTACGTTCGCGGCCGTGACTGATAACTCCGACTGGGTGGAGCGCGTTCTGCGCTCGGGCCTGTGGCATCTGCCGGCGGTATGGCTCGTGGCGGCGATCGCCGTGGCGCTCCTCGGTGCACTGCCCCGGTTCTTCGTCGCGGGGTGGGCTGTGCTGGCGGCATGTGTGGTGATCGACATGCTCGGCCCCGCTCTGCAACTGGAGGAAGGGGTAACCGATGTGTCGCCCTTCGCCCACGTGCCTCAACTGCCTGACATGGACCCCGGAATGGGCGTGTGGATCATGGGCGCGGCTGGCCTCGCCCTGCTGATCGTAGGAGACCTGGGCATGCGCAGGCGCGACCTTGGGTGAGCCCCCTGGGGCTGGGCGTCCCGGCACCGCCGGATTGTCGGTGGAAACCAGGTACGCCTTAAACCTGCCACTCTCCGGAACTAACCTCCGGGGAGAAGCCGCGAGGCGGCCCATCGACTCTCGTGGGCTGAGGGGCTTTGCCGCCGCTGCGTCCAACGCGTTCCCAATCAATAGGATGCACCTTAGTAGCTCCCGTCAGTTTGGGTACACCCAAAGCTGACACTGAGCGTCACCAGGTTGACGCGTGAGTTCGGGTGCTGAGCTTTAGCCGAGGCAGCAGGCATGCAAACATCTCGTGGAACTTCGTCGCCCGATGCAACCCAGTTCCCTAACGACGCCGCTACCGCATGCGAGGAGTGTATACGGCAACGTGGAGAACTGATTCTGCCCGCTATGGGCAGTAAGGGCGCCGCCACTCACATTAGGAGCGGATTTCCGGTCTGCACTTTTCGCTGAGGATTGTTTGGGGCGTTGTACCGGTTGGCTGTATTCAACTATTCGGCATCATAGGTGTTGGCGATGTATACGTCACAGGGAGCGTTGTGGGCAACGCTGTTGGCTACGCTGCCTAGAACCCGGCCGATGCCCTGCATTCTCCGGTTCCCCACCACTATGAGGCGGGCGTCCATTCGCAGGGCTTCCTTGATGAGGGCGTCTGCGGGGCGTCCGCGGGCCGGTGAGTAGGTGACCTTAATGTCCCGTCCGAGGGAATCTGCTACGGTGCGGGCCACCTGCTCGGCCGCGTCGGCATCGGACACAATCCACTGGTCGCTGCCGCTGCCAAAGACCTCGGTACGGTCGCTGTCGAAAGCCGAAACTACGTGAAGCGACGCGCCCAAACTCGCTGCGAGGTTCCAGGCGGCTTTGGCTGCCTTTCTTGCTGTGGCGCTGCCGTCAACGCCTACAATGATGATGCCGCTCATGAGTTGATCCCTTTTCTTAGTTAGTTCGGTTTGAGTAGTGGGACGGAGGCTGCAGCTCGGCGCTGACTTCCGGCAGTAGTGGGGCAGGCTAACCATT
>NZ_JBNHFF010000147.1:0-8381 GCF_059089965.1 Arthrobacter sp. SPT-J7
AATTCCTGTGGTTGCGCCTGGCACCGGTGTGGCTGACGTCTCAGCGGAAGTGCATCCCTCCTGTGGCATATTTAGTGGATGGCAGAATTCAAGCAGTCCACGAAGCTCAACAACGTCCTTTACGACATCCGTGGACCGATCCTCCAGGCCGCCCAGCAGATGGAGGCGGAGGGGCACCGGATCCTCAAGCTGAACATCGGAAACCCGGCGCCGTTTGGATTCGAAGCGCCGGACGCCATCCTGGTTGACATGATCCGCCACCTGCCGCATGCCCAGGGCTACAGCGACTCCCGCGGCATATTCTCGGCGCGTACCGCCGTCTCGCAGTACTACCAGACCCGGGGTATCCAGAACATCCACGTTGATGACATTTACCTGGGCAACGGCGTCAGCGAACTCATCACCATGTCCTTGATGGCCCTGCTCGACGACGGCGACGAGGTCCTGATTCCCACGCCTGACTACCCGTTGTGGACCGCGTCCGTGGCACTCGCCAGCGGGAAACCGGTCCACTACCTCTGCGACGAGGAATCCGGCTGGCAACCTGACCTTGAGGACATGGAAGCCAAGATAACGCCGCGGACCAAGGGCATCGTGGTCATCAACCCGAACAACCCCACAGGCGCCGTCTACCCCGAAGAGACGCTGAAAAAGATTGTGGCCCTCGCCGAGAAGCACGGACTGGTCGTCTTCGCCGACGAAATCTACGAGAAGATCCTGTACGAGGACGCAGTCCACGTTAACCTGGCCAAGCTCACCGGCGACCACGTTCTCTGCCTCACGTTCAGCGGCTTGTCCAAGGCCTACCGCGTGTGCGGTTACCGCGCGGGCTGGATGGCCATTTCGGGACCCAAGAAGGATGCAGCCGACTACCTCGAGGGCATCAGCCTCCTGGCCAATATGCGCCTCTGCGCAAACGTTCCAGCCCAGCACGCCATCCAGACGGCCCTTGGCGGATACCAGAGCATCAATGACCTGATCCTGCCCGGCGGCCGCCTCCTGGAACAACGCAACAAGGCATACGACATGCTGAACGCCATCCCCGGCGTCAGCACCCAGCAGGCACGCGGGGCCCTCTATCTCTTCCCCCGGCTCGACCCTGAGGTCTACCACATCCGTGATGACGAAAAGTTCGTCCTGGACCTTCTCCGGGAACAGAAGATTTTGGTCTCCCATGGCCGCGCCTTCAACTGGGTGCGCCCGGACCACTTCCGCATGGTCACGCTGCCCAACGTCAAGGACATCGAAGAGGCTGTCGGGCGGATGGGGGACTTCCTAAGCAGGTATCAGGGGAACTAGCCTGTGCTCACGGGCGCTTGAGTCCCGTGGCACTTCGCAGAGAGGATTCCCCATGGCCAGCGTCATAGGCTTCGATCAGCACCCTTCTGAAACCCTGCGGGCGGGGGAAGGATTCTCACTGGCCGACGTGGACCCGGACTCCACGCCCGGGTACAGCGGCAGCAAGGAGGACGGAAAGGCCCTGCTGGCGGACCTGGACGACGAGCTGGGCGAGTTGCAGGAGAAGCTGTTCGCAGAGTCACGCTTCGGCGGACGGAAGCGGATCCTTCTGATCCTGCAGGCGATGGATACGGCGGGCAAGGGTGGAATCGTGAACCACGTCATGGCCGCCACCGACCCGCAGGGCATCCAGTTCAAGGCTTTCAAGGCTCCGACGGATGAGGAGAAGTCCTACGACTTCCTGTGGCGGATCCAGAAGGAAGTCCCTGCTGCCGGCATGATGGGTGTTTTCGACCGGTCCCACTATGAGGACGTGCTGATCCACCGTGTCCACGGCTGGGCCAGCCCTGATGAAATCAAGCGCCGCTATGTGGCAATCAACGAGTTCGAGGGGCGCCTGACGGAGTCGGGGACAAAAGTCGTCAAAGTGATGCTCCACATCAGCGGGGAGGAGCAGAAGTCCCGCCTGCTGGCCCGGCTGGACAACCCGGCCAAGCACTGGAAATACAACCGGGGCGACCTGGACGAACGCGCCTTCTGGGACGACTACATGGATGCCTACCAAGCCGCCATCGACGAAACGAGCACCCGGGACGCGCCTTGGCACGTGGTTCCGGCCAATAAGAAGTGGTACGCCAGGATCGCTGTGCAGCAGCTGTTGCTGGGGGCTTTGGCCGAACTGAACCTTGAATGGCCCAAAGCCGAGTTTGATGTAGCAACCGAGCGGGAGCTGATCCTGCGTTCCTGAAGCGTTACAGCGGCTGGTCGCGGGCTGCGGCCAGCCGCTTCCTGGCTCCTTCCAGCCATTCCTCACACCGTGCGGCCAAGGCTTCGCCCCGCTCCCACAGCGCCAGGGATTCCTCCAGGCTGGCGCCACCTGCCTCCAGCCTGCCCACCACCGCGATGAGTTGTTCGCGTGCTTCCTCATAGCTCAGCGTTGCGACGTCGTTTCCTGGCTTTTGCTCAGTCATTGGGGACTCCGGTTTCCGATGTGTGCTGTTCTGGCTTGCCCGTGGAGGTGGCGCCGAAGCGGCCTTCCGCCACCCGGACCGAGAGCGGCGTTCCCGCCGGCGCCTCCGCCGGGCGGCGCACCACTGCGTGCCCTGAGTTGGCGGAACGTGCCGCCAGTGCGTCGGCGAGTTCGACGACGGCGTACCCCCGGTCGAGCGTTTTCTGCGGGGACAGAGCGCGTACCTGGGCCTTCAGGTGCTCCAGCTGGTCAGCAGCCCGCACCACGGTGGAGCTCACCGCCGCGGAGGACCGCCGGAGCAACCGCTCAATTTCTTCGGACCGGACGGTCACCATGCCTTCGGGTGCAGCCATGACCGGCCTTGAGTGAAGGGACGCCAGGCGGTCCGATTCCCTGTCCACAAGGCGCTCCATGCACCGGCGCAGCTGCTCCCTGGCCTGGCGTACCCCTGCCAGTTCTTCGGAGACTTCCGGCACAATACGCTTGGCCGCGTCAGTGGGAGTGGAGGCGCGCAGATCGGCAACGTCGTCCAGCAGGGGCCTGTCCGCCTCGTGGCCGATGGCACTCACCACGGGAGTGGAAGCGGCTGCCACAGCCCGGATCAGTTCTTCGCTGTTGAAGGGCAGGAGGTCCTCCAGGGCGCCCCCGCCGCGGGCGATGACAATAACGTCCACCTCCGGGCGGGCATCCAGGTCCCGCAGCGCGCGCACCACCTGGGATACGGCCGTATTCCCCTGCACGGCAACCTCGCGGATCTCGAACTCCACCGCGGGCCAGCGCAATGCGGCGTTCCGGAGGATGTCCTTTTTCGCGTCAGAGTCACGGCCGGTGATGAGGCCGATGCGGTGCGGCAACAGGGGCAGCGGCTTCTTGCGGGAGTCTGCAAAGAGACCTTCGGCGGCGAGGGCCTGGCGGAGCCGCTCGATCCGGGCAAGGAGGTCGCCCAGGCCAACCGGCCGGATGTCCCTGACCAGCATGTTCAGCCGGCCCGTCTTGATCCAGAACTCGGGCTTGAGCAGAGCGACCACCCGGGAACCGCGGTCCAGCGGAAGGTTCTGGCGCTCCAGCACCTTGGTCCACACCGACGCCGGCAGTGAAACTTCAGCGTCAACGTCCCGCAAGGTGAGGTAGGCATTGCTGCCGCGGCGGTTCAGTTCAATGACCTGGCCTTCGACCCAGGCCGACGGCGTGCGGTCGATGTGGGCTTTGAGCTTCTGCGAGAGGAGCTGCAGCGGCCATGGGTTGTCCGGGGTGGTTTCGGCCGCCGTCGCGGGAAGGGTAGTGGGCGCGGACAGTTGCTGACCGGGGACGGGAAGTGAGGCCTGTTCAGACATGCGAAGTCCCTTGCGGGGACGGAGCTGCGGGCATGGGGTCCTTCGTCTGTTGGTCGGCGGTCATTCAACCTTATCCATAAGCTGTAGCATCCGGGACTGACAGTGGCGGATCAGGATGCCCGCCTAGGATGGGTGGACCGCCATCGACCTGAAGGAACTGCTGTGCGCACTTTTGTTTCCGCTGCTGCCACCGTGCTGGCCGTACTGCTCGCCGCCGTGGCAGTTCCAGCCATCTGGCTGGACCGCAACATTGTCCAGGAGGAGGGCTTCGTGGAACTGGCGGCGCCGCTGGGCAGGAACTCTGAGTTCCAGCCAGGACTGGCGGCGGCTGCCATCGGTACGATCGACACGAGTGCCGTCCCGGGCTTCCTCTCGGACCTGGTCCGGCCGGTATTGGAGAACGCCGCGGCGTCCCTGACTGGACTCCCCGGCTACCCCGCCGCGTGGGAAGAAACACTGCGGAGGAGCCACCGCCTCAGTTTTGCGGGGACGGATGCGGACCGCCCGGGCTCTGCGTCTGCCTCATCCCTGACCCTCGACGTCGCGCCTCTGGTGGCGCTGGGCTCCGAGGAAGTCTCACGCGCCACCAGGCTTCCCCTGGACCCGCCGGAGCAGACGCTTATCAGTGTGGGCCAGGCCGAGCAAAAAGAGTGGACCGAGCGCCTGCGCACCTATGCCCCCGCCGGCTACCTGCTGGCCGGGGGATCGGCGGTAGCGTTGCTCCTTGCCCTGGTTGCCGCCCGCCGGCGCTGGACAGTGCTGGTGGGTGCAGGAGTTGGTGCGTTGCTGCTGGCAGCCCTCTGGCTGCTCGGCATGCAGGCAGGCTCCGCGGCCGTGCTGGCTACGGACAGCGGAAACGAGGTGGCCAACATGTTCAGGGATGAGTTCGTCGCGGCGTCCTCCGCCAACTTCCAAACCTGGACCTGGGCCACGGCAATCACCGGCGGCGCGCTGGTGCTGGCGGGAGTTGTGGCAGGGCTCATACCGCGCAGGCGGGCGCGGGCAACCCGGTAGAATCGAGTAATGACCCCCTCAGCTGTTTCCCTTTCGATGCCCACCATCCCGCGTAGGCGCCGTTCTCCTGAGGAAGTAGCTGCTGCAGCACCCGTAGCCGGACCCAAGAAGGTGCTGCTCGCTGCCCCTCGGGGATACTGCGCCGGTGTTGACCGTGCCGTCATCGCCGTTGAGAAGGCCCTGGAACACTATGGCCCTCCGGTGTACGTGCGCAAGCAGATTGTGCACAACGTCCATGTGGTCAGCTCCCTGGAGGAAAAGGGCGCAATCTTCGTTGACGAGACGGACGAAGTGCCGGAAGGTGCGCTGGTGATCTTCTCCGCCCACGGCGTATCGCCGGCCGTGGTCCAGTCCGCGGAGGACCGTGGCCTGCGCACCATCGACGCTACCTGCCCGCTGGTGACCAAGGTCCACAAGGAAGCCGTGCGGTTCGCCAAGGACGATTTCGATATCCTGCTGATCGGCCACGACGGCCACGAGGAAGTTGAAGGCACAGCAGGCGAAGCTCCGGAACACATCCAAATCATCAACGGTCCGCACGAAGTGGACAAGGTGACGGTGCGCGATCCGGAAAAGGTCATCTGGCTGTCACAGACCACCCTCAGCGTTGACGAGACCATGGAAACGGTCCGTCTGCTCAAGGATCGCTTTCCCACCCTGCAGGACCCGCCCAGCGACGACATCTGCTATGCCACCACCAACCGCCAGGTGGCGATCAAGAAGATTTCCCCCCAGGCAGAGCTGGTCATCGTCGTGGGCTCGGCCAATTCCTCAAACTCCGTAAGGCTTGTGGAGGTTGCCCTTGAATACGGGGCAAAGGCCTCCTACCGGGTGGATTTTGCCAACGAAGTAGATGAGGCCTGGTTTGAAGGGGTCGCAACGGTTGGCGTGACGTCCGGGGCGTCCGTACCCGAGGTGCTGGTGCAGGACGTTCTGCGTTTGCTGGCCGATTACGGCTACGGCACCGTCGAGGAAGTCGTCACGGCCGAAGAAGATCTCCTCTTCTCGCTGCCGAAGGAGCTTCGGGCAACCCTGAAGCAGGCCGGCGATGTTAGCCGTGCACTGGGCGGACGCCGGCCGCGGAGCTAAGAACGCCTGGCGGTGAAGCTGGGAGCAAAGCAAGTGGGCCTGGCAGCCGTAACTGCCAGGCCCTTTCCTTATCCGGGATTCCTGACCTTGGAGCTCCTACCTACGAGGCTGCCCTCAGGCCGCCTCGTCCTCGCTTTGGAGTTCCGGGGCGGCCAGTGTGCGCGGTGTGACCTCCACGACCGGAGGAGTCATGAGGCCCGATTCCTCCAGGGTGTTCAACTTCCTCGCAGTGGGAAGGACACGCGCTTCCAGGGTGCCCACCATGGAGTTGTAGCGGTCCACGGACGACTTCAGCGAAGACCCCAGTTTGCTGACATTTTCACCCAGGGTTCCCATCCGGTCGTACAGCTGCCTCGCGAGGTCGAACAGTTCGCGGGCGCTGTCCGTCAGGACGTCCTGCCGCCAAGTGAAGGCCACAGACTTCAGCACAGCCAGCAGCGTGCTGGGCGACGCCAGGACAACATTCCTGGAAAGCGCATGGTCCAGGAGTTCGGCATCAGCCATGAGTGCTGCGGCCAGGATCGATTCGGCCGGGATGAAACAGATCACCAGCTCGGGGGAGTTGCCAGGGATGTCCCAGTATTTCTTGTTGCTTAGTGAGTCCACATGTGCCCTCAGTGCCTTTGCGTGGGCAGCCAGGAGCCCCTGCTGCGAGCGGCGGTCCGGGCTCAGGGGCAGCCCGGGCTGCCCCGTCCGGGAATCCATGGACGCGCCGAGCTCCTGCGCCTCGAGGTAGGCCGACAGTGGGACCTTTGCATCAACCACCAACTGCTTCTCGCCGGGCAGCTGGACCACCAGGTCCGGTCGGACGGAAGACTCGCCGCCGCCGCTGTGGACCTGTTCGATGAAGTCGACGTGCCGCAGCATCCCGGAGGCCTCCACCACGCGCCGCAACTGAACCTCTCCCCACTGCCCGCGCGCGCTGTTGGAACGCAGGGCAGACTCCAAGGCATGGGTGGACCGGATCAGCTGCTCGTCCGAAAGCCGGGCTTCCTGCAGTTGCTGGGCGAGCTGGCCATACTGTTCCAGCCTGTCCCGCTCCAGGAGCGCCACCTGCTGCTGCACTGCCGTCAGTTTTTCAGCCACGGGTGCCAGTGCACGGAGCACGCTGCCGTCCTGGGACCGTGATTCCCCCAGCTCACGGTTCTGTGCAGCCAGAAGGCGGCGTTCGGCGTCGGCGGCGGCGAACTGTGCGCTCACCTCTGAAAGCCGCGACGAAACGGCGTCGAAATCTTCTTCCACGGCACGGCTGTTCTTCCGCAGCGCAAAGTAGGTGGCTGCAGCGCCCGCAAGGGCCCCCAGCAACAGCATGAATAAAGCCAGTATCAGCGCAAAAGCATCCATGTGCTCACTGTCGCACGGGGCTGTGACATTTCCCGGAAGCGACATTTCAGCCTGCCGGCCCGGAAGCCCTGGGCGCCTCCTGCGGGTAGAATCAATGCTCGTGGCTCTTACTATTGGCATCGTCGGCCTGCCCAACGTCGGCAAATCAACCCTTTTCAACGCACTGACCCGCAACCAGGTGCTGGCGGCGAACTACCCGTTCGCCACCATCGAGCCCAACGTCGGCGTCGTGAACCTGCCTGACCCCCGCCTTCAGAAGCTTGCTGAGATCTTCGGTTCGCAGCGCCTCCTGCCGGCTCCGGTGTCGTTCGTGGACATCGCCGGCATCGTCAAGGGCGCGTCCGAGGGTGAAGGCCTGGGCAACAAGTTCCTGGCCAACATCCGCGAGGCAGAAGCTATTGCCCAGGTGGTGCGCGTGTTCGACGACCCCGATGTTATTCACGTGGATGGCAAAGTGGACCCGCGCTCCGACATGGAAACCATTAACACCGAGCTCATCCTGGCAGACTTGCAAACCATCGAGAACGCCATTCCGCGGATCGAAAAGGAAGTCAAGATCAAGAAGCGGGAAGCTGCGGAGCTTGCCGCGATCAAGGCAGCCCAGGTGGTTCTGGAACGCGGCGATACCATCTTCTCTTCCATTAAGAGCGACAAGCTGGAAATGGAACACCTCAAGGAGCTCGGCCTCCTGACGGCGAAGCCGTTCATCTACGTCTTCAACGCCGACGAAGCGATCCTGGGCAGTCCCGAAAAGCAGGAGGAACTGCGGGCCATGGTTGCCCCGGCGGACGCTGTTTTCCTTGACGCCAAGCTCGAAGCCGACCTCGTGGAACTTGACGAGGAAGAGGCCCGCGAAATGCTGGAAATGAATGGCCAGGATGAATCCGGACTGGACCAGCTGGCGCGGGTCGGTTTCCACACGCTGGGGCTGCAGACCTACCTCACGGCCGGCCCCAAGGAAACCCGTGCCTGGACCATCCGCCAGGGGGATACCGCACCGCAGGCAGCAGGGGTAATCCACTCTGACTTCCAGCGCGGCTTCATTAAGGCCGAGGTGGTCTCCTTCAAGGACCTGGTGGAGGCCGGTTCCATGGCCGAGGCCAAGTCCCGGGGTAAGGTCAGGATCGAAGGCAAGGAATATGTCATGGCCGACGGCGATGTGGTGGAGTTCC
>NZ_JBNHFF010000148.1:0-8364 GCF_059089965.1 Arthrobacter sp. SPT-J7
AGGCAAGACCGTCAAGAACCGCGTGCACTGGGACGTTGACCTGGAAGGGCGGGACAAGGACGAGGTGCGCCGGGAACTCGAGGACCGCGGCGCCACTTTCCTTTGGAGCGCCAGCCAGGGGCCACATTCGTGGCACACCATGGCAGACCCCGAGGGCAACGAGTTCTGCATCAGCTGACCCCGATTACTAGACTTGGACGGTGAGCAACCAAATCCCCGCCTCGGTGTCCGACGTCTTCGATCCCACCCGCTGGCGTGTTGTGTCCGGCTTTGACGACTTCCTGGACATGACCTACCACCGGCAGGTGGAGCGGGATTCCGACGGCGGATGGGTGCGCGACCTGCCCACGGTGCGGATCGCTTTCAACCGCCCCGAGGTCCGCAATGCGTTTCGGCCCGGCACAGTGGATGAACTGTACCGGGCGATGGACCACGCGCGGATGTCCCCGGACGTTGCCACCGTGCTGCTCACCGGAAACGGCCCCTCGCCCAAGGATGGCGGCCACTCCTTCTGTTCGGGCGGGGACCAGCGGATCAGGGGCCGGGACGGCTATCGGTACGTAGTACAAGACACAGCGAACGGCGAGACCCAGGAGAGCATCGATCCCGCGCGTGCCGGGCGGCTCCACATCCTGGAAGTCCAGCGGCTGATGCGCACCATGCCCAAGGTGGTCATCGCCGTCGTTAACGGGTGGGCGGCCGGCGGCGGGCACTCCCTGCACGTGGTTTCCGACCTCACCATCGCCTCCCGCCAGTTCGGCAAGTTCAAGCAGACGGACGCAACCGTCGGAAGCTTCGATGCAGGGTACGGCTCGGCCCTGCTGGCACGCCAGATCGGGCAGAAGTCCGCCCGGGAGATCTTTTTCCTCGCCCGAGAATATTCCGCTGAGGACATGGTTCGGATGGGCGCGGTCAACGAGGCCGTGGACCACGAACGCCTCGAAGAGGTTGCCCTGGAATATGCCGCCGATATTGCCCGGCAGTCGCCCCAGGCCATCCGGATGCTCAAGTTTGCCTTCAACCTCGCCGACGACGGCCTGGCGGGCCAGCAGGTATTCGCGGGCGAAGCCACCCGGCTTGCGTACATGACGGACGAAGCGGTGGAGGGCAAGGAAGCGTTCCTGGAAAAACGCGAACCGGACTGGTCCGGCTTCCCGCACTACTTCTAAGGCAGGACGCCTAATGAACACCGAACCCCGCGATAACGAGACCCTGACCAACGCATCTGCCGAAGCGGCCGATTCCGGAAGCGGCATCCTGGACATCGACCCGGCGCTGAAGGCGCTGGCGGCCGCCCTCCACGGCGAGGGTCCCGCCGTCGAACTTTCCGTGGGCGAAGACGGTGCCCTGGTAGTGGGCCACCTGGAAACGCCCGGCTGCGACGACGCCGTTGCCGTAGTGCGCACCTCCGGTTCCACCGGCACCCCAAAGGCCACGGTACTAACGGTGGAATCCCTGGCCGCTTCCTCGATGGCAACCGCCCTGGCCCTCAAGGGCGAGGGCCAGTGGCTCCTGGCGCTGCCCGTCCAGTACGTGGCGGGAATCCAGGTCCTGGTGCGTTCGCTGTTCGCGGGCACCCGCCCTTGGGTGATGGACATGTCCGGCGGATTCACACCCGAAGCCTTCACGGCCGCCGCGCAGGAACTGACCGATAAGATCCGGTTCACCTCACTGGTCCCCACCCAGCTGCAGCGGCTGCTTGACGCGCCGTCCCCGGAGACCCTCGCGGCCCTCCGCCGCTTCAACGCCGTCCTGCTGGGCGGCGCGCCCGCCCCGGCCTCACTGTTGGCGGCTGCCACGGATGCCGGCGTCCGCGTCATCACCACCTACGGTTCAGCCGAGTCCTGCGGCGGCTGCGTCTACGACGGCTTCCCGATCGAAGGGGTGTCAGTACGCGTGGAGGAGGACGGCCGCATCCTGCTGGGCGGCGATACCATCGCCGCGGGCTACCTGGAAGCGCCGGACGAAGCCGGCAGCACCTTCTTCGAGGAGGACGGGGTGCGCTGGTACCGCACCAGCGATCTCGGCAGCATTGACGACGACGGCCAGCTCACGGTCCTGGGCCGCGCCGACGACGTGATAATCACCGGCGGGATCAAGGTCTCCGCCGCGCATGTGCAGGAGGAGCTGGAAAAGTCCGACGCCGTCGCCGCGGCTTTCGTGGCCGGTGTCCCGTCCGCGGAATGGGGCCAGGCCGTAGCAGCTTACGTGGCATTGGCCACCCCGCCTGTTGGGACCGCAGAGCCTGCGGCCTCCGCGCCAGGCAGGGACCACGCGGTCGTCCTTGAAAAGGAGTGGCACCGGACGCTGGGCATCCTTGCGCCGAAAACGGTTCTTGCTGCATCGTCCCTGCTGATGCTGCCCAACGGCAAGCCCGACCGCCTGGCCATGGCCGCCGAACTCAACGCCCTGCATCAGGGAAAGTAAAGTAGACCTGCACCACCCGGCGGGCCCCCATCCTGCCGCCTTCCCAAAACAACGCGAGGTACTGACCGTGGCCACAGCCGCACAATGGATCCAAGGCGCCCGACTCCGAACACTGCCGGCCGCGATCGCGCCGGTACTGATCGGCTCCGCCGCCGCCTATGAAATGGATTCGTTCCTGCTCTTCAACGCCATCCTCGCGGCGCTGGTGGCCCTCCTGCTCCAGGTGGGCGTGAACTTCGCCAACGACTATTCGGACGGCATCCGCGGCACGGACGACGACCGCGTGGGCCCGCTCCGCCTGGTGGGCTCAGGTGCTGCAAGCCCCGAACACGTGAAGCGCGCCGCCTTTGGTGCATTTGCTGCCGCCATGGTTTTCGGGCTGATCCTGGTGGTGATCACCCAGAGCTGGTGGCTGATTCTGGTAGGGCTCGGCTGCGTGATGGCGGCCTGGGGCTACACGGGCGGCAAGAACCCGTACGGCTACATGGGCCTGGGCGACGTTTTCGTGTTTGTGTTCTTCGGGCTGGTGGCAACGCTGGGCACCACCTACACACAGGCCGGGCAGATCAACCTGCCGGCCGTTATCGGAGCGATCGGCACCGGGCTGATCGCGACAGCGCTGCTCATGGCCAACAACGTCCGGGACATCCCCACCGACATGCAGGCCGGCAAGAAGACCCTTGCGGTGCGCCTGGGCGACAAGCACGCCCGGGAGAGCTACGTGCTGATGCTCGCGGTGGCCATCATGCTGGTGGTGATCCTGGCCCCTGGCCGGCCCTGGATGCTGATCGTCCTGCTGCTGATTCCGGCCTGCCTCATGCCCGCGTGGCTGATGATCAACGGCCGGAAGCGCAAGAGCCTGATCCCGGTCCTGAAGCAGACCGGCCTGATCAACCTCGGCTACAGCCTGCTGTTTTCACTGGGCCTGGTTCTTAGCCACGGCTTCTAGTCTGCCCGCTGATCCCCAAGGGCCCGGTGCTGGAGCTGTTGCGCTAGGGGCGCTTGGGGTCTTTGGCGTCATTGCTGATGGCGATGTCCGGGTTGGCGTCCAGGAGGGCGTCCTCCGCGTGGGCGTCCTGGACTTCATTGGCTGAACGGATCGGTTGGGCCTTGCCCGAGAAACGCTGGTGGATGGCCGCGGCGGCCTCGTCCCGCTGCTTCTGGAAGAACAGGTAGCTCACGGCAAAAGCGATCAGCGCTGCGCAGATCACGGACATCAGCACGCCCAGCTGCAGGAACATAAAAACCACAAACAGGGGCGCGAAGAGAGCCAGGCGGATGAGGGAATATTTCAAAAAGGCCACTATTCAAGTTTAGCCGCCTCCCGCCCGAGGCCCTTGCGCCTCCTGACGATAGACTTAATGGCATGCTCCTCCGTGTGGCTTTGGCCGTCGCAGTCCTCGTCATCTTTGTGTATGGCCTCGTGGATGTGATCCGCACCGATGGACGCCTCGCCCGAGGAATTTCCAAACCGGCGTGGATCGTGGTCATGATCGTCCTGCCAGTGGTCGGCGCCATTCTCTGGCTCCTGATCGGCCGGCCCCGCAGCTCTTCCCCCCAACAGCAGAGCCAGCGGCACCCCACCGCGCCTGACGACGATCCGGATTTCCTCCGCAACCTCGAAGCCCTCCGCCGGAAACAGGCAGAAACAGAGCGCCTCAAGAAGCTCAACGATGAACTGGATGCCAAGGCGAAGGACGACGGCAAGGGCAGCGGCAAGGGCAAGCATGAGACCGACGAACACGATACCGACGGACTGAAGTAGGGGCGTATGGCTCAGGAACCCGAGGGAGAAGATCGGCTGCGGACCGCGTCCCAGGGGGCCGCAGCCCCATCTTCATCCTCAGGCCCGCCAGCGCCGCCGCCAAGGCCAGGGTTGTCCTATTCCGCTCCGGCCCCCATCGCAGTCATCCCGAAGGCACCGCGCAGCGTCCGGAACGCGCGCAGCCTTTGGCTTCTCAGCTTTGTGGCCGGACTTGCCGTCCTGGCGGGGTCCTTCCTAACCCGGGATTCGCATCTTGAACGGCTCCGTACAGTGGTGGAGCAGATGGCCCCGGGCGGCGACGCCGAAGCCGTCACCACGGCCACGGGCATCGTCTTCTGGGGCAGCCTGGGTGCTGTCCTCCTGGTGATGCTGCTGGAGGCCGCGATGTTCGGCGTCGTCATGGGCAGGCAGGGCTGGGCCCGCTGGGCGCTGCTCACGCTGCTGGCGGGGCACGTCATCGTCCTGGTGGTAGCCGCTGCGTTCCTCGTGCCCGAAGGCGAGGCGGGCAGCTATGTGGTGCTGCTCTGGGGTCTCCAGCTCCTGCTGGCTCTTGTTGGACTGGTGCTGTTTTTTATGCCGTCAGCCAACGCCTGGCTGAAGTCAGGCAAGGAGTAAAACCCCGAGAGCTGTTGGCCCATCAGCCCGTCAGGCGGGTTGATGGGCCAGCTGCAGGGAGCATTGCGCCACCACACCTTCGCAGCTGCGGATAACCACCCTGCAGGCTTCAAGGGCGGCGCGGTCAGTCAGCGGGTTTTCCGCGACTGCCCGCCAGCGGTCCAGGTAGCGCCGGGCCTCGGCGGCAAATTGTTCCGGGCCGGAATCGGCCTCCAATCCCAGCCGAACGTGGAGGTCGGCGCCCCAGCCACCGATAAGTCCTTCGGCTTCGTTGGTGAGTTCCGGGTTCAGGGGCACGCCCGTGGTCCGAAGGATTGCCAGCAGGCGCAGTTCGCGGAACTCGTGGGCGTTGACCTGCAGCCGTTCCAGCGCGCGGGCCAGATTCCCCGCCCCTTCCCGCGGCGATGTCCGGAGCAGGGTTTCGACCCCCACCAAGGCTGTCCTGGCCTTTAGCGCCTCTGCACGTGCTTGGAACTGGCGCCCCAGCATGTCCAGCAACGGATCCAGCCCGCTTCGCCGGGCAAGTTCGTGTGCCAGTGGTGTCGGTTCAGTGAAGCCGGTCCGGATGAGAACTACGGCCAGGCGGATGCCGAACAGGCCAAACCGCTCCAGCAGCGACGCCCTGGTCTCGGTCGTCAGCCCTTCGGGGCCTCCCGCAGCACGGAGGAACCTGTCTGCTGAGAGCAGCATCTTTTCCCGGTCTGCCCGGTCCATGCCGGCAAGGATCTGCAACGCCTCGAAATCGGACTGGCGCATGCTGCGGGCGCTTTGTGCCAGCAACCCCGCCACCGGGACTACGCCCAAAGCCAGTTTCCGCAGGCTGGGGTCGTTCCGGTACCTTTCGGCGATGGCACCGGCGGAGAGCAGGGAATCAATCCGCCCTGCACCCACTTCATCTGCCCGGGACAGCACTGCCAGGGCGTTAACCGTACCTGACCTCCCGGCCTCGGTGTCCTTGAACGACCCGAGGAACCGCAGATCCGAAGCGTGCAGGTGCCGCATCAGGTAAATGATTGCATCGGCTTCAGACGGTGTGTCTTCCGGGGTCAGGAAGTTCGTGGAACGGGCGGATACGTCCTCGGAAAGAGAAGCTATGCCCGGGGTGTCAATCAGGGTCATGTCCCGCAGTCCCGGGGAGGGCCACTCCACGTCGAGCCGTTCCACCTCGTGGGCCTGGACATTGCCCAGCGCGAAGACCAGCCGGCCCTCCACACGCTTGACCGGCAGGATGCGGGGTTCACCCTCCACCGGGAAGAGCGTGATCCGGGGCGTGTGGCCGTACCGGTACCAGGTCACGATGCGGGTGCACTCCCCTGTGTCCGTGGGCGCTATCTCCTCACCAAGAATGGCGTTCAGCAAGGTGGACTTGCCGGCCTTCACCATCCCGGCAACAGCAATCCGAAGGGGTTCGGCCAGCCTCTTGGCATAACCCTGCAGCGCCGCCACAGCTGCAGGGTCGTCCCGGTAGACCTCCAGGGCCTCCTGGACCAGATCTGCCGCCCCCGTAATAGTCGACGCTGTCATCCCACCGCCGCCACAGCCGACGGCGCGGTGATTTGGGCTGCACCGGGCGTGAATCCGGAACTGCGAGGGTCCCCATGATTCGGGGCACCGTTCTCGGGGCCTGAGCTGTTGGCTGCGGGTTGGCGGTGCTTCGCTTCACGCAGGGCTTCCTCAGCGGATACTTTTTCCGCCGCGCGGGACAGGGCATCAACCTTTTGGAGCTCGGCCTTAATTTCGCGGACCCGTACATCCTTCTTCAGCGAATAAGTGGTTGCGGCTTTCTGGGCTGCGGCCACGGAATCCGACAGCGAGCGGTGATGCTCGTCCGCAATCTCCGTGAAGTGGTCCCGCGTGGAGCGCTGCACCAGCCGCAACCGGTCCTTCAGCTGCTTGCCCACCTGGAAGGTGACATCATCCAACTGCCGCCGGACCAGAGCCTTGGCTTCGCTTTGCCGGCGCTTGAGCCGCGCCTCCTTGTCCTCCTTGTAGGCCTTGCGGCCGAGCAGCAGGCCGGCGCCCACGGAAAGGGGGTTGATGAGAGCCATTCCGAAGATGCCTGTCAGCAGGCCAAACATCAGCACGCCGCCATAGGAACCGCGCATGCCGATCAACACCTTCTGGGCGGAGTTGATGTGCCCGTCGTCGAGGGTAGGCATGTCGTCCACGGGGTCCAGCGCGTCTCCTGTGTCCGAAACATGAAGGACAGGCAAGGTCACTTCCTCCGCTGCGAAGTGCTCGGCCACCTGGGCGGCCAGCCACTGGGCCCGCTCGTTGGTCCACACGAATGTGTCCGAGATGGCGGCCGCGGCACACTCCTCGAGCCACTTCGAGAATTCGGGCCAGGCGGGCCCGGGATCACCTTGGTCGATTGCAGTTTCGGCTTCGCGCTGGATCCGCCGCAGGCGGTCCCGGAGGTCGTACTCCATATCTGCGATGAGATCGCTGATGCCGTCGTTGAGCGTGATCTGCCACCGCGCGGAGCGTTTACGGAGGTCGTCAGCTTCGGCACGGGCCGCCTCCAGGCCGGCGATCATCTGCGGTGTCCGTTCAGGGTTCTCGAGTGCTTCAAGTTCCGACTGCAGCGACAGCCGAAGGTTCTCACACACAGAAAGCAGGTCCTGCCGGACCGAACGCCGTTGCAGGCGTTCCGCTTTGCCCACAATTTCGTTGCGGATCTGTGTGACCAAACCGGGGAAGCCGGACTCCGCGTTCAGCTCGCCGTCCCGCGTCCGTGCTGCTTCCAGCCGCAGGTCGGAGGAGACGGGAAACAGCGGAATGTCCTGTGCTACCTGCGCGAGATGCCCCCGGTCAATTTCCTCAACCCGCCGCCAGTCCGGGTAGAGGTCCGTCTTGGACAGGACGCCCACCACGCTGGGAGTGATCCTCATGGCCTGGCGAAGGAAGCGCAGCTCCGGTTCCGTGTATTCCTGGGAGGCATCGGAAACCAACAGCATGGCATCGGCGGTGGGCAAGGCGGTGAGTGTGGTCAGTGTGTGGGACGAGTTCAATCCCCCCACGCCGGGAGAATCTATGATGGTGAGCCCGCCGGTCAGGATCTTTCGGGGGAGGTATACCTCGCCGGCCACAAGCTTTTTGCTGTTGCCGGGGTTGCCCCGTTCGGAAACATAGTTCGGCAGGTCGGCTATGGGGACGGGCTGGCGCTCGATGGCGGCTTCGTCGCCGGCGTCCGCGTCGCCCTTGGGGACAAGGATGGCTGCTGAGGGCGTGTCGCCGTAGCGGACCACGGTGGGGACAGAGGTAGCGATGTCGTCATCCACAGGGCAGGCCGGGGCGTTCACCAGCGCGTTGATGAGCTTACTTTTGCCTTGCTTGAATTCCCCGACGACGATGACCCGGATGCTGGGATCCTTCAGCCTGGTGAGCGTTTGCTCCAGGCGCTTGCGAAGATCTGCCCGGTCCCCCGTGCCCACCAGTTGGAGGCCATGCTCCACCAGCTTGATCATTTGACCCGACGTTGCCGGTGTGGATGGTCTTGCCGGTCCTGCTTCTGCCACAGCATGTCCTTTACTCAGGTCTTAGAGGGAATGTGCGAT
>NZ_JBNHFF010000149.1:0-8353 GCF_059089965.1 Arthrobacter sp. SPT-J7
GGATCTTCCGGGCCCGGCCGCAGCACTTAACCGGGCCGGGCGCAAGTGCCGCGCGGGATAGGATACCTAGGTGACTGAACCCATCCCCGCCGCGCCCGCACCGCTTTTTGGTGCTTCCGACATACGCCGGCTGGCGGAGGAGATCGGTATCCGCCCCACCAAAACCCTGGGCCAAAACTTCGTGATTGACGGCAACACCATCCGCAGGATCGTGGCCGCGGCGGGCATCGGCCGGGACGAAACGGTTCTGGAAGTGGGGCCCGGCCTGGGATCGCTGACTCTCGGCCTCCTGGACGCTGCCGCTTCAGTAGTGGCAGTGGAGATCGACCCCGTGTTGGCCGCAAAGCTTCCCGCCACAGTGAACGAATGGCGCCCGGCCGCAGCCGGCACCTTCCACCTGGTGCAGGCCGATGCCATGAAAGTCACGGAACTTCCGGTCGAGCCCACCGCCCTGGTGGCCAACCTGCCCTACAACGTGGCCGTGCCCGTTGTGCTGCATCTTCTGCAGCATTTCCCCAGCCTCCAGCATGGCCTGGTCATGGTCCAGGACGAGGTGGCTGACCGCCTCGCTGCCGGGCCTGGATCCAAAACCTATGGTGTGCCGTCGGTGAAGGCTGCTTGGTACAGCCGGATGCGCAAGGCCGGTGTGATTGGCATGAACGTGTTCTGGCCCGCACCCAAGATCCACTCCGGGCTGGTCTCTTTCGCCCGCCACGAACCGCCTGCCACCACCGCCACCCGCGAGCAGGTTTTCGCCGTGGTGGACGCTGCCTTCGCGCAGCGGCGCAAAACACTGCGTGCCGCCCTCGCGGGCTGGGCCGGGAGCGCGGCGGAAGCCGAACGTTGCCTGGTGGCTGCCGGCGTCGACCCCACCGCCAGGGGCGAAGTGATCGACATTGCAGCCTTCGCGAGGATCGCGGAAGCCCGTGAGGCCCGGCCATGAACGCGCCGGCAGGACGGTTTACCGCGAGGACCGTCCGCGCCAAGGCTCCGGGGAAGGTCAACGTTTCCCTGGACGTCGGACCGCTCCGGCCTGACGGCTACCATTCCGTGGCCAGCGTCTACCTTGCCGTTTCGCTGTACGAGGAAGTAACAGCCACCAGCACCGAAACTCCCGGGATTACGGTGAGCCTGAGCCCGGACAGCACCCTGGACCTGGACAACGTCGATATCCCCTTGGACCAGAACAACCTGGCGTACAAGGCGGCAGCCATCATGGCGGACGTTTCCGAGCACGCCACGGGCGTCCATCTGGAAATCACGAAACGGGTGCCAGTGGCGGGTGGCATGGGTGGTGGCTCGGCTGACGCTGCAGCTACCCTCCTGGCCTGCGACGCACTCTGGAACAGCGGGCTGTCCCGGGAAGAACTGGCCCACCTCGCCGCCGAACTGGGTGCCGACGTTCCCTTTTCCCTCCTCGGCGGAACAGCGGTGGGCCTGGGCCTTGGCGATGAGCTTTCCCCGGCCCTGGCCAAGGCGCAGACAGACTGGGTCCTGGTCACGGCGGATTACGGACTCCCCACTCCCGAGGTGTACAGGACGCTGGACCGTATGCGGGAGGCAGAGGGCCTCGAGGTTGAGGAACCAACAGGGGTAGACCCTCAGATTCTCACCGCCCTCCGCAGCGGGGATGCCGAAGCCCTCAGCCGTGTCCTGGTCAATGACCTCCAACGGGCATCCATCGAGCTGGCGCCGTCATTGCGCGATACGCTGGGAATCGGTGAAGCACATGGAGCCATTGCAGGCATCGTCTCAGGCTCGGGCCCCACGGTGGCGTTGCTGGCTGATGATCCTGTGGCCGCTGAGGGCCTGGCAGAGAACCTGCGGCGCCGCGGTTTGACGGCTTTCGCCGTGCACGGCCCGGTTCCGGGGGCCCGCATCATGTCCGACATCCTTCTGTAAGACGTTCAGTTCCAATCTCAGCAGCAGAAAGCAGTTCCCTTTGGCACACCTTCTTGGCGGCGAGAACCTGACGGTCTCCTACGCAACCCGCACCGTCCTTGACGGCATCACCCTCGGACTCGAAGAGGGCGACCGGATCGGCATGGTGGGCCGGAACGGTGACGGAAAGTCCACCCTGATGCGCCTGCTGGCGCTCCGGTCGACCCCGGATTCCGGACGCGTCACCAAGCGTGGCGACGTCAACGTGGGCTACCTGGACCAGAGCGACGTGCTCGACGGCGACCTGACAGTCGGCGCGGCGATCGTGGGGGACCAGGCGGATTATGAATGGGCGCGGAACCCGCAGATCCGCGAGATTATGGGCGGCCTGGTGTCCGACGTGGACTGGCACGCCAACGTCCACGCCCTTTCCGGCGGGCAGAAGCGGCGCGTGGCCCTGGCCAAGCTCCTGATCGAGGACCATGACGTCATTATGCTCGACGAGCCCACGAACCACCTCGACGTGGAGGGCGTGGCCTGGCTTTCCCGGCACCTGAAGACCCGGTGGCGCGCGAACCAGGGTGCGTTCCTTGTGGTCACCCACGACCGCTGGTTCCTGGACGAGGTCTGCAACAAAACCTGGGAAGTCCACGATGGCATCGTGGATCCGTTCGACGGCGGTTACGCAGCGTACGTGCTGGCCCGTGCCGAGCGTGACCGCTCGGCCACCGTGATGGAAAGCAAGCGCCAGCAGCTGGTCAAGAAGGAACTCGCCTGGCTACGCCGCGGCGCGCCGGCACGCACCGCCAAACCGAAGTTCCGGATTGAGGCGGCGAACGCCCTCATCGCCGACGTGCCTGAACCCAGGGATTCCATGGCACTGAGCAAAATGGCAACCGCGCGGCTGGGCAAGGATGTCCTGGACCTGGAAAATGTTTCGCTGGACTTCCTTGGGGGCGACGAAGGGCAGAAACTCTTCGACAACATCACGCTGAGGCTTGCACCTGGTGAGCGGCTGGGTCTGGTGGGCGTCAACGGCGCAGGAAAAACCACCCTGCTTAAGCTCCTCAACGGCCAGATTGAGCCCACGTCCGGCAGGCTCAAGCGTGGCAAGACCGTAGTCACTGCGGTGCTTACCCAGGAGGTCAAAGAGCTCGACGACGTCTCGGACCTGCGCGTTATTGAGGTGATCGAGCGCGAGAAACGGTCCATCAACGTGGGCGGCAAGGAGTTCACGGCGGGCCAGCTCGTGGAGCAACTTGGCTTCACGAATGAGAAGCAGTGGACCCCGGTGCGGGACCTTTCCGGCGGTGAGCGCCGCCGTCTCCAGTTGCTGCGCCTGCTGGTGGGGGAGCCCAACGTGCTGATGCTTGATGAGCCCACAAACGACCTGGACACCGATACCCTCGCCGCCGTGGAGGACGTCCTGGACGGCTGGCCGGGGACCCTTGTTGTGGTCAGCCACGATCGTTACCTGCTGGAGCGCGTGACCGACCACCAGATGGCGCTTCTGGGCGACGGCAAGATCCGCGCCCTGCCCCGCGGCGTGGACCAGTACCTGGAGCTGCGCGAGGCTGCCCTGGCCGGGTCCACGGTCACCGGCGGCGGAAACCCCGTCACAAGCGGCGGTTCCGCCACCGCAGCTGCGACTCCCGCAGGTCCTTCCGAAGCCGAAAAGCGGGACGCCCGCAAGGCGAAGAACCGCATCGAACGCCAGCTCGGCAAACTGGAGCAGCAGGAAAAGAAGCTCCACGACCAGATGGTTGTAAGCACCGAACAATCAGACTTCGACGCCCTGGCTGAACAAAACAGAAAGCTCAAGGACCTGGCAGGAGAACGCGAAGCACTCGAACTCGAATGGCTCGAAGCCCTGGAAGTCCTCGGCGAGTAAGCCTTTCCGTTCGTCGCTTGTGCCCGGTTTGGGTACCGGAGCCGCCCTGCGCCGCTGAGGCGGCCGCACGCGTCCCGGAGGCGATCCGAAGACTAACCCTCAGACATGAGCTCAGGGTCCTTCTTGAGGCCGGTGAGGCCGTTCCAGGCGAGGTTTACCAGGTGTGCCGCAACAGTGTGTTTGTCGGGCTGGCGGCTGTCCTGCCACCATTGGCCGGTCATGGCGACCATGCCGACGAGCATTTGGGCGTACATGCCGCCGTCCTGGGCGCTGAAACCCCGGCGGTCGAACTCGCCCGAGAGGATGTGTTCCACTTTGGCGGTGACGTGGGAGAGCAGGGTGGAAAAGGCGCCTTCGGGCTGCGACGGCGGGGCGTCACGCATGAGGATCCGGAACCCCTCGGTGCGGTCCTCTATGTAGGTCAGTAACGCCAGCGCGGCCCGTTCCACGAGGACGCGCGGCTTTGCCTCTGCGGTAAGGGCCGCGTTAATGGCGTCCAGGAGGATCCGGAACTCGAAGTCCACCACCTGCGTGTACAGGCCTTCCTTGGATCCGAAGTGCTCGTAGATGACGGGCTTGGAGACTCCCGCGCAGGCAGCAATCTCCTCGATGGTGGTGCCATCAAGCCCGCGGACTGCGAAAAGGCCCCGTCCGACCTCGATCAGCTGGCTCCGCCGCTGAAGGCCGGTCATCCGTGTCCGCGGAGGGTTGTTGCTCACATTTCCATCATGCACTACCCGCCCCGGCGGAATCTGCAGCCGCCCGGCCTGCCGGAGAAGGGGCGGGCCAGGGGCAGAATCGGGGCGAGGACGCGGGACGAACGGCCCATGTCGCGCGGTGCCCCGAACCCGTGGCAAAATAACTACTTGTGCCCGGCCACGCGCCACGGCACGGTCCGCTCTGGTGTAATGGCAGCACCCCGGCCTTTGGAGCCGTGGAGTATAGGTTCGAATCCTATGGGCGGAACTGCTGCGCGAGGAGCGTTCAGTAGGATGACATTCGGTGCCGGAACGGCTTCAGGCCGCGCAGGCACCGCATACGCCAGCGTAACTTAGCAAGGAGAGCCCGTACGTGATCCCCGAGAATACCGGACCGGCCGCGGTCATCGTTCTGGCGGCAGGCGCCGGTACCCGGATGAAGTCGCGCACCCCCAAGATCATTCATGAGATCGGCGGCAGGTCCATGGTGGGCCATGCGCTGCTGGCCGCACGCAGCATCAATCCGCGCCAGCTCGCCATCGTGGTACGCCATGAACGCGACCTGGTGGCGCGTCACCTCTCGGAACTCGATCCTGCTGCCGTGATCGTCGACCAGGACGAGATTCCCGGTACCGGACGTGCAGTGGAGGTCGCCCTCCAGGCCCTGGACGGGGAACAGCACCTCGCTGGAACCGTGGTGGTCACTTACGGCGACGTGCCGCTCCTTTCCGGTCAGCTGCTGGCCGAACTTGTGGCCACCCACGAACGCGAAGCCAACGCCGTCACGGTCCTCACGGCAGTCCTTGACGATGCCACTGGTTACGGCCGCATCCTGCGCGGCGACGACGGGACCGTCACCGGCATCGTTGAACACAAGGACGCCTCCGACGCCGAGCGGCTCATCCGCGAGGTCAACTCCGGCATCTACGCCTTTGACGCCGCCGTCCTTCGTGACGCACTCACCCATGTCACCACGGACAATTCCCAGGGCGAAAAGTACCTCACCGATGTCCTCGGACTGGCCAGGCGGGCAGGAGGCCGCGTCGCCGCAGTCGTCACCGCCGACCGCTGGCAGGTGGAAGGCGCCAACGACCGCGTCCAGCTCTCCGCGCTGGGCGCTGAGTTGAACCGCCGCGTCGTCGAGGCGTGGATGCGGGCCGGCGTGACCGTGGTGGATCCGGCAACCACCTGGATCGACTCCTCAGTAACCCTCGACGAGGACGTCCGGATCCTGCCCAACACCCAACTGCACGGTGCCACCACCGTGGCGAGGGACGCCGTCGTCGGCCCCGACACTACGCTCACGGACGTCACCGTTGGTGAGGGCGCCAAGGTGGTCCGCACGCACGGATCAGGAGCCGTCATCGGCCCCGATGCCGCCGTCGGGCCCTTCACCTACCTGCGTCCCGGCACTGTCCTGGGCGAAAGCGGCAAGATCGGAGCGTTCTACGAAACAAAGAATGTCACCATCGGCCGGGGCTCCAAGCTGTCCCACCTCGGCTACGCAGGCGACGCAGAAATCGGCGAGGACACCAACATCGGCTGCGGAAACATCACCGCCAATTACGACGGCGAGAAGAAGCACCGGACGGTCATCGGCTCGGGCGTCAGGACAGGTTCCAACACAGTATTCGTTGCCCCGGTCACCGTGGGGGACGGTGCCTACAGCGGCGCCGGCGCGGTGATCCGCAAGGACGTCCCGGCGGGCGCGCTCGCGCTGTCGGTTGCCGCCCAGCGCAACACCGAGGGCTGGGTGGCGGCCAACCGCCCCGGTACGCGCTCCGCCGAGCTGGCCCAGGCAGCCACCCCAGATTCCTCCAGTACCCCAGCATCTACAGAAGAGGGCAACCAATCATGAGCGAAATTACGGCGCGCGGCGAAAAGAAGCTGGTGCTGGCCACTGGCCGCGCCCACCCCGAGCTGGCCCGGGAGATCGCCAAGGAGCTCGGCACGGACCTCCTTCCGGTAGACGCCTACGACTTCGCCAACGGTGAGATCTATGTCCGCGCCGGCGAGAGTGTCCGGGGAACCGACGCTTTTGTCATCCAGGCACACCCGGCGCCGCTGAACAACTGGCTTATGGAACAGCTGATCATGATCGACTCGCTGAAGCGTGCCTCCGCCAAGCGCATTACGGTCGTGTCGCCCTTCTACCCGTATGCGCGCCAGGACAAGAAGGGCCGCGGCCGCGAGCCCATCTCGGCCCGCCTCGTGGCGGACCTGTACAAGACCGCCGGCGCCGACCGCATCATGAGCGTGGACCTGCACACCTCGCAGATCCAGGGCTTCTTCGACGGCCCCGTTGACCACCTGATGGCCATCCCGCTGCTCGCGGACTACATCCGGACCCGGGTGGACGCCGAAAACATCACTGTTGTCTCGCCGGACACCGGGCGCGTCCGCGTTGCGGAGCAGTGGGCGGAACGCCTGGGCGGCGCCCCGCTGGCGTTCGTGCACAAGAGTCGGGATCTCACCGTTCCCAACCAGGCTGTTTCCAAGACTGTCGTGGGCCAGATCGAGGGACGCACGTGCGTCCTGATCGACGACATGATCGATACCGGCGGGACCATCTCCGGTGCCGTCAATGTACTGAAGAACGCCGGCGCCAAGGACGTCATTATTGCCGCCACGCATGCTGTCTTCTCCGAGCCGGCCGCCCAGCGCCTTTCCGAATCCGGTGCCCGGGAAGTGGTGGTCACCAACACCCTGCCGCTCACCGCGTCGCAGCGCTTCCCTCAGCTGACGGTGCTGTCCATCGCTCCGCTGATCGCCCGCGCCGTCCGGGAAGTGTTCGACGACGGCTCCGTGACCAGCCTGTTCGACGGCAAGGCCTGACCCGTACGTACCAGTCGGGCGCCGCGCCTGGTTGCCGATGGTTCGGCTGCCGGGAGCGGGGCCCGTTTTCATGAATCACCGGCGGCGCTGGTAGACTCTTCAGCGATACCTTGGCGAGGGAGAGCGCCGGCAACCGTAACCACGGAAACCGGACTGCAGTCTCCGTTATCGACTGGGTCTGAATCTCCCTTCGAAGATGGGCCCGGCCACGGCCGCCCGGCGTTGAAGGTCGCAACAGACCTCCGCCCTTGCTGAACACCGTTTAGTTTTCAAGGAGATATCCATGTCTGAGCAGAAGCTCGCAGCAGAAGTACGCACCGAATTCGGCAAGGGCTACGCCCGCCGCGCCCGCATGGCGAACCTGATCCCCGCCGTCATCTATGGCCACGGCGCAGAGCCCATCCACGTTACCCTCCCGGCCAAGGCCACCACTTTGGCCGTCCGCACCGCCAACGCACTGCTGTCCCTGGACATCAACGGCGAAAGCCACCTGGCCCTGGTCAAGGACGTCCAGCGCGACCCGATCAAGCAGATCATTGAGCACATCGACCTCCTCACCGTCCGCCAGGGCGAAAAGGTAACCGTTGACATTCCCGTCCACGTCGTCGGCGAGCTTGCTCCGGGCAACGTCTTCAACCAGGAACTTACTGTCATCTCCCTCGAGGCCGAGGCAACCCACCTGCCCACCGCGGTCGAGGTCAGCATCGAAGGCCGCACGGCCGGCGAGCACATCCACGCGTCCGACCTGGTCCTGCCCAAGGGCGCAGTCCTCCTGGCCGACTCCGATGCCCTCGTGGTGAACATCTCCGAGGCCACCGAGTCCTCCGAAGAAGGCACCGAAGAAGCCGCTGGCGCTTCTTCCGAGGCAGCAGCCGAGTAATAGCCTGCTCTCTTCAATAGTGGCCGGATCCCTCGGGGTCCGGCCACTGCCGTCTCTGTCCGCCGCACGCACCAAACGCAGCACCTTAGGATTGATTCATGACTGACACCTGGTTGATCGTTGGCCTCGGGAATCCGGGAGCGCAGTACCAGGGCAACAGGCATAACG
>NZ_JBNHFF010000150.1:0-8340 GCF_059089965.1 Arthrobacter sp. SPT-J7
CTTCCTCGAAGGCGCCCTCTACTTCCGCCGGCGCCAGCGCCACGGACTTGAGTGAACCCACGACGTCGGTGAACCACAGGCGCACGAAACGTACGTCGCGCTCTTCGATCGTGCGCAGGACAAACTCTTGCTGGCGGTCCATGATGGCCTCTTCTCCGGTCAACGTCCATGCCCCGGTCCGCAGAAAGCCGGCAGCAGTTCACAAACACTGTACTAAGAATTGCCGCCGATGCTGGAGCCTGCGGGCCGCGTAACACAGCGTTAACACGGCAGCCGGAGAATGGCACCAGCGGCAGCCACGGTGGCAGCCGCCGCCGATGCCTCCGTTATGACGCGAATCACCCTTGCTGGAGACACCGCCTGTAGCTAGGACTACCGGTACCGCATTACGCTCATGCCATGGCCTCAAGCAACCGCCCCGACTCAAGCATGTCCGCCGGCGTCCCCGCCCCCTACGGCAACGGGCCCGGCCAGGGCGCACCGCCATCCTCGGAGCGGAAGCCGGCCAAGGTGCGCCTCCACCACCTCCAGCAGGCCAAGAATGACGGCACCAAATTCGCGATGCTGACCGCCTACGAGCAGTACACGGCAGAAATTTTCGACGCCGCCGGCATTGAGGTGCTCCTCGTGGGCGACTCGGCGTCCAACAATGTCTACGGCAATGAGACCAGCCTGCCGGTGACCGTGGACGAGCTGCTGCCCCTGTGCCGTGCAGTGGCAAGGTCCGCCAAGCGCGCCCTCATCGTGGCCGACCTGCCGTTCGGCAGCTACGAGGTCTCCCCGGAGCAGGCCGTTGCCGCGGGCGTGAGGTTCCTGAAGGAAGGCCTGGCGCATGCCGTCAAAATCGAAGGCGGGAAATACTATGCGCCGACCGTCCGGGCCATGGTGCAGGCGGGGATTCCGGTGATGGCCCACATCGGCTTTACGCCGCAAAGTGAGCACGCACTGGGCGGTTACCGTGTCCAGGGCCGCGGCGACGACGCCCAGCGACTGATTGACGACGCCGTCGCGCTGGCTGAGGCCGGCGCCTTCACCGTGCTGATGGAAATGGTCCCCGCGGAGACGGCGGCAGCGGTGGATAAGGCCGTCACCGTCCCCACGGTGGGCATCGGCGCCGGCAAGGAGACCACCGGGCAGGTGCTGGTCTGGCAGGACATGGCCGGGCTGCGGGGCGGCAGGATGGCCAAGTTCGTCAAGCAGTACGCGGACCTTCGGACCACACTCCTTGAGGCCGCCGCTGCGTACGGTGAGGATGTCAGGACCGGCCAGTTCCCCGGGCCCGAGCACACGTTCTAGCCTCCGGTTCCAGGAAGCAAGCCGGCGGTAAAGCCGGCCTGCGTGGGGCCTCGTCAGTCGTCGTCGTCCTTTTCCCAGGCTTCATTGCGGGCCCGGACCTTCTCCAGGGCGTGCTCCGCTTCTTCCCTGGTTTTATAGGGTCCGATCAGCTGGCTCCAGTCCGAGAGCCGGTCCTCCTCCACCTCGTGGGTCTTGATGTTGTACCAGTACTCAGTCATCGTTGTTCCCCGTTCCGGCAGGCAGGAAGCTGCGTGACGCGCGTAACTTAAACCTTTACGCGGGACAGACGCGGCTCCCGGTTGTTAGGCCTTCTGTGGTGCCTTATATGATCAATCTATGCCTTCCCTTGCCTCGACTGCACCCATCGGCACCCTTACCCCGGGAACCGTCAGCCCGCAGCGTCCCGTACCGGCGTCCATCCCCCGCCCCGAGTATGTGGGCCGGCCGGCACCCACGAAGTTCACCGGCTCCGAGGTCAAGTCCGCGGAAACCGTTGAAAAGATCCGTGTGGCCGCAAAAATCGCCGCGCAGGCCATTGTTGAAGTGGGCAGGCACATCGGGCCTGGAGTCACCACCGACCAACTGGACAAGGTGGGGCACGAGTTCCTCCTTGACCACCACGCATACCCTTCCACCCTCGGATACCGGGGATTCCCCAAGTCCTTGTGCTCGTCACTGAACGAGGTCATCTGCCACGGGATCCCGGACTCTACAGTGGTCAACGACGGCGACATCCTCAACATCGACATTACGGCCTACATCGACGGTGTCCACGGCGACACCAACTACACCTTCCTGGTAGGGGACGTCGACGAGGAGTCGCGCCTGCTCGTGGAACGGACGCAGGAATCCCTCAACCGTGCCATCAAGGCCGTTGCCCCGGGCCGTGAAATCAACGTGATCGGCCGCGCAATCCAGTCCTACGCCAAGCGCTTCGGCTACGGCGTAGTGCGGGACTTTACCGGGCACGGTGTCGGCGAAGCCTTCCACACCGGGCTCATCATTCCGCACTACGACGCCGCCCCCGCCTACAGCACGGTGATTGAGCAGGGCATGGTGTTCACCATTGAGCCGATGTTGACGCTGGGCACCGTGGAATGGGACATGTGGGCCGATGACTGGACGGTTGTGACCCGGGACCGCAAGCGCACCGCCCAGTTTGAACACACCCTGCTGGTCACCGAGTCCGGCGCGGAGATCCTGACCCAGCCCTAACCCTCAGCAATACCAAGCTGCCCACACCTTTACCGGTCAGCCAGTGCCGCTGACCACTTAACTGCCCCGGGGCCGGCTTCCCGCCGCCCCTCCCTGCCCGCCCCTGCCACGAACGGAAACCCATTGGCCAAGAAGGACGAGAAGTCGCACAAGAACGCCCCGCTGATCGGCATCGACATCGGAGGCACGGGAATCAAGGGCGGCATTGTCGACTTGAAGAAGGGCAAGCTGCTGGGTGAACGGTTCCGCATTCCCACCCCGCAGCCGGCCACCCCGGAGTCGGTTGCCGAGGCCGTGGCACTGGTGGTTTCCGAACTCTCGGCACGCCCCGAGGCGCCCGCTGCCGGCTCCCCTGTGGGCGTCACTTTCCCCGGAATCATCCAGCACGGCGTTGTGCACTCCGCAGCCAACGTGGACAAGAGTTGGCTGAACACTGACATCGACGGCCTCCTGACGGCGCGCCTGGGCCGTCCTGTTGAGGTCATCAACGACGCCGATGCCGCCGGACTCGCGGAGGCCCGCTATGGCGCCGGGGCCGGGGTTGCGGGCACGGTCCTGGTGATCACCCTCGGCACTGGAATCGGCTCAGCCTTTATCTTCGACGGCAAGCTCGTACCGAACGCCGAGCTGGGCCACCTGGAAATCGATGGCCACGACGCGGAAACCAAAGCCTCCGCAGTGGCCCGTGAGCGGGACGGCCTGAGCTGGGACGAATACAGCGTCCTGCTGCAGCGCTACTTCTCCCATCTTGAGTTCCTGTTCTCCCCCGAACTGTTCATCGTGGGCGGGGGCATTTCCAAGCGGGCAGACGAGTACCTGCCCAACCTCAAGCTCCGCACGCCGATCGTGCCTGCGGTCCTGCGGAACGAGGCCGGCATCGTAGGCGCCGCCATCGAAATCGCACTGAAGCACAAGCTCGCAAAATAGCTGTGAGCGATGCTTCTGGCCGCGCCACCCGCGGCGTTATGGTGGTAACCGGTGCCAGCCGGGGCATCGGCGCCGCCATCGCCCGGCTGGCCGCCCGTACCGGCTACGCGGTGGTGGTCAACTACTCCGCCGATGCTGGCGGTGCCGCGGCCGTGGTAAGGGACATCACGGACGACGGCGGCACGGCAGTCAGTGCCCGGGCCGACGTTAGTGATCCCGCTGCCGTCCGGTCTCTGTTCGACGCCGCCGCGCGGATTGGGCCGCTGACAGCAGTAGTGAACAACGCGGGCATCACCGGCAACCTGATCGGAAATCTCGTGGACGTGCCTGCCGAGGCCGTCCGGCGCGTCATGGATGTCAACGTGACAGGGACGATCTATGTGTGCCAGGAGGCCGTGCGCCGCCTGGACACCCAGGCCGGTGGCGCCGGCGGATCCATCATCAACATCTCCTCCACTGCGACCAAGGCGGGTTCCCCCGGCACCTGGGCGCACTACGCGGCCTCAAAGGGTGCCGTGGATGTGCTAACCACAGGCCTGGCGGCTGAAGTGGCGCGCCAGGGTATCCGGGTGAACGCAGTTGCCCCCGGGAGCACCAACACCGGCCTTCACGCTGCCGCCGGAATGCCGGACCGCGTTGAGCGGCTCAACCCGACTATTCCGCTTGGCAGGGGCGCTGAACCCGATGAGGTTGCGGCGGCGGTACTGTGGCTTATGTCAGCGGAGGCGGGCTATATCACCGGCGCCGTGCTGCCCGTTTCAGGGGGAAGGTAGTTTGGCCCTCTGAGGGCGGCAGGTGTGGTGCCGATGGTGGCTGCGGCTTCCCCTCCACTGGCGCCACGGGATCTTACAGGGGAGTCTTTTCGGAGCTTTTGGCGCCCTTGCCAGGGGTGCGCTTTGCGTCCTCTTCTGCTTCCTGGCGGAGCAGGGCGATGGCCGCTTCAAAATCCTCGAGGGATTCGAAGGCCTGGTAGACGCTCGCAAAGCGGAGGTAGGCCACCTTGTCCAGCTTCTGCAGCGGACCAAGGATAACGAGTCCCACTTCGTGGGCATCGATTTCGGCGGCGCCGGATGAGCGGATCTGCTCTTCGACTTCTTGGGCGAGCAGCGCGAGGTCGTCCTCGCTGACCGGGCGTCCCTGGCAGGCCTTGCGGACACCGTTGATCACCTTGCTGCGGCTGAAGGGCTCCCCCACGCCGGATCGCTTGATCACGGACAAGCTGGTGGTCTCCACTGTGGTGAACCTGCGACCGCACTCAGGACACTGGCGGCGCCGGCGGATGGCCGAGCCGTCGTCCGCCATGCGGCTGTCCACCACCCGTGAATCGGGGTTGCGGCAGAACGGACAATACATGGCGTCCCTTCTTTCGCTGGATGTTCTTCGCTGTGATGCGCTTCCCGGATGAAGCACGGGCAGCCCGATACCGCCTCTAAGTTTACGTCCCGGCGCAGCCTAATCACAAGCCTGTAACTACTACATGTTGTGGTTGGTACTACTAGATATCGGAGCCTGGCAGGTCCCGGCCCCCGGAGAACCGCGCCGTCACCGCCTCGCCGTGGGCGGGGAGGTCTTCTGCCCCCGACAGGCTGAGAATGTGCCCGCTTACTTCCGCCAGCGCCTCGCGGGTGTAGTTCACCACCTGGATGGCACGCAGGAACGTGATGACGTTCAACCCGGACGAAAAGGCAGCCGTGCCGCTGGTAGGCAGGACGTGGTTGGAACCGGCGCAGTAGTCCCCCAGGCTGACTGGGCTGTAGTCCCCAACAAAAATGGCTCCTGCATTCCGGATCCTGGCAGCCACGCCGGCGGCATCGCGGGTCATGATTTCCAGGTGTTCGGCGGCGTACGCGTCGCAGGCAGCTATGCCCTGTTCCAGGTCGTCCACCAGGACCACTCCGGACTGCGGGCCTGACAGTGCTTCGCGGACCCGTCCGGAGTGCTTGGTAGCCGCAGCCTGCCGGTCCAGTTCCGTGCGTACGGCAGCTGCGAGATCCTCGGAATACGTGATCAGCACCGAGGCTGCCTTGGGATCGTGCTCGGCCTGGCTGATGAGGTCGGCGGCAACCAGGGCAGGTTGAGCCGTGGAGTCTGCCAGGATGGCGATTTCGGTAGTGCCCGCCTCGGAATCGATGCCCACTGCACCCTTCACCAGGCGCTTGGCCGTGGCGACGAAGATGTTGCCCGGCCCGGTCACTACGTCCACCGGTTCCAGGGCCGGACCGGCCTCCGCTGCAGGTACCCCGTAGGCAAAGGCGGCAATCGCCTGGGCGCCGCCGATGGCGTACACCTCATTGATGCCCAGCAGTGCAGCAGCCGCAAGGATGGTGGGATGGGGCAGGCCGCCGAACTCCTTCTGCGGAGGCGATGCCAAGGCAATGGATCCAACCCCCGCTGCGAGGGCCGGAACCACATTCATGATCACGGAGGACGGGTAAACGGCCAGGCCGCCGGGAACGTAGAGCCCCACACGCGCCACCGGCACCCAATTTTGGCTGACCAGCGCGCCGTCCCCGAGTTGGACCTCCACGTTGCGGGGCCGCTGGCCGTCGGCGAACCGGCGCGCCCGGCTGATCGATTCCTCCAGCGCCTGGCGGACCGCCGGATCCAGCTCCTGAAGCGCCGCCGAGAGGGCCTCCTGCGGGACGAGCGGGTGGTTCTGCGCCACCCCGTCGAAACGAAGGGCCAGTTCGCCCAGGGCATCGAAACCCCGCTGCCGGACGGCCGTGATGATGTCGAGGACCTTTTCCTCCGCGTCGGCTACCGTTTGGCCCTGGGCGCGCGGCACCGCAGCGCGCAGTCCCGCGAGCGTCAGGTTCCGGCCTCGAAGGTCAACGGTCCGGAAGCTCACGGCGGAAGCGGCGGGGGTGGCGGGAAACTCGGAAGAAATAGTCACCGCACTATTTTACGGGCCCAACTGCAGGGTACGGCGAACTGTCCGCGCCGCCGTCGTCCTTCCTGCCCAGGAGATGCATTAACTCCAGCACGAAGACGGACACAGCAGTGGCAGCGGGCCACAGCAGCAGCACGGGCAGGGAGCGCAGCGAAAAGGCAATGCTGGCGTTGGCCGAGGCGTCCACCTCAGGCCCCCAAAGGTCTGCCGACAGCACACCAACCTGCCAGGCGAGGACGGCGCCGCAAAAGGCGCCGGCGAGCCCCATCAATAGGTCGGCCTGCGGATCACGGCGCTTTTTGCTTGTCAGGAACACTGCCAGGAGGCACCCGGCGAAGACCAGCAGCCCGGCGAGCGTGAGGTCCCTTGGCAGCCACACGTGGGGGTTGGTGCCGGCGCCGAGGGCAGGGTCCCGGGTGATCAGGTTCAGGCCGCCCGGCGCCAGGAACCACCAGAGGATTCCCGCAGGCACGCCCGCAGTTGCCGGGACCGCGAGCAGGGCCCAGGGCAACCGGGGAAGTGCCCGGCGGGTTGTTTTCGTCATGCAACAAACCTTAACAAATGTTCCAGCGGCTTAAAGGCCGGACGTGGGGCTTCAAGAGATTCCCTGCCTGGCCAAGGGGCCCATACCCTTGAAGGAGATCGCAGCCATCCACCACAGGAGTACCCGTGACCGTAAATGACGTACCGTTCGAGCGGACGTTCAGGGAGATGTTCCGGCGCCATGCCGCGGGCGTTGCCATCATCACGGTCAACTTCCAGGACAAGCCGTTCGGATTCACCGCCACGTCCGTAGCGTCGCTGTCAGCGCAGCCGCCGCGCTTCACCTTCAACATGGCGCGAAGTTCACGGTCATGGCCTGCCGTGGCCAACACCACCTATCTCGGGGTCCATATGCTTGGCCTGGAGAACCAACAACTCGCAGACCGGTTTGCCGGCGCCGGCAACCGCTTTGAGGGCGACCATTGGGCTACCGGGCCCCACGGGGTGCCGATCCTCAAGGACGTGGCTGGGTGGTTGATCGGTGAGGTGCAGATGCGACTCTCGTTCGAGAACAACGCTGTTGTGGTGGTCCAGGTGGTTGACGGCCAGGTGGGCGGGGAGGGATCGCCGTTGCTTTACCACAGCGGCGGCTACAGCCCGCCCGTGCCGCTCGCCTACGAAATCTGACAGCTTTACTGAACGCACCCGGGGCCGCGGGCGGGATTCGCTCCCGCCCTCGGCTGCTGGTTGCTGCCCCTCCCGGCGCCCTCAGGCGTCGAGGCAGGCCGGGCCCAAAAGTACCTTCAGGTCGCCAAAGAGCGACGGGCTGGGGTTCACGCGGAGGTGGACCGGCAGGCCCATGATTTCGGTCCGGGTGTCGCCCTGCAGGTGCAGGCGGACTTCTGAGTTCCCTCGGTGTGTCCGGAGCACATCGCCCAGCTCAGTGACCACAGTCTCCGTGGCCTTGTGGGTGGGCATGGTGATCACCAGCGGCCCGTTCAGCCCTTCGCTCAGGTCCGGAACGGACAGTTCCATGCAGTTGAGCGTGATGGCGCCGTCGTCACGCTTCTGCAGGCGTCCCTTGACCACCACGATCAGGTCCTCGGCAAGCACCGAGGCAATGGGCCCGTAAACCTGGCCGAAGAACATCACTTCCATTGAACCGCCCAGGTCCTCCACTTCCGCCCGGGCGTAGGCGTTGCCGCTGGCCTTCGCGATGCGCCGGCTCAGCGACGTGATCATGCCCGCGATGGTGATGATGGCGCCGTCCTGCGGCCCGTCCTCGCCCAGGACGGACGTGATGTTCATTTCGGCGTGCTGGCTGAGCACCCCTTCAAGGCCCTGAAGCGGGTGGTCCGAGACGTACAGCCCCAGCATGTCCCGTTCGAAGGAGAGTTTGTCCTTCTTTTCCCACTCCGGCAGGTCCGGGATATCGATGCTGAGCGACGACTCTGACTCGGCTTCCGCAAAGCCGGCGAAAAGGTCGAACTGGCCTATCGCTTCGTTCCGCTTGAGCGTGATAACCGAAT
>NZ_JBNHFF010000151.1:0-8307 GCF_059089965.1 Arthrobacter sp. SPT-J7
GGCGGCGAGGAGGGAGCTGGCTTCCTGGCGGGTGGTGCCGGAGGACTCGATGTGCGCGAGTTCGGCGGGGATTTCCCAGCCTTTCTTGCGCATCGCGGTGGCCCAGAGCCGGCCGGCGCGGTAGGAGGAGCGGACCAGCGGCCCGGACATCACGCCGAGGAAACCGATCTCGGTGGCCTCGTCCTGGAGATCCACGAATTCCTGCGGCTTGACCCACCGGTCCACCGGCAGGTGCCGCTCACTCGGGCGCAGGTACTGGGTGATGGTGATCAGGTCACAGCCGGCCTCGTGCAGGTCCCGCAATGCTTCGGAGATCTCTTCGCGGGTTTCGCCCATGCCCAGGATCAGGTTGGACTTGGTCACCATGCCCAGGTTCCGGCCCTGCGTGATCACATCCAGGGACCGCTCATACCGGAACGCCGGCCGGATCCGCTTGAAAATCCTGGGCACGGTCTCGACGTTGTGCGCGAACACCTCCGGCTTGGAGTCGCAGATCGCGGCGATGTGTTCGGGTTTGCCGGAGAAGTCAGGGATCAGCAGTTCCACGCCGGTGCCGGGGTTCAGTTCGTGGATCTTGCGGACCGTCTCGGCGTACAGCCACACGCCCTCGTCCTCAAGGTCATCGCGGGCCACGCCGGTGACGGTGGCGTAGCGCAACTGCATCGCCTGCACCGACCTGGCCACCTTGGTCGGTTCGAACCTGTCCACCGGGGAGGGCTTGCCGGTATCGATCTGGCAGAAATCACACCGCCGGGTGCACTCGGACCCGCCGATCAGGAACGTGGCTTCCTTGTCCTCCCAGCACTCAAAGATGTTGGGGCAGCCGGCCTCCTCACACACCGTGTGCAGGCCTTCCTTCTTCACCAGGTTCTTGAGCTGGACGAACTCCGGCCCCATCTGGACCTTGGCCTTGATCCAGTCCGGCTTCCGCTCCACCGGAACAGCAGAGTTGCGCTGTTCAACGCGCAAAAGCTTCCGGCCTTCAGGTGCCAATGTCACAGTAGAGCTCCTTCGGGGGTAGCGACCAGGGCGTCTTCATTCTTGCGCAGTTCTTCGGTGATTCTTGAAACGAGCCCAGCCGGGGAGATGTCATAACCGGTTTCCTGGGTGATGGTTGTTACGCCGGCATCGGTTATTCCACAGGCAATGATCTGCGCGTACGGGGCAAGATCGTTATTGCAGTTGATGGCGAACCCGTGCATGGTGACTCCCTCATGGACGCGGATGCCGATGGCGGCAATCTTCCTGTCCGGGCCCTTCGCGTCTGCTGCGATCCAGACCCCTGCCCGGCCCTTTATCCGCACTGCCTGGATGCCGTAGTCGGCAAGGACGTTGATGATGACCGACTCGAGGCGTTCAACGTAGTCGCGAATCCCTGCCCGGTTCTTCAGCTTGATGATGGGATACCCCACGAGCTGGCCAGGGCCATGCCAGGTGAGCTTGCCGCCGCGGTCCACCGGGACCACCGGCGTGCCGTCGAAGGGCCGCTCGTGATCCTCTGTCCGCTTACCGGCCGTGTAGACCGGGGCATGTTCGAGGAGGAGTACAGTGCTCGGGGCCTTTCCGGCGACGACGTCGTCGTGGAGTTCGCTCTGAATGGCCCAACCGCGGGTGTAGTCGACAAAGTCCGGAGCAAGACCCAGCTGTGAAAACTCAAGAGTCATGGCATCCAGCTTAGACCTTGGGCAGCCATGCACCGGGTTTAGTGCTTAAGCTCACCGTGCACCCCCGGGCACTGGCGGCTGGGGGCTCCGCCCCTGTGGATAACTTCTGCGCGCATCCCCCGTATTCGACTAGACATAGGTCATGGAAGATTTGCAGGGGATGACGGCCTCCGGCTATGCAGTGGGGCGGTTGCTGGGCCGTGGCGGCAGTTCCACTGTCTGGTTGCTCCGGGAGGAACGGAGCGGCCGGGAGTTCGCCCTGAAGTACTTCAGTCCGCCTGCCCGAAGGTCATCACGTGGAGCGGTGATGACCGAAGAAGGCATCCGGCGTGAGATCCGCATCCTGTCCGCCCTGAACCATCCGCACCTCATCAAGGCCCACGACAGTGTGCTGCTGGCTGCGGAGGGACCCGCCGCACTGATTATGGACTACGCACCAGGCGGCTCCCTCGCCGGCCTGGTAGCTGCCAGGGGCAAACTCGGCGTGGGGGAAACCGTGACGGTGCTGACGCCCATCGCCCAGGCCTTGGCGTATTTGCACGGCAAAGGGTTCACCCATGGCGACGTCTCCCCGGGCAACGTCCTTTTTACGGCCCAGGGCAAACCGATGCTGTCCGACGTCGGCATCGCCCGGATGCTGGGTGATCCTGGCTCTGCAACCGGTGCAGGCACACCCGGATTTATGGATCCGGCGCCGGTGGACGCAGTTCGGGCAGGCCTTCAGCCCGAACGTGACGTCTATTCGGCGGCAGCGCTCGGCTGGTTCTGCCTCACCGGCCTGCCTCCGCAGCGGACGGCGGAGCGCCCGCCCTTGTCCCTCCTGCTTCCGGAGGTCCCCCGGGAACTCGCCGCTGCCCTGGAGTCCGGCCTGAACGAGGACCGGAGGCTCCGGCCTACCGCCGCCTCCCTCGCCACAGCCGTCTACCGGAGCGCATCACCCCTGCCGCTGGACCTCGCGCCTGCAGTCCACCCAACAGTCCTGCCGGAACTGGTAACCCGCCTGCAGGCACCAACTCCACGCCGGCTCGGCGAACGGGTCCGCGGACTGCGGCGCCGGCTGACGACGTCGAAATGGTCAGGCCTGTTCGTTGCCCCGGGAAAGCTGCCCTTCCTTGAGGCGAAGGCAGTCATGCCTCCGGCCCGCCCTGGGAACCAGGGGAAAGGGCGGCACGCCTCCGCGCGGGGTGGCTGGCAGGTGCGGCGGATCGCTCTTGCCGGGGCAACTGCTGCGGCAGTTGCTGCAGCCTGGTGGCTGTCCGGCGCGGGGGTCACCGCCACCGGACCGGATTCCCCGGCGGAGGCGGCTGCTGGGGCAAACACAACCAGCGTTCCCGACTTTCTTCCTGCGGAAACACGCCAGCACGCCGATCCAGTGAAGGCAGCCAGGCAGCAGGCGGCATCACCCGATCCCGGCGTGGCGGTCCACGGCCTCGCGGTGCTGAGGTCGCTTGCCCTCAGCACGGGAAGGCTGGAACTCCTCGATGAGGTGAACCAGCATGGCTCGGCTGCGGCGGCAGCAGATATTGGAATCAGCGGGCTGCTGCGCCAATCCGGCCGCGTCCTGTCCGGCTTCTCCACCACGCTGTCACAGGTGCAGGCGGAGGAGGGCGGAACCGAAGCCGGCGCCGTGGTTGCCGTTACATCAGCCTCGTCCGCCTACGAGGAAAAGGATGCCCAGGGTGTCGTGAGCGCCAGGGGAGAGGCCGGCGCCGGGCAACGGCTTCGCCTGGTACTGGTCCGGGAGGACGGCAGATGGCGGGTCACCGACATCCTTCCCGGCACCTGATGCCGGCTGCCCCCGGGCGGCGAGGCAGAATCCTACTCTCTGCCGGCTACCCACTGCGCCGCCTGGGCGAGCGTGGGATGCTGCCAGGCGAAACCGGCAGACGACAGCAGGGCGGGTTCCATGCGCTGGCTGGCGAGAAGCAGTTCGTCGGCAAGATCGCGCATCACCAGGCGCAGTACCGGGGCCGGAACCCGCAGCGCGGCGGGGCGGTGGAGGGCTCCGGCCAGCGCAGCCACCAGGGCGTTCATGTCTGTGTCCTCGGGGGCGCAGAGGTTGACCGGCCCGGACAGCGGGGACTCCAACAGGAAGAGGAAAGCTGCCGAAACGTCCGGAAGGGTGATCCATGGCCAGTACTGGCGGCCGTTTCCGAGCGGTCCGCCAACCCCCAGCCGGATCAGGGGGAGCAGCCTGCCGAGGGCACCGCCGGAACGGCTAAGGACCACCGCGGTCCGCGGAACCACCACCCGCACACCCGGGGGAGCGGTGGCTGCTGCCGCTTCCCACTCGCCACAGATCCGGGCGAGGGCGCCGGCTCCCTGCGGAGCGTTTTCCCGCAGTACTGTGTTGCCGGCGTCGCCGTAGTAATTTGCGCCGGATTGGCTGATGAAGACAGGGGGCGGGGAACCAAGTTGCCGCATGGCATGGGTGAGCGTCCGCGTGGAGTCCAGCCGCGACCTGAGAAGTTCATCAACGCGCCTGCGCGTCCAAGGCCTGTCTCCGATGCCGGCACCGGAGAGATTGACGACGGCGTCGGCTCCGGCCAGTGCCTTCGGGTCAAGTTCCCCGGCGGCCGGGTTCCACTGGACTTCCGTTGCCGCCCTCGGCTCCCGCCGGACCAGGGACACGACGTCGTGGCCGGCGCCGCGGAAGGTGGCCGACATGTGGGTACCGATCAGGCCGGAGGCGCCGGCGATGACTATGCGCATGGGGTCCATCACACCACGGCGGCGGCGGAGCAGGCACCTCCAACAGGGGTTAGCGGGGGTTGACTATGATCAAACGATGACCTTTTCGAGTTACTTCCGTTTCCCGCATCTGCACGGCGATCTGGTCACCTTCGTGGCTGAGGATGACGTGTGGATTGCGCCCCTGGGCGGAGGGCGTGCCTGGCGCGTCTCCTCGCTGCAGCTGCCCGCCCGCAATCCCCGCTTCACCCCGGACGGACAGAGGCTGGTGTGGACCGTGGTGCAGGGAACAGCGCCGGAGGTGGTGTCCGCAGCGGTGGACGGCGGCGACTATCGGCAGCTGACCTACTTCGGCCACGGAACCACCCGGGTAAAGGGCTTCACCGCCAAGGGCTCCGTCGTGGTCACCAGTGCCTTCCGCCAGGCCGAAAGCCGCCACACGCACGCCTACAGCGTGCCCATTGAGGGCGGCTGGGCCGAGGAACTGCCGTTCGGCCCGGTGGAGTCGGTCGCCTTCGGCCCCGAAGTGGGTGACGAGCGCCCGGTGGTGGTGGGGAGCGTGCTGTCACGCGAACCCGCCTGGTGGAAGCGCTACCGCGGAGGCACCGCAGGAAAGCTCTGGCTGGACAACGACGGCAACGGTGAATTTGAACGCCTGCTCCCCGACCTTGACGGCAACTTCGCTGATCCCATGTGGGTGGACGGCCGGATCGCATTCCTGTCCGACCACGAGGGTTACGGCAACCTGTACTCGGTCCTTCCCAATGGAAAAGACCTGCACAGGCACACGGACCACGAGGACTTCTACGTGCGGCATGCCGCCTCCGACGGCAAGCGCATCATCTTCGAGTCCGCGGGCGAGCTCTGGGTTCTTGCTGATCTTGGTTCCGACCCCGTGCGGCTGGAGATCACGCTGGGCTCTGCTTCCCAGTCGCGGCGCCCGGCACTGCTCAACACCAGCAAGCACCTTGCCGCGGCAGTCCCGGACGGCGCCGGGGCGGCCAGCGCAGTCGAAGCGCACGGCACCATCCACTGGCTGCGGCACAAAGACGGGCCTTCCCGGATCATTGAAGCAACGCCGGGCGTCCGTGCCCGCCTTCCCAGGCCTCTTGGCAACGGGCGGCTGGCCTACGTGGCGGACCACGACGGCGTCGAAGCCCTGTACGTCAAGGACGTTGCCGCGCCGGTGCCCGGCAGAACAACGGAAGCAGGCGTCGTGGGGACATCCACGCCCGCCGGAGGGCCAAGCAGCGGTACTGCTTCAGGGCCCGGACGGGACACAGCCGCCGTAGCCTTACCGCAGCCTGTTCCGGCCGCCGGGGCTGCGGTCCTGGCAGGAGCCGGTCCCGCTCCCGCGGTCAGGGATGACCAGCAGGCTGACGTCGCGCCGGAGAACGCCCCCCCAGCTGCCGGGGCTCCTGCTCCCGCAGCAGCAACCCGCATCGCTTTCCCCCGCCCCACCCGCACCAGCTCCCTTGAGGCCAGCCCGGACGGTGACTGGCTTGCGCTGGGTACGTCCTTAGGCGAGGTCTACGCGGCCAACACCCGGACGGGGGAACTGACAGTGGTGGCCAGCATCGGTGAAGGCACCGTCACGGATCTTGCTTGGTCAGCGGATTCCCAATGGCTGGTCTGGTCCGAACCCGTCACCTCCTTCGGTTCGCGCAGCCGGCTCCGGCTGGCCAAGGTAACGGATCTTGGCTCCGGCCTGGTGGACGTCACCGATGGGCGCTTCTGCGACACCTCGCCGGCTTTTACCCCGGACGGTAAGTTCCTGGCGTTCCTCTCCAACCGCAGCTTCGACCCCGTCTACGACGGGCACTCCTTTGACCTCTCCTTCCCCAGCCCCATTAAGCCGTACCTCGTGGCACTGGCGGCTGACACGCCGTCGCCGTTTGGTCCGTCGGTGGATCCGGACGCTGGGGAAGCCGCGGCGGGCGACGGAGCCGGGGAACCGAAGCAGGAAGCTGCGGCAGCAGTGCCGGACGTCAGGGTGGATCCCGAGGGGCTCGCCCACCGCGTCATCGGCGTCCCCGTACCCCAGGGCAACTACACGTCCCTGAAGGCAGCCGACGGGGCACTGCTGTGGCTCGACTGGGCCCTCGCCGGAGTCACCGGTGACGGCAAAGCCCATCAGGACGACAAGGATGCCCGCCCCAGCCTTACCCGCTTCGACCTCGCCCGCCGCAAACAGTCCACGCTCGTGGAAGGGCTGGACAGCTTCCGGCTCTCCGGCGACCGCACCAAAGTGGTGCTGATCTCCGACAAACAGGTCAGCGTTGTACCGGCGGACAAGAAGGCTGACGAGGAATCAGGCGAGCTGGTCAAGGTGGACCTTGGTCGGATCCGGGTAATGATGGACCCGCTGAGCGTGTGGGGCCAGGCCTTCGACGAGGCATGGCGCCTGCAGCGCGACTTCTTCTGGACCGAGGACATGGCAGGGCAGGACTGGGAGTCCATCCATAAGCGCTACCGTCCGCTGGTTGACCGGCTGGGTTCCCACGACGACCTGGTGGACCTCCTGTGGGAACTGCACGGTGAGCTGGGTACCTCCCACGCCTATGTCCGGCCCGCACCCGTCACGGAGAACGGAAGCCATGGCCAGGGCCGGCTTGGGGCTGACCTTGCCCTTACAGCGGCGGGCTGGGAGATCACCCACATCCTTGCCGGTGAGTCATCGGACCCCCTCGCAACGTCGCCCCTGACGCGGCCCGGTGTCGGTGCCAAGGCCGGAGACGTCCTCCTGGCCATCGACGGCGTTCCGCTGTCCGGAACCGTGACCCCGGCGATGCAGCTGGTGGGGGCGGCCGCCCGGCCGGTGGAGCTGACACTCCTCAACGGCGGAGCGCACGGCGACGGAGCCGGCAGGCAGCGGCGGGTCGCGGTCGTCCCCGTCAAGGACGAGGAGCGCCTGCGGTACCAGGAATGGGTTGCTTCAAACCGGAGGACCGTCCGGGAGGCCTCGGGCGGCACCTTCGGATACCTGCACATCCCGGACATGATGGCCAACGGCTGGGCCCAGCTCCACCGTGACCTCGACACCGAAACGGCGTTGGACGGCCTCATTGTGGACGTGCGGCGCAACCGCGGCGGGCACACCTCCCAGCTTGTGGCTGAACTGATCGGCCGTAAGGTCACCGGCTGGAGCATGCCGCGGGCTGAGAAGCCCCGGACTTACCCGCACCACGCGCCGCGCGGGCCGGTCATCATCCTTGCCGATGAGTTTGCCGGGTCGGACGGTGACATCATCACCCAGGTGTCAAAGCTGCGGGGCATCGGTCCCGTGATCGGAACGCGCACCTGGGGCGGCGTGGTGGGCATCGACAACAGGTTTGCCCTGGCAGACGGCACCAGTGTCACCCAGCCGCGGTACGCTACCTGGTTCGGCGGCGGTGTGGGCTGGAGCGTCGAGAACTACGGCGTGGACCCGGACATTGAGGTCACCTATCCGCCGCACGCCTATGCAGCCGGTCGGGATCCCCAGCTGGAATACGGCATTGGGGCACTCAAGGAGATGGTGCAGGAGCTTCCCACCGACCGTCCGCCGGCACGCGAAGGCTACCGCCGGCTCCGGCCTGCGCCGCTGCCGCCACGCGGTAAGGGCAGGTAACCCCGCAGAACGGAAAAGCCCTGCCTGGCCGGAACGGCCAGGCAGGGCTTTTTAGTGCCAGCGCGGGAAGCGGTTCAGGCCTCGAGCGTAGCGTCCAAGGTGATGTCGATGCTGGCAAGGGCGCCGGAAACGGGGCAGCCGACCTTGGCCTCGGCAGCGATCTTCTGGAACTCGTCTTCGGAAATTCCTGGGATGCGGGCAGACATCGTCAGGTGGCTGCCGGTGATGCCGGTGCCCGGCACGAAGGTGACGTCAGCCTTGGTGTTGACTTCCTCCGGCGCGTGGCCGGCCTGGGCCAGGGCATGGCTGAAGGCCATGGAGAAGCAGGCGGAGTGGGCTGCC
>NZ_JBNHFF010000152.1:0-8263 GCF_059089965.1 Arthrobacter sp. SPT-J7
GGCGGGAGCACGGGCCAGTCGCCTTCGATGACGGCTGTGGGCTTCGTCTTGCGGAGGTAGCCCTGGAAATCCGCGGCCTGGCTCACGGCCCAGTCCACCTGGAGCTGGTGCAGATGGCTGGCGGGCATGCTCAGTTTCGGGAATTTCCCGGCCATGGCGTCGAGGACCTTCAGGGTAGCAAGGGCATCTGCGGCAGACGTATGGGCGTTGTCCAGGACCACGCCATACTCTTCGCACAATGCAGTGAGGGTTCGCTTGCCCTTGCGGTAACGGTCCACCTGCTTGTTCATGATGTAAGGGTCCAGGACCGGAAACCGGGTAAGTTGCGGGACCCCGTAGCGGGCCGACTCCGCTGCGAGCACCGTGAAGTCGTAACTGGCGTTGAACGCGATGACGGGCGTACCGGCGTCGAAAAGCCCCTGCAGCACTGCCGCGAGCTCCTGCGTCACCTCGCGGGCAGGCCTGCCCTCGCGCCTGGCCTGTTCAGTGGTGATGCCGTGCACATCACTGGCTTCGGTAGGTATTTCAACCCCTGGATCGGCCAGCCACTCATGTTCCTTGATGACCTCACCCATGTGGTCCACCACGGTGACTGACGCCGTCACTATCCGGGCGGCACGCGAATTGCGGCCGGTGGTTTCCAGGTCGAAGGCTGCGCGGGGAAGGGTGTTCCAGGTGCTCATGCATCCACGCTAACGGGGACCACCGACAATTCCCGGGAGCGCCACTGCGGCTACATTGGATCAATGCGGATTGAGTATGTGGAGGCGGTACTGGCCATCGTGAGGCTGGTTCCGGCCGGATCCGCAGTGTCGTACGGGGACGTCGCCGAACTGCTGGGATCAGGCGGGCCCAGGCAGATCGGCTCAGTCATGAGCCACTACGGCAGCGACGTTCCGTGGTGGCGGGTCCTCAAGGCGAGCGGACACGCTCCCGAGGGACATGAAGTGAAAGCCCTGCGCCACTACCTCCAGGAGGGAACTCCCCTCACAGGCGACCACGAAACCTACCTGCGGACGGGGGAGGGCTCCTGGCGGGTGGACTTTCCCGCCGCACGCTGGGCGCCGACAGCAGAAGATTTTGAGCACATCGACGCCGTAGCCGGGAAGTTGGAGCGTCAGGTCCATAAATTGTCGGTGGCTGATGATGGAATGTCGGCGTGACAGTAACACTTCCCTTCACAGGTCCCCGCGACGAGTACCGGCACGAATCAGCAACCGGCCTTGAGGCCGCATTCGCTACAGCAGCTGGAGCATTGAGCGATGGCGGGACAATGCAGCCGGGCCAGCCCGGCCCTCCTCCTGGCCTCAAACTGCTGCCGCCCCGGCGGATCCACGCGGAAGCCCCGTCGCTGACCTCCGATCAGCAGGCAGCTGTTGATGTGGCACAAGGATCCGGACCTGTCCTGGTACCGGGGGCGCCGGGCACGGGCAAAACCACCGTCCTGATCGAAGCGGCGGTTACGCGGGTGTTGCGGGACGGGGTTGACCCCGAGCGGATGCTCATCCTGGCCCCAACCCGGCTCGCGGCTGATTCCCTTCGCGACCGGTTCACCGCCCGGCTGGACAGAAGCCTGAGCACGACGCCGGCCCGGACCTGGGCGTCCTACGCCTTCGATGTCCTCCGGCGCGCCAAGGCCGAAGGAGTGCTGCCCCTCTCAAGGCCGCCGCGCCTCCTGTCGGGTCCGGAGCAGGACCTCATCATCAAGGAACTCCTCGAAGGCCACCGCCTGCCAGGGCTGGAGCTGCCGTGGCCTGACGATCTCACGGGAGCGCTGGAGACGCGAGGCTTCCGGCAGGAAGTAAGGCAGCTGTTCGACCGTGTCATCGAGTCGGGCCTCACAGCCGCGGACCTCGCCCACCTGGGCCGCCAGTGCGACAGGCCTGACTGGATTGCCGCCGCCAAGTTGTACTCGGAGTACCGTGACGTCCTTGACCTGAGGATGCCAGAAGCCTTTGATCCAGCGGGGATCATCACCGCAGCACGCCAGATCTTCCAGGACGTCCCTGAATTCCTGGCTGCCGAACGCGAGCGCCTTCAGGTGATCGTTGTTGACGACGTGCAGGAGGCAAACCCCGCCGTCTTTGAACTTCTGGCGGACATCGCCCGCGGGATGGACTGCTTCATTGCTTTCTCCCCGGACACCGTCGTCCAGGGCTTCCGGGGAGCGCGCCCGGATCTGGTGGCCGAGCTGCCGCGCCTGCTGGCGCCGCAAGTCCCCGCCCTGGAGCGGCCCCTGCGATACGCACACCGGCACACACCGGCGCTGGCCAACGCGTGGCTAGGCGTTGCCGCACGTATCTCACAGCGGGCCGGTGGCCAGTCGGCCAGGCAACTCGAACAGCCGGAGGGGGACAGGGCGCAGGGAGTGGTGGAAGCCCACCTCGTGCCGTCGGCCGTGCATGAACTCCGGTATGTGGCCCAGCGCATCCTGGATCAGCACATTAACCACGGCCGGGACCTGGCCGACATCGCGGTGATTGTGCGTAATGGAGGGCAGGTCAGCGAGCTGCAGCGTTACCTGTCAGGCCAAGGGATCCCGGTTCGTGTGCCTGTGGCCGAGTCGGCCGTCCGGGACGAAGTGGCAGTGCGGCCCCTGCTCGACGCGTTTGCGGTCGCCCTTGACCCCGCCCTGCTGACACCCGAAACAGCCGTATCCCTCTTGACCTCCCGCATTGGCGGCGCCACGTCCATCGAGCTGCGCCGGCTGCGGCAGTCGCTGAGGCGCGAAGAGCTCCTGGGCGGCGGGGGCCGCACCAGTGATGCCTTGCTCGTCGAAGCCCTGCTCGAACCGGGGGCCCTGTCCTCCCTCGGCATGGAAGGCCGCGCCGCACGGCGCACTGCAGGCATGATCCAGGCAGGCCGGAAAGCTGCATTCGAGCCGGGTGCCAACGCCGAGTCGGTGCTGTGGGCCCTCTGGAATTCCACCGGTCTTTCCACTGCCTGGACGGACACGGCTTTGTCCGGCGGGCCGCATGGTGCCCGCGCGGACCGGGACCTTGACGCCATGATGGCGCTTTTCCACACTGCTGAACGGTACGTTGACCAGATGCCTGGTGCCGGTCCGGAGCAGTTCCTGGAGTACCTGCTGAACCAGGAGCTCCCCATGGACACCTTGGCCGCCCGCGCCCAGCTGGATGACGCCGTCGAACTGATGACTCCTGCCAGCGCAGCAGGGCGGGAATGGCCTGTGGTCCTGGTTGCCGGGCTCCAGGAAGGCATATGGCCGAATACGCGTCTACGCGGCGAACTCCTGGGCAGCACGCTGTACGCCGATGCCGTTGAACACGGAGCACCTTACGCGCTGCAGCGGGACCCGCTGAGCCGTTTGCGGGATATCCGGTATGACGAACTGCGAAGCTTCTCCACGGCGGTGTCGAGGGCACAGGAGCTCCTGATCTGCACTGCCGTCTCCTCAGAGGACGAACAGCCGTCCTCCTTCCTGGATTACGTCTCACCCCTCAGCCCGGACCAGGCGGGCCGGGGATTCACGCTGGTGGAGCGCCCCATGACCCTGCGTGCGCTGGTCGCCGAACTGCGGCAACATGCCCAGCTGAACGGAAAGCAAGAGGCTGAGGCGGAGGAAGCCGTCAGGGTCCTCGCGCGGCTCGCGGCCGCCGACCCCCCCGTTGCCGGCGCGCATCCCGGAAGCTGGTGGGGGCTGCCGCAGCTGACCTCGTCCCATCCCGTGGTTCCCCCCGGCGGAACGGTGTTTGTCTCGCCGTCGAAGGTTGAGACGGTGCAGAAGTCGCCGCTGGACTGGTTCGTGCAGGCTGCAGGCGGCGAAGCGGCCACTGATTTCGCAAGGAGCCTGGGCACGCTGGTCCACGCCATTGCACAGGAACTGCCGGATGCGTCAGGCGCAGAGTACGTCGCGGAACTGGTGCACCGGTGGCCCGCCCTCGGGATGAAGGACAACTGGGAGGGAAGACTGGATTTCCAGCGGGCGGAGGCCATGGTCCGCAAGCTTGCCCAGTATGTTCTGGTCATGAGGAGCGAGGGCCGGAGCCTGCTGGGGGTCGAGCAGGACTTTGAGGTGGCCCTCGCGGACGTGGTGATGGACGACGGTTCTGCGCGCGCAGCAGTCTTGCGGGGCCAAGTGGACCGCCTGGAAATCGACAATGAGGGCAGGTTGGTCATCGTGGATCTCAAAACAGGAAAACGCCAGCCAGGTAAAGCGGAACTCGCCACGCATCCGCAGCTCGGCGCCTACCAGGCCGCAGTCCTCGCCGGCGGCTTCAGCGAAAGCCCCGGGGGGAGTACGGCTGCCGTTCCCGGTGGTGCAGTACTCGCCCAACTAGGTACGGGAACAAAAAATCCAGGCATCCAGCAGCAGGATCCGCTTGACCCCCAGGAGAACTGGGCCTTGGACATGGTGAAGGAGGCCGCCGTTGTGATGGCCGGGAGGGAATTCCTGGCACGGCATGATCCAGCGAAGGGAAGCCACGGCGGACACGGCTGCCGGCTCCCCGAAGTGTGTCCATTGTGCGTACGCGGAAGGCAAGTCACCGAATGAGTGCGGAGACAGCCGTGATCATGCCCCGGCTCCCCGAACCCCGGTTCACGCCGGAAGAACTCTCGCTGCTCCTGGGCGAGAAAAACGTCCCCACCCAGGAGCAGTCGGAAATCATCAGTTCGCCGCTGACTCCGCGCCTGGTGATCGCAGGCGCCGGATCGGGCAAGACCGCCACCATGGCCGACCGCGTCGTCTGGCTGGTGGCCAACGGCTGGGTCCGGCCAGAGGAAGTCCTTGGGGTCACATTCACCCGCAAGGCCGCGGGTGAGCTCGCGTCCCGGATCCGGGCGAAGCTGGCTGCCCTGCAGCGGCTGGCCACCTTGGACACCGCGCAGCGGTTGTTCCCGGAGCAGCTGGTCAGCAGTGATTCCCTCGAGCCCAAAGTGTCCACCTACCACTCCTTTGCCAGCGGCATCGTGTCCGACTATGGACTGCGGCTGGGCGTGGAGCGGGACGTAGTCCTCCTCGGCGGAGCGCAGGCCTGGCAGCTGGCCAGTGAAGTGGTGGAGGCCTACGACGGCGAGTACGCGCACTTCCGTTCTGCAAAGTCCACCCTGGTGAAGGCGGTCATCCAGCTGGCGGGGGAATGCGCGGAGCACCTCCAGGAGCCAGAGGACGTGGAAGCCTGGCTGATGGCCAGGTTGTCCGAATTCGAATCCCTGCCGTACCAGGCGGGCAAAAAGAAGAACCCGCCCCAGGCCGCGGCCGAGCTGGCCGGCATGCTGCGGACCAGGGCCAGCGTGGCGGACATGGTGGGCCGGTACGCCGCAGCGAAGCGGGCGCGGGGCGCTCTTGACTTCGGAGATCTCGTGGCGCTCGCCGCCAAGGTGGCGCAGGATGTCCCGTTGGCCGCACACATGGAACGGCAGCGGTACAAAGTGGTGCTGCTCGACGAATTCCAGGACACCTCCTATGCACAGCTGGTGCTGTTCTCCCGGCTGTTCGGAGGCGGGCATGCAGTGACCGCAGTAGGCGACCCCAACCAGTCGATCTACGGCTTCCGCGGCGCCTCCGCCGGGCAGCTTTTCCACTTCGTCCGCGAATTCCCCGTAGCCAGTGATCCCGACGGCGACCGAAAATGGACCCCTGCCCCCACGTCCTACCTGACAACGGCCTGGCGGAACGGCCGGTCCATCCTCTCGGCAGCCAACGTCATGTCCGAGTCCCTGGGCAAGGCAGCAGCCCAGCGGGGACCGGCCGGCGGGGGAGGGGCGGCAGCAGCGGACGTGCCACCGTTGCAGCCCAGCCCGGGTGCAGTTGAGGGAACGGTGGTGCTGGGGCGCTTCGGGACAGATGTCGATGAAGCCTCCGCGCTCGCAGAGGACGTTCTGAAGTACCGGGTGACGGACTTTGAGCTCAAAGCCGACGGAACCCCCGTACCGCCCGCCCTTGCCGTCCTCTGCCGCCGCCGCGCGCAAATGGAGACCATCCGGCGCCAGTTTGAAGCCAGGGGGATCCCCTATGAGATCGTCGGACTTGGCGGACTCCTGGATACCCCCGAGATCGTGGACCTCGTGGCGACGCTGCGTGTGCTTGCCGACCCCGGACGCTCCGACTCGCTGATGCGCCTCCTGGCCGGTGCGCGCTGGCGCATTGGCCCGGCCGACCTGATGGCACTGCGCGACTGGTCCAGCCAACTGGCGCGCCGCCGTGGACACGTCGCCGAACGGTTCCTTGACGAGCAGCCGGACCACACCCGTGAAACGGTCCTCGAGAGCGATCTGACTGACGGTGCCAGCCTGGTGGAAGCCCTGGACTGGCTGCCCCGGGAGGGCTGGACGTCCGCCAACGGCAGGTCGCTCACCGCCGGTGCCCGCAGCCGGCTGGCCCGGCTGTCATCTGAACTGCGGCAACTCCGGAGCTACCTCGGGGATGACCTGACCACCCTGCTGGGCGAGGTTGAGCGGGCCATGCTGCTGGACATTGAAGTGGCCGCGCGGCCAGGCATCAGCATCCACCAGGCCCGCCGCAACCTTGACGCCTTCCAGGACGCCGCCGCGGGATTCCTGCGCACGTCCCAGCGTGTGGACATCCTCGCATTCCTGGCGTGGTTGGAAGCCGCCGCGGCGGAGGAAAACGGGTTGGAAGCGCCTGCCAGCGATGTTAACCGGGAGGCCGTGCAACTGCTGACAGTCCATGCGTCAAAGGGCCTCGAGTGGGATGTGGTTTTTGTCCCCGGGCTGAATGCGGGGGCCTTTCCCAGCGACAGGGACTCCCGGTGGAGCAGCGGCTCGGCTGCCCTGCCCTGGCCGCTCCGGGGCGACCGCGCCGACCTTCCCCAGTGGGACCTCGACCAGCCGGACCAGAAGGGCTGGCTGGACGCTGAAAAGGACTTCAAGTCGGCCGTCCAGGCCCACGGCGAGTCAGAGGAACGCAGGCTCGCCTACGTGGCGTACACCAGGGCCAAGCACGTCCTCTGGGCGTCCAGTCCCGCTTGGGTGGGATCCCGTGCGGGGCGTGCAGGGATGTCGCCGTTCCTTGCCGAGCTCGAGGCGCTCACCACGGTGGGCGAAGGTGACCAACGGGCTGCTGCGACAATCCATCCAGGGTCTCTGGAAGAAGCCGCCCTTCCCGGGGAGAGCCCGCTCACCCTTGAAACGGAAGTTGCCGGCTGGCCCTATGACCCCCTTGAAGGGCCGGTGGATCCGCGCACGGGGGAGCGGCTGCGCCTTTCGGGCGGACGGCGGCAGGCCATGGAAACAGCCGCTGCCAGGGTTCTTGCCGCCCTCGGAAACAGCGGCGGAGAAGTCCTCGCGGTCCCGCATCCAGCAGAAGCACCTCCAGGGCAGGCTGGTCCTGGCAGGGAGCTGACGGGACTGGCGCGGGGATGGGCCCGGGAAGCGGCGCTGCTGCTGGAACGACGCACCAGGAGGAGCGCCGGCCGCGAAGTGCACCTGCCAGGCCACATCTCTGCATCCACCCTGGTGGAACTGCGGGAGGACCCCGCCGCGGTGCTTGGCAGGCTCCGCAGGCCCGTGCCGCGGGAACCCGGCATGTCAGCACGGAAGGGAACCGCCTTCCACGAATGGGTGGAGCAATACTTCGGTGCCGCCGGAATGCTTGACCTCGGTGACGCCCCCGGCTCTGATGACCACATTGATGCTGCCTACGACCTTGACGCCATGGTGGCAACCTTCAAGGCGTCCCCGTGGGCTGAACGCTCGCCCGCCTATGTTGAGGTTCCGGTAGAGACCCGGGTGGGTGACGTCGTCGTGCGTGGGCGCATTGACGCGGTCTTCCGGGACGCCGACGGCCGGTGGGAGCTGGTGGACTGGAAGACCGGGCGGCGGCCGGCGGCCGCGCAGCTGCGGACCAAGTCGGTGCAGCTTGCCGTGTACCGCCTTGCCTGGGCGCGGCTGAAGGAGGTACCTCTCGAGGACGTGCGGGCGGCCTTTTTCTACGTCGCCGACAACGAGGTTGTGCGTCCCCACGACCTTGGTACGGCCGGCGAGCTGGAGGGGATCGTGGCGGCCGCGCTCAGTTCTTCGTGACGTCAACGATGGAGATGGCGGCCGTGGAGGGGTCGTCCAGTTCCTTCTTGTCCTCCGCCTTGGCTTGCCCGCCAGCCATCGTCGGCCCGTCGTTCCCCGAGGGGTCCTCCGTGCCCGCGTCAGCCGGGGGGTCTACCGGGATCGCGGTGACGTGGACCGCCGGCTGAACCGGGGCCGGGACCGGCACGGGCACTACCGTAACGGACGGCACCGAACCCGGAGGACCGGCGTCGGCCACCATGATCGCTGACACGTT